>CAZWZG010000086.1:0-12861 GCA_964638245.1 uncultured Rhodobacterales bacterium
CGAAAATCTCGCGCCCGTAGACGCCCTTGATGGTGATCGCCTTGAAGACGATGCGCGACCAGTCGACGGGGGACTTGCCGGGCGGGATGCCCAGAAGGGCGATGCGGCCCCCCATCACAAGGCTTTCGACCATCTGATCAAGCGCGGGCTGGGCACCCGACATCTCAAGGCCGATGTCGAAGCCTTCTTTCATGCCAAGTTGCGTGACCACCGATTTGAGGTCCTGCGTGGCGACATTGACGGGGACGACGTCCGCAACTTCGGCAGCCAGGTCGAGCCTGGTCTGGTCGAGATCGGTGATCACCACGTGGCGTGCGCCGACGTGGCGCGCGACCGCCGCCGCCATGATCCCGATGGGACCTGCGCCTGTGACCAGGACGTCCTCGCCCACAAGATCAAAGCTGAGCGCGGTGTGCACGGCGTTGCCAAGGGGATCGAGGATCGCCCCGATTTCGTCGTCGATCGCATCGGGCAGGGGGACGGCGTTGAAGGCTGGCAGTTTCAGGTACTGTGCGAAAGCGCCCTGTTCGTTGACGCCGATGCCGCGGGTTTCGGGGTCGAGGTGGAATTTCCCGGCGCGCGACTGGCGCGATGATTTACCGATTAGGTGGCCTTCGCCGGAGACGCGCTGACCGAGTGTGAGGTCGGTGACGTGACGGCCAAGCTCGACAATCTCACCTGCGAATTCATGGCCGGTGATCAGCGGCACGGGAACGGTGCGCGCGGCCCAATCGTCCCAGTTCCAGATATGGATATCGGTGCCGCAAATACCCGTTTTGTTGATCCGGATCAGCACCTCTTCGGGACCGATTTCGGGCACCGGAGCCGTGATCCGGTCGAGGCCCGGGGCAGGGGCCGTCTTGGCCAGCGCGGTCATTTCATTGGACATGGGGCGCTTTCCTGATGGCATCGAAAGAGGGGCTCCGCCCCGCCGCTGCGCGGCTCCCCGGGATATTTTTGGCCAGATGAAGCGGATGTGTCATGGCAGAAGTCCGGTTTCTTTGCCCGCTTGGGCGAATGCCGCTGCGGCCTGATCCAGATCGTCCGTGCTGAGTGCGGCGTTCATCTGGGTGCGGATGCGCGCCTGTCCTTTGGGGACCACGGGGAAAAAGAAGCCCGAGACGTAGATGCCTAGCTCGAACAGGCGGGTGGCCATCGCCTGGGCCTTGTTGGCGTCATGGGTCATGACGGGCACGATCGGGTGTTCCCCGGGCAGGGTTTCGAACCCGGCGGCTTCGAGGGCCGCACGCCAATGGGCGGTGTTTAAGAACAGCTTCTGGCGCAGCGCATCGCCGTTCTTGATGATGTCGAGCGCTTCGAGCCCCGCGGCGACGATGGACGGGGGCAGAGCATTGGAGAACAGATAGGGCCGGGCGCGTTGGCGCAGCAGGTCGATGGCGGCTTGGGGGCCTGCGATGAACCCGCCAAGCGCGCCGCCCATGGCCTTGCCTAGCGTACCTGTAATGATGTCTGCTTTGATTCCGAAATGGGCAGATGTGCCTTCGCCCTTGGGACCCATGAAGCCGGTGGCATGGCAGTCATCGACCATCAGCCAGGCGTCATACCTGTCCGCTAGGGCCCGGATGGCGGCAAGCTTGGCAAGATAGCCATCCATCGAAAACACGCCGTCCGTTGCGATCATGATGTGTCGCGCGCCTGTCGCGCGAGCCTCTTTCAGTTTCGCTTCAAGGTCGTCCATATCCGAATTGGCGTAGCGGTAGCGCTTTGCCTTGCAGAGCCGGATGCCATCGATGATCGAGGCATGGTTCAGCGCGTCCGAAATCACCGCGTCTTCGGGGCCCAAGAGCGGCTCGAAGAGACCACCATTTGCATCAAAACAGGCCGCGAACAGGATCGTGTCATCTGCCCCAAGGAACTCGGCAAGCGCAGTTTCGAAGGTTCGATGCAACTCTGCCGTCCCGCAAATGAATCGCACCGAGGCCATGCCGTAGCCGTGACCGTCGATGGCCGATTTCGCCGCCGCGGCAAGCCGTGGATCGTCGGCCAACCCGAGGTAATTGTTGGCGCACAGATTGATCATCTGTCGCCCGTCCACGGTGATCGTCCCGCCTTGGGGCGAGGCCAGCGGACGCTCGGTTTTCCAAAGCCCGTCGGCGCGGATGTCGTCCAGCGTGGCTTTGATATGGTTCAGGAAATCATCGGACATCGCAGACCCTTTGTTCGATCTTATCACAGGGCTTGGCCAATGGCGCGCAAGCATGCCCGATCTTTTCCGACATTGGGCGTCGCCGATGGGCTTTGAAATAAGGTTAGCGCAAATTAAGCCGATTTTTACGGCTTCTTGACCATGATTCCCACGTGGAGATTGGCACGGTCAGGGAGCCTTGCGAGATGGATTTGGCAGAACGCCTTGCGGAAGAGCGGCGTGCGCGGTTGGCTGCGCAGCGCTTGGCCGAGCGGCAGGCGAAAGAATTGCACGAGGCCAATCAGCGTATTGCGGCCCATGCAAAACACCTGACGGTCGAGGTCGTCGAGAAGCGAGAAGAGGTGCAAAGCGTGCGCCATGAGGCGGAGGCGCTCGAAGGCGAAGTGCGCACCGTGCGCGAAAACCTCGTCCAGGCGGAAAGCGCGATCGAGATTGCCGAGCGACGGCTTTGGGATTCGCTGGAAACCATTCGCGACGGGTTTGCGGTGTTCAATCCCGAGGGTGTCATGATCGCGGCAAACAAGGCCTTTCTGACCCCGTTCAAGACCTATCCTTGTGTGAAACCCGGCCTGACTTATGACGGGTTGATCGAGCTGGTCGCTGAAGAGGGCATCATCGACACCGAAGGCGCGACACGCGCCGATTGGCAGGCGGGAATGCGGTCGCGTCTGGCCGAAGAGGAAATCGCGCCTCAAACGATCAAGTTCTGGAACGGGGCCTTCGTCAAACTGATGGACCGGCGCACGCGGGATGGCGATATGGTTACGCTGGCGCTGAACATCACCGACACGATCCGGCGCGAGGCCGAGCTGGAGCAGGCGCGCGACGAGGCGGAGGCGGCCAATCGCGCGAAATCGGCGTTTCTGGCCAACATGAGCCATGAGATCCGCACGCCGATGAATGGTGTGATCGGGATGGCCGACCTTTTGACGGACAGCGGGCTGAGCGAAGAGCAGCTGTTGTATGTCGAGACGATCCGCAATTCGGGCGAGGCGTTGTTGGTGATCATCAATGACGTGCTGGATTATTCCAAGATCGAGGCCGAGAAGCTGACGCTTCTGGAGGCGCCGTTTGATCTGGAGCGGTCGATCCACGAAGTCATCATGCTGTTGCAGCCCGGGGCGAAGGACAAGGGTCTGGAGCTGGCGGTGGACTATGACATGTTCCTGCCGACGGGGTTCGTGGGCGATGCCGGGCGGATGCGGCAGATCCTGACGAACCTTGTGGGCAATGCCGTCAAGTTCACCGAAGAAGGGCATATTGTGGTGCGGGTCGTGGGCCTTCCTGAAGGCGACGATCGCTATCGGATGCATATCACGGTCGAGGACACAGGGATCGGCATTCCGCCCGACAAGCTGAAATCGATTTTCGACGAGTTCAACCAGGTCGAGAACGAGCGCAATCGCAAGCATGACGGAACCGGGCTGGGTCTTGCGATTTCCCAAAGCCTTGTGACGATCATGGGCGGCGAGATGTGGGTCGATAGCGAGATGGGCGTCGGGTCGGGGTTCGGGTTTTCAGTGACACTGCCGGTGGGCGAGGATGCCAGCACGCTGCCCCTGACGATGCCCAAATGGATCGATCGGGTGATTTTGCTGGATGCCGAGGACATGCCGCGCTCGATCTTGGAGCGGCAATTGCGCGTGATGCAGGCGCGCGTGGTGAGCCATCGTTCGCTTGAGCAGGTTCTGGAGGATCGGGTCGGGGAAAACGATGTGGTTCTAGTCGCGCACCAGCCCCAGAAGATTGATGGCGCGACAGCGGTGGAACGGATTTCGGCCGTCGCACAACCCGCCGCAATCCTGCAGATGTCCAACGCACCGTCAGCACCCGATGCGTTGGCCGATGAGGTGACCGCGACCTTGCCGCGCCCGGTGCCGCGTCGCGCGCTGTATCAGGCGTTTCGCGATCTGAAAGAGCGGCCACGCCGGGCCGAGAAACCAGCGCCGGTTCCCGAGGCGCCGGAGGTGGCGAAGGCGCCCGAGGCCTTGGTCGAAAACGACGGACCGGTCTCTCCAGATGATATCGCGCCGGTGCAGGCAGCCTCGTTCGTGCGCTCGACGCGGCGGCCGGTAAGTGCGGAAAAGGAAGAGGTGTCGCCCCAGCAGGCGCCGGATAGCGTTGCAGAGGCGACACCTCCGCCTATGCCCGCCGATGACATTGCACCGGTCGAAAGCGCGGCCTTTGTGCGGTCAGTCGAACGAGCGCCGGCACCTGAACCGGTCTTAGACGCCGAAGCGGTTCTCGAGCCTGAAGCTGTCCCTGTGGTGGATCTGCCGTCGCCCGCGCCGGCCCCAGAGCCGCTTGGAGAGGAAGAAGCCACGGAAACGGCCCCGGCTGCGCCATTGGTCGAAACGGCAGATTCAACGCCTCTGGCTCCAGTTGCCGCTCCATCAGGGAAGAACAAAGTTTGCGTGTTGGTCGCGGAAGACAACAAGACCAACCAGTTTGTTTTCACCAAGATGGTCAAGGCCTTGGACATCGACCTGCGGTTTGCGGACAATGGTCGCGAAGCGGTCGAGGCCTATCAGGAGCGCGTTCCGGACATCCTTTTCACGGACATCTCCATGCCCGAAATGGACGGCAAAGAGGCGACGCGCAAAATCCGTGCTTTGGAAGCCGAAGCGGGGCGCGCGCGCATTCCCATCATCGCCGTCACCGCGCACGCGATGGCGGGGGACGACGAAGACATCCTTGCGGCGGGGTGTGACGGGTATCTGACCAAGCCCCTGAAAAAGGCAACTCTGATCGAACACATCATGTCTGTCGCCGGACCCGCCCATGCGCCGGTACTGCCCGAAGCGTTGGAAGATCCCGCGAGCGGGCGCCCGATGGATCAGACGGGTTAGTAGTAATAATACCCGTCGCCCGAGCGATCATCCGGGAAGTGGCACTTGTTCAGCACAACGCCCAGCACGTTCGTGACCTGCGCGAGATCCTTTTCACAGATGTCGATCTGCTTCATGGTCGAAGCTTCGGCCTCGGCCACTATGATCGCGCAATCGACCTGTGCCATGAAGGCGGCCGTTTCATCCGTGCCAAGCAGCGGCGGCATGTCAAACAGCATGAGATTCGGGCGATAGCTGCGCTCGATATCGTCGAGCGTTTCAACCGTTCGCTGCCGCAGGATCACTTCGGTCGGATCAGCGTGGCGCGCATAGTTCATCGAAATCGCCACGTTTGGCGTCAGACGGCGGGCCTGCTGACTCAAGGAAACGTCACCGCGCAGAACGTCGGGCACGCTGTATTCGCCCGATTGCCCAAGGATCTTGGCCAGGGCCGGGCGGCGCATGTCAAAGTCAAAAAGCGTCACCCGGGTTTCGCTGAGGCGTCCGAAGCTGGCGGCAAGGTTTGCCGCAACCGTCGACTTGCCACAACCCGGCGTGGGCGAGGTGATCGCAACCCGTTTCCAGTTCTGTGCGCCGATCAGTTGCAGCACTTTGGTGCGCAACACGTCATGGGGTGCGGCGGCTGGCCCCTGGTCGGTGGCGATGATGCGATTGCGCTTCATGTCGCGCGCCTTGACCTCCATCATCGGGATCTCCGCGAACATCTGTTCGGCGGCCTGATTGTCGAGGCGACCGGCAGTCTTGCGCGATCCGGGCGCGGGCACCCCGCCGACGTTTTTTCGCGTCGCGCGGGCTTTTTCGAGGGCTGCTTGCAAACGTTCCATTCTGTTTTCCTAACTTTCGCGCTTAGCCCAGGATGCGATCGGCAATCTGGCGTGCCGCATCATCGAGTGGAATGACACTTGTATGTACAAAAAATGCGCCCGCCGGAACGAGTACAAAGAACAGCAAAAGCCATGCCAAGACACGGAACAGCTTCGCTCTTCTCTCACGCGCAGTGTTGATGTAGGGCAGCGTCGCAAGGGGAGTGATCCCAAGGCTTCGGGACAACTCGACTGGTCGCCGAACAGACCCGTTCAGAAGCTCCAAAGCAGCAACCAGGACGAAAGCAACTCCTAGACCGGCCGCAACGCCAGTTGCAGCGATCATCGGTCGGTTAGGCGAAAAAGGTGAGCCTGGTCTGCGGGCGCTTTCAAGAACAGTGATCCTTTGGCCGCGCGCATTCAGCTCTACCCGCTCGCCCGTCTGTGCCTGAGCAAGGCGCGACACAGCAGAGTTATACTGCGACTGAATGTTGGAATAGTCTCGTCGCAAAGCCTGCAACTGAATTTCGTTGTTGGGCGTTGCCTCAATTGAAGCCTCGAGGGTTTCGAGCCGGGCTTCGTTGAGTGCAATCCCATCCTTAAGGTTGTTTAACTCGGAGTCGATCTCCGAGAGGCGAAGCTCAAAGAGTTGTTGGGCGCTGTCGGCGCCGACCGCACCACGCTCGGCTGCGACAGCCTCTTCAGCCTGTTCCACCCGCGCCCGAAGGACGCTAAGCCGTGGGTTCGATGCTGAAAATGTCAGTCTTGCACGCTCGTACTCGGCTTGAAGCCGCGCGAGCTGGCGTTCGGCTTCCGTACTGGGCCTTTCGTTGGGGTCAACGATGCTGCCTGTCGTCTCGAAAAGCACCACCAATGCTTCGCGACGCTCCTCAAGGGCCGAGATTCGGCGTTCAGCTGATGCAACACGGTCCTGCAGCTGTGACTGTTGATTAAGCCGGAACCCAAGGCTGCTTGGCATGGCGTCGGCATTCTCGCTTTGGAATTCCATAATGCGACCGCTTTGAAGGTCGAGTTCTTCCGAAAGTCTCTGGACTTCTGACTCAAAGAATTCTGTGTTTACTTCAGCAAGGCCCGTCCGCGTCTCTGCGTTTTCCGCCAGAAGTCGAGTCACGAGTTCATTCACGACATCAGTCACCACGCCCGGAGACCGCCCAGTGAACGAAACTGTAACAACTTGGGCCTGACCACGTGGGTTTGAGATACGGATATTCTCGCGCATCTTTTGGACAATTTCGTCGGGCGATGTCCGTAGGTCTTCAAACACATCATGCTCGCGCGCGATTTCGAGAAGGTTCGCACGGGTCAACATGTTCCTTCGGATCAATTCGATATTCTGGGCGGCATTGTTTGAGACCGTCGACTCAACGAGCGTCAACTGCTGGCGCTCAACAAGGAGTTCCGCGCTTGTGCGATACTGTGTAGGCAGGGCAACGGCCACGGCAATCCCTCCTGCTGCAATCGTCGCCGAAACGATCACGAACAACGGCAGGCGCCTTAGAAAAAGCCTCAAGTAGAAGAAGATTTCCTGTTTCACGATATACCCTCGTCTTCCTTCGTGGCGATGAAGATGCCTTCACTCAGTACATTTTTGATGGTGTCACGCGTCACGACGGTTTCCCCGCTCGAGGCCGCATAGACCATCGAGAAATCGCACAGGCGATTGACAAGTCGTGGAATGCCCTGACTGGCCTCGTGGATCTGGTCAAAAGCGCCACTGTCAAATTCTTCCCCGGTTCCGCCAGCATGCCGTAAGCGATGCTCGACATACATTTGCACCGTATCGCGGTCCATCTTTGGAATATGATAGCTTGCTACTACGCGCTGTGCGAACTGGCGAAGCTCCGGCTGGCGGATCAGGTCGCGTAATTCGGGCTGTCCGACGAGTACGAGCTGCAGCAACTCGTCCTTGTTGGAGTTGATGTTGGTCATCATTCGAAGCTCCTCAAGGGCTTCGAAACTAAGGTTCTGGGCTTCGTCTATGATAAGGACAACGCGCCTCCCAGCAGCGTATTCCTCAAGCAGAAAGTCCTGCAAGACCTGAAATAGCGCGACATAGTCCAGCGCTTCATTGACGTTGATGGCGAGTGCATTCAATGCCCAGCGCAAGAGATCGCCGCGTCCGCCCTGAGCGTTGGAAATGAGTCCAATCGTTGTGTCGTCTTCCATCGACTGAATGAGAGCATGAATCAGGGTGGTCTTGCCGGCTCCGACTTCGCCGGTCACGACCGTGATCGGAGCCCGGCTCACGATCCCGTATTCAAGCACTGTGTAGGCTGACCGATGTGCGTTCGACCAGAAAATGAAGTCGGGATCCGGCAAGAGCGTAAAGGGGCGCTCCTGCAGGCCAAAGACTTCCGCGTATAAGCCTTCTAATGACACGGCGGCTCCGCCTCGCTCAAAAACATGACACCTGTTGCCAGGTGCCGAACACAAAAACACTCCCCCGTCGCCTCTCGACCTAGGCATTTTGCTAAGGGATTGCATCTAAGTTTTGAAAAATTACCATGCAATTGGCACAAAAGTGTATTTGGGATACGCATCGTTTCTTCTTATAGATCAATGATGGCCTAGGTAGGGCGCGTTCGAAAGAAATCTCGGTCTCGGCGAACATCATTTAGCACCTGCAGCATCCGATTCGCGAAATTGTTCGAAAACGCGGGACAAAGCACTGCTGCATCTTCGCTTTGTTCAGCAATCGTATCCAATCTTTCGGTTCATCTGTGATCGCAGAGGCGCGAGTGATCTCCAAATCGAGCAATATGTGAGTAATGAGAGCACGTTCGGTATGGAATTCCGGCCTTCATTCAGCAGACTTGTCATAAAAATTGCGTCAAATGCAGTAAGATGATAGCCAAGACTAGTGGAGAGCGCCGCGCGTGATGGCGGTTAGGTGAATGCCTGGGGGCTCCATTAGATGTTCACGGTGGGGAATCGGCGGCAGCCGGTGATGGTATATGACTGTTCATTTTGACGAGAAGAAGCTTGGCGCGACGCCGCTTGTCGCCCAGGAAGCTGCTACAAAAGAATCCTTTTATGCTGCACATGCAAAGCGCTTGCTGGACATCGCTTTGATCATCTTGGCTGTGCCTATCATCCTGCCTTTGGTGGCAGTTCTGGCGATCGCGGTGGCCATGGATGGTGGAAAGCCGTTTTATAAGCAGCGGAGGGTCGGGCGAGGCGGCAAAGCTTTTCACATCTTCAAGTTGAGAACGATGGTGCCGAACGCGGAAGACCATCTTGAAACCCATCTTGCGTCGAATGCTCAGGCGAGGGCCGAATGGGACGCGACCCAGAAGCTTAAGCACGACCCACGTATCACCCGCATCGGATCTATCCTCCGGAAGACGTCGCTGGACGAGTTGCCGCAACTCTGGAACGTGCTGAAGGGGGAAATGTCAATCGTCGGACCACGGCCAATGCTGGAATGCCAGCGGCGCATGTATCCCGGCACGGCTTACTTTCGGATGCGTCCGGGTCTTACAGGGTACTGGCAGATTTCTGATCGCAATGACGGCGAGTTCGTCCGTCGCGCGCACTACGACACGCGTTACTACTCGGAACGATCCCTTCTCGTAGACATGATTGTTATTCTGAGGACGGTTGTCGTGGTGCTTCGAGGGACTGGCTACTAGGCCGGACATCTCGAAACAGTCAGAGAAAAACTCTAGGATTGTTCCATTAGCGCAACGGTCAAGCCATTGATTGTGTTGCGACGCTGTGACTCATGCGCCGGATTGCGGCAAAAATGTGATCGAATCTAAATCCACTGCTTCCCTTACGGTTAAGAGACCGTCATAGAGAGACAAATGTCAGGGGTGGGGGCCTCGATCATGGAACTTGGTGTTATGAAGCGTTTCTTTGTCGTATTGCTGTCGCTCTTCGCAGCCTCAATGGTGTCTGCGCAAACAAACTATGTCGTCAGCGATGGCGATCGGTTGCAGATTGAGGTCTTGGAAGATCCGAGCCTCAACAGAACTGTCACTGTCCTGCCGGGCGGGACGTTCAACTTCCCACTGGCAGGACCGGTCGTTGCGTCCGGTCGGACGCTGCCTGACATTGAAGCAGCCTTGCGCGCACAGTTGGGCGCAAATTTCGCCGCACCTCCAAACGTCTTTGTTGGCGCGGTTGAAACGCGACCTCGCGCCAGCGGGGTGGCAGGGGTTCAACCCGTGCAGGTCTTCTTGCTGGGTGAAGTAAACAACCCTGGAGCCAAATCAATCGAGCCAGGCACGACGATGCTACAGTTTCTTGCCCAAAGCGGAGGCTTCACACGCTTTGCGGCGACCAAGCGCATTCAGTTGCGCCGGCGTGCAGCAGACGGCACCGAGCAGTTGGTGACCTATAACTATCGTGCGCTCCTAAACGGAGCCGCGCTTCAGAAGGATGTGGTGCTTGCGGACGACGATGTTATCCTGGTGCCCGAACGCAGACTCTTCGAGTAGGTGAATGAAAAAACAGGCTGGGTGGATTGCCGCCGTAGGAATCATTGCATGGGGCTCGATACCGAGTCCCATTGCGCATGCACAAGAAGGCGATGGTCTTTCCTATTCGTTTTCAGTTGATCAACGACTGAATGCGAATGACAACAGAAGTTTTGACGTCGTTTCGGCAGGCACGACGGTCACCAGTACAACTGGGTTAGGGTTTGCCTTACGGTCCGAAACCAGAACGCAGAGGCTGAACTTTAATCTTGGTGCAACGTTGGAAGGCGGATATTTCGCTTCTGATGATAGCTCCAGTCTGGAGCTGACTGCTCCCAACGCAAGACTACAATACTCTCGCACGGCGGCGCGGTCTTCTTTTAATTTCGGTGCCGCTGTTCGCAGGAACGATGTGTCAACGCTTGTGCTGGATCCGGATCTTGTCGATCCGGACGCAGACCCAGACGCCGATCCGGACGCGACCTTTGATCCGGATGACTTGATCCTTGACGAAGGGACGCGGCAAGTCACATCGCTTTCGACGCGGTTGACGACAGGTATTGGTGCGCCAATACGACTTTCGTTCTCTGCCGGTCTCACAGACGTCGGCTACACGGATACCACTGACCCGGAACTGGTGAACAACAGATCAGTGAGGCTCGGTGCACGGGCAAGTTTCACGATCAACCCAACGATCGAAGCCTCGACCTTTGTAAACGTTCGGCAATTCGAAGAAGACAATCTGGCTAATCGTGAAGTTGATAGGCTGAATGTCGGCGTAGGGTTACAATACACGCTTTCGGAGACCACAAGTGTCAGCGCGAACGTAAGCGCAAACCGGGTTGAAACAACGGAAATGGCTGTAACATCGACCTCGGAAGGCGCAGGTTTCGGGTTTTCGGTCACCAATGAGAGGCCAAACGGCTCGATTGGGCTGAGTTTCAACCGGTCGATCAGCGCCAATGGTGCAAATGACAGCGTTAACCTGTCGCGTAGCTTCGCGCTTCGTGACGGATCGTTCAACGTAAGCTTGGGACTGGTTGACGGCGCTGCCTCTACGACGTCCACGACGGCCAATGTCTCTTACAGACGTGCCTTGCCGACGGGGTCAATCTCTGCGTCGTTTCGCCAGAACCTGTCGACAGATGACGATGAGGATGTCCTGAGAACACGCGTTGCGGTGAACTATAGCCAAGACATCAATGCGGTATCTTCATTCGGCGCGGGGCTCTCGATCGCCAATTCCGACGTTTTGGGCGCGGGTGCGGATTCTACGCGAACGAGTTTGAGCCTTACTTATAACCGGCAGCTGGCAGAGGACTGGGCTCTTCAGACGGGCTACTCGTTGCAGCGTGCGGACGAAGAAGGGGCGGCGTCGCGGACGTCGAACTCGATTTTCGTAGGTGCGCGGAAGACGTTCAGTTTCCGCTAGGCGGCTGCGTCACGCAGGATTTCAAGGAAGGCCGGGCCGAAACGCTCGGCCTTTTGTTCTCCGACACCGGTGATCCGGGTGAGCGCATCAATACTGTCGGGGCGGCGTTCAGCGATCTTGCGCAATGTGGATGCGGTGCAGTTGAGGTATTTGCCTGTCCCGTCCGAACCGTGCGCCAGATCGGTTTGGGCCGCGTGCAGGCGGTCAAAGATCTCACCGCCTTCGCGCCCGGCCAGACTTTGACGGTGTGGGTGGAGCGGGGCAGGTGCTTCGCCAATGATGATCTCAAGGAAGGCCGCGCCGAAGCGATCAAGCTTTTTCTGGCCGATCCCGTTGATGCGGGCCATTGCATCCAAAGCGTCGGGGCGCTTTTCAGCCATTTCCAGAAGCGTGCGGTCCGGGAAGATCACATAGGCCGGGACGCGCGCGGATTCCGCCAGCGCTCGGCGTTTGGCCTTCAGCGCCGCCAGCAGCGGGGCATCTTCTTCGTTGACCATGGTGCGTGCTGGCGCTCGGGCCGGTGCCAGATCGCGTCGAAAACGGATCGTCGCTTCGTCTTTCAGGATCGGGCGGGCTGCATGTGTCATGCGCAGCGCGCCGTGTCGGGACGGGTCCGGGCGGATAAGGTCATGGGCCATCATCTGACGAAAAATGCCCTGCCAGTCGCGGCGGCTCGTGTCGCGGCCGACCCCGAATGTGGGGATCTGATCATGGCGTCGTGCCTTGACCTTGTCGGTGACGTTGCCCGTCAGAATGTCGATCAGGTGCCCGGCACCGAACCATTCTTCGGTGCGCAGGACGGCGGATAGGGCCATGCGGACCGACTGGGTGGCGTCAAAGCTGTCCGGGGGACGTTCGCAGTGATCGCAATGGCCGCAGGGTTCGGCCAAGGTCTCACCGAAATAGCCCAAGAGCACGCGTCGGCGGCACTCAATCGCGTCGGCGAGGCCTAGGAGAGCGTTCAAGCGCGCATGATCGGCGGACTTTCGATCATGGTCGGCAAGGCCCTCGTCGATTTGTGCGCGCCGCAGGCGGATATCATCGGGACCATAAAGCGTGAGCGTTTCGGCGGGGGCACCGTCGCGCCCCGCACGCCCGATTTCCTGATAATAAGCCTCGATGGACTTTGGCAGGTCGGAATGGGCGACCCAGCGGATGTCTGGTTTGT
>CAZWZG010000087.1:0-12761 GCA_964638245.1 uncultured Rhodobacterales bacterium
TGCAGATGAAGATGTTCCTGACACGCCTCGGCGAAGGCAGCCGCATGGTCATTACAGGTGACCGAAGCCAGGTCGACTTGCCCCGTGGCGTGCAAAGCGGGCTGCGCGATGCAGAGCGGCTGTTGAGCGGGGTCAACGATATCTCGTTCAATTACTTCACGGCAAAGGACGTCGTGCGGCACCCATTGGTCGCCAAGATTATCGAAGCCTATGACAAGGACGACCCGCGCTAAGGCAGAGCGGGGCGGGTGCGCCTCCGGCGCTGAATGTGGCCGCTGCATGATCCGAGCGTGCCGGTTTTGCTCTTTGGCTTTGCTGAGAAATGACGATCTGGTTTCGGGCAGAGCGCGCCAATTTTCGGACCGGGACTTCTTGCGGGCGCGGATTACATCCGGTCGATGATTGCAGACGACAGATATGAGCAGGTGCTGGTCGAAAATGCAGACATGCTGCGCGATTGGCTGGACGCCCACCATGCGCAAGACGAAAGCGTCTGGCTCGTGACCTTCAAGAAAGAGGCGGGTGCAAAGTATCTTTCGCGGCTGGACGTTCTGGACGAGTTGATCGCCTTTGGCTGGATCGATGGGATCAGGCGCAAGCGGGATGACGACAAGACCATGCAATTGATATCGCGCAGGCGGCAGCAGGCATGGGCCGCAAGCTACAAGGAACGCGCTGCGCGACTGATCGAAGAGGGCCGCATGGCCGAGCCCGGGCTGGCCGCCATCAAAGCCGCAAAGGCGTCTGGCTTATGGAATGCGCAAGCCGCAGTGGATGCGTTGATTGTTCCCGAAGACCTGGCTGCAGCCTTGAGCGAAAGCGGAGTCAACGAGCGTTTCGAAGCGATGGCGCCGTCCTATCGGCGCAACGTTCTGCGCTGGCTTGCGTCTGCCAAAAAGCCAGAGACGCGTGCAAAGCGCCTTGATACCATCGTGCGAACGACGGTTCGGGGCGAGAAAATCCCGCAGATGTGACGCAATATGGAAATCGAGATCAATATCGAGGATGCGCGCTGGGCCGGCGCCGGGATTGCGGCATTGGCAGAGACCGCTTGCGGGGCGACATTGGCGCATCTTGAGCTTGGGGATGATTGGGTGATCAGTATCCTCGCCTGTGATGACGCCCGGATCGCAGCGCTGAACGCCTCTTTCCGGGATAAGGACAAGGCGACCAACGTACTCGCTTGGCCGTCCGACGAGCGTGCGCCTACGGTCCCTGGCACTCGTCCGGAGCCGCCGGATCCTTCGGATCCCGAGCTTGGCGATATCGCGATTTCTTATGACACGATGCTGCGCGAATCAGAGGCGTCAGGGATTTCTTTGCGCGATCACAGCCTGCATTTGATCGTCCATGCGCTGCTGCATTGCCTTGGTTACGACCATATTGATGACAAAGATGCCGCCATAATGGAGGCAACAGAGGTCGAGGTCCTTGCCAGATTGGGGGTCGCGGACCCATATTAAGTGATCTAAAGGAACGGGCCTTGGTGCCCGAGCAAACGGAAAGGTCGGATGGACGAACCCCAGGACGGGTCTTCTAACGCGGCGCATGGCGCGCAATCGGAAGAGAAAAAAGAACCTCCCAGTACGGGGCTGCTGACGCGGCTTCGCACAGCGTTTCGTGGCGCTCCGGCAAATTCCAACATTGTTTTGCACCCGGTCGTGACCGAGGCGCGCACAGGCATGATGAACTTGCGCTCTAAGCGCGTAGAGGATGTCATGTTGCCCAAGGTCGAAATCACCGCCGTCCCGGCCAACATCACCAAAGCAGCTCTTGTTGAGGTGTTCCGTGAAAGCGGACTGACACGCCTGCCGGTGTACAAAGGCACCTTGGACACGCCTATCGGCATGGTGCACCTCAAGGACTTTGCTCTGGAGCACGGGTTCAACGGGAACTCAGCGCGTTTCGCGCTGCGCAAAATGCTGCGCCCGCTTTTATTTGCACCCCCGTCGATGCCCATTGGCGTTCTTTTGCAGAAGATGCAGTCCGAGCGGCGCCATATGGCGCTGGTGATCGATGAATATGGCGGCGTCGATGGTCTGGTCACGATTGAGGACCTGATCGAACAGGTCCTTGGCGAGATCGAGGATGAGCACGATACCGAGGAAGACAAGCTTTGGACGCTTGAGGCGCCAAACTGCTATCTGGCTCAGGCGCGGGTGCCCCTGAATGCGTTCGAGGCCGAGATCGGGCGCAAGCTGGTGGACGCCGAGGAAGACGAAGAAATCGGCACGCTGGGCGGACTGGTCTTCATGCTTGCAGGCCGCGTGCCTGCACGTGGAGAAGTGATCCATCACCCCGACGGCCCGGATTTTGAAGTCGTTGACGCCGATCCCCGCCGGATCAAGCGTCTGCGCGTCCGTTTGAAATGGAGCGAGGCCGCGGAGTGAGTGAGGCGGTCGCGACGCAGGTGCGTCGTCTCTCGGGGCCTTGGCGACTTGTGCTGAGTCTTGTTGCCGGTGCGGCTGCGGCGCTTGGGCATGCGCCGTTTGGGTTTTGGGGGATTGGGGTCCTCGGGTTTGTCACCCTCATTTGGTGCGTAGGCGGGGCAACGCGACCGGGACGGATCGCCTGGGCGGGCGGTGCCGCTTATTTCGCTGTTGCGCTTCATTGGATCGTCGAACCGTTTCAGGTCGATGCATCTGTCCATGGATGGCTTGCGCCGTTTGCTCTTATCGGTATGGCGGGTGGGCTCGCGCTGTTCTGGATGGCGGCCGGATGGCTCCTTCGGTTGGGCAGGGGGCAACCTGCGCTAGTTTTCGCAATCGCTTTGTCCGGGGCCGAGATGCTGCGCGGCTATGTCTTCACCGGCTTCCCATGGGCGCTGCCCGCTTACATCTGGATCGAAACGCCGTTGGCGCAGCTTGCAAGCATTATCGGTCCGTATGGTCTAAGTGCACTCACGCTGGTTGTTGCTGCACTGGTGACCATAGGCTTACCGAGGCTTCGCGGTCCCGTAGCGGCAGTCGTGCTCGCGGGGTGCGCCGCCGTCTTGGGATGGGCCCTGACGCCAGATGTGTCCGAGGGCGACAAGATCGTGCGCCTTGTTCAACCCAACGCACCCCAGCATCAGAAATGGGACCCTGAGTTTGCAACGGGCTTTGTGCGCAGGGCATTGGATTTCACGGGAGAGCCGGGCGATGTTGATCTCGTGATCTGGCCGGAGACGACGATCACATGGCCACTGGATGCCGCTGGTTCCATCCTTGAGGCTGCGGCGGCGCGGTCAGGAGGGACGCCGGTCCTTGCAGGCATCATGCGCAGGGCAGAAGAGCATCGCTACAATTCGGCGATCATGATCGAGATGGGCGGAGCGGTGACCGAGACCTATGACAAGGTTCGCTTGGTCCCCTTTGGCGAGTACATCCCGTTCCGGAGCAATCTGATCCGGGCCGTGGCGGCGACCTCTGGCTTTGGAACGTCGCCCGGTGAAAATGTTCGCCTGATCGACACACCACTGGGACGCGCATTACCCCTGATTTGCTACGAAGGGATCTTTCCGCGGCATGGCGCGCGCGCGGGCCGACCCGACGTGCTTATCCAAATCACCAATGACGCGTGGTTTGGCTCGTTCTCGGGGCCATATCAGCACCTTGACCAGGCGCGCTTTCGCGCGATCGAGCAAGGGGTGCCGCTGTTGAGGGCGGCCAATACCGGGGTGTCTGCGGTGATCGATCCAGCAGGACGGGTGGTCGCGTCCCTCCCATTGAACGAGGCAGGGTTTCTTGACCATTCGGTCCCGGCAGCGATGGGTCCAACATGGTACTCCAAGATGGGTGACTGGCCTGTAGGTGTTGCGTTATTGGCCGTTCTTGCGTTCGCCTTCCTCAAACGCAAACAAAAAACCGATTGAACCGCTCATAAGGGTCCACTAGACCCGGTCCACCGTCACAACGGCTTCCTGACGTGGCGGGGTCATTTTAATGGAGCACTTCCCATGAGCCGCCAGAACTATGTGTTCACCTCCGAGAGCGTGAGCGAGGGCCACCCCGACAAGGTCTGCGACCGGATTTCGGACGCTGTCCTTGATGCAATGTTGACCGAGGAATCCCAGGCCCGCGTCGCCTGCGAAACTTTTGCCACAACGAACCAGGTCGTCATCGGAGGCGAAATCGGGCTGTCCGACCCGGACCGATTGACCGAGTTCATGGGTAAGGTGGACGGCATTGCGCGCGCCTGTATCAAAGACATCGGATACGAACAGGACAAGTTCCACTGGCGGACCTGCAACGTCCTGAACCTGTTGCACGAGCAATCGGCCCACATCGCGCAGGGCGTTGATGCCAAGGACAACAAGGATGAGGGCGCTGGTGATCAGGGGATAATGTTCGGCTATGCCGTGCGCGAAACACCTGAACTCATGCCCGCCCCGATCCACTATGCCCACGCTGTACTGCGCCGCTTGGCCGAGGCACGCAAATCCGGGGCCGAGCCGACGCTGGGACCGGATGCAAAAAGTCAGATTTCGCTGCGGTATGAAGACGGCAAACCTGTTGAAGTGACGCAAATCGTTCTGTCGACCCAGCATGCGCATGAATCCCAGACATCCGAGGATATCCGCGCGATCGTCGAGCCCTACATCCGCGACGAGTTGCCTGACGGTTGGATCACGGACGCGACGAAATGGTGGGTCAACCCGACGGGTACCTTTGTCATCGGCGGCCCAGATGGCGATGCTGGCCTGACGGGCCGCAAGATCATTGTGGACACCTATGGCGGTGCGGCCCCGCACGGTGGCGGCGCTTTCTCCGGCAAGGACCCAACCAAGGTCGACCGTTCGGCTGCTTACGCTTCGCGCTATCTGGCCAAAAACGTCGTTGCGGCTGGACTCGCCGACCGCTGTACGATCCAGCTATCCTACGCCATTGGCGTCTCCCAACCGCTATCGATCTACTGCGACACCTTTGGCACCGGAGAAGTCGAGCCAGCAGCAATTGAAGCAGCGATCCCAAAGATCATGGATCTGACGCCGCGCGGTATCCGCGAGCACCTAGGTCTGAACCGTCCGATCTATGCACGCACCGCAGCATACGGCCACTTTGGCCGCGCGCCCGAGGCCGATGGTGGCTTCAGCTGGGAAAAGACCGACGTTGCCGAGGCGCTCAAAGCCGCGCTTTGATCGCAACACACCACCAAAATGAAGAAGGCAAGGGTCGCTAAACGGCCCTTGCGTCAAGAAATGGCTTGCCAGCGCAGCCTTTCCTAAAGTCACGTGAGCGCATATTTCAATTTTAGCGCGAGCATTCCATGGCAAATTCTTCTTCGGAACAGGGCTTTGTCCCGACGACCACTCATATTGCCTGGGGCGTCATCGTGGCGTCCTTTGCCGGCTTTTTCGTCTACTTCAATGTTCCTGAGCAGGCGCCGGACATCGTGCAAGGCGATCCACCGCCCCCGGAAGTGCTGGAAGAAACCGTAGATCGCGCTGAAGCATGGGCTGCACGCCAGCCGCGTTTGCCCCGCCCCAATAGCGATGATGAAGCCGACGCCCGCAGTTTCGTTGTCGAAGCGCCCGATGTCGTTAAGCTCGGCTGGGGATGGAGTCAGGCGCGCGCCGAAGCGATCCCAACGGTCTGCGTCGAGTTCGATGAAACCCAAGCCGACAACGCGCAGGAGTCGACGATCAAGATTTCCGAGGTGCGCGACAGCTATTCGCTGGCGCGTGAGATGAACGTCTCGGCTTCGGTCTCGGTCAAAACGGTTGCGTATCAAGGCTCTGGTAAAGCGTCGTTCGCGAAATCATCGAACGTCTCGTCTACCGCCGTGACATATCTGGTCAGCGCCGAAGTCTTGAACGCAGCGAACTTCGCTGGGCCACGCTCGGGGGATACAGCAGTCCGGCTTACCCCAGAAGCCGCCGAACTGGCGCGCACCAATCTTGAGGCCTTTCAGGATATCTGCGGTGAAGGTTATGTGGCGGCGCGTATGACAGGTGCGCGGGCGTATATGTTGGCGTCCACCAAGACCACCTCGCGCACGGACCGTGAAAGTGTTCGGACGTCGGTGCAGGGTAGCGGCTGGGGCGTGAAGGTCGCCGCAGCAGCCAGCGGTTCGTCTACATCAGGTACCGAGAATTTTGAACGTCAGATGACCTTCTATCAACAGGGCGGTAACGCTCTGATCGACGGCGCTGGTGATATCACTACGACGATACCCTCCGCCGGCAACTCGGAAGGTGATGACAAGCCTACGTCGGTGACGCTGAACGTCGCCGACCTGCCCGAAAACGCATCCGAAGCCATCGCCCGGATCAAAAAACTGGCCCAAGCCGCAGCCCTTGCCGGCAAGACGTTCGAAGTGCGCGTTGTGCCGTATCAGGTGCTCGAAAACTTCCCGCGCAACTACGACATTCTGGCTGAGGAGGCCGAGCAGGATGAAATTGTCGCCCTCTGGGGCGCGTACGCGACGCTTTATGCGGACCTGAAGATGATGCTCGAAGATCCCGACGGCTACGCGGTGCCCATTCAGGTTTGCTCTGCGGTTGGGCAGCCTGATCCCAAAGACGCGACCAAAACTATCAGTGTCGAAACCTGCCGCCTCGATTTCGAACCGCTGGCTGCCAACGCCACCGCGGTGGCGATGGTCGAACACATGCAGGATATGGCACTGATCGCGCGGGACCGGATCGAGGACGCCGCCGAGCGGTGTATCGATATGGAGGAGTACTGCACATTTGATGTGACCACCTTGCGCTCGCCCTATTCGATCCGGGCCGGGATGCCGGTGCCGATCCCCGAGGTCGACAACAAGGCGCCAATAGCCGTCGAGGCCGCGATGGACAAAGCGGTTCAGGCCTTGGCGAACGGCTACGTGTTGCCGCACCCATGGCCACAGAAAAGCCCCATCCAGGTAGCAGGACCAAAACAGGTTTCGGCGGTTTCAAGCGCTTGGACGGCAGTAAAATCTGCCGCTGAAGACGACTCGGATGCTCGCGTACCAAACATCGCGGCGATCTCTGCGGACGACCATCTGGTCATCCAGTTGCGTGAACCCAGTCAGGGCCGCTGCATCTATGGTGCGCGAACGCCGGGCTGTATCTCGAACGCCGAAATTCGGCGCTGGGCCGCACGGACCGGCTTTGCCACAACCGTGGTCGAGGCACCGATGATGGTCAAACAACAGATCGAGGCTTGTGCGGGCGTGCCCGCTGATAGCGTGCTGGTGGGGGACGGGGATAGCGGTTCTCTGCCCACGATTTGGTATCCGCCACAGGTCAACGTCAATCAGGATGGCACTGTCACGTGCCTGACCGATGACGCCGAATTTGACTAGCCGCCCTTGACCCTGCGCTGTGCTCTGGCCAGAAGGCGCCGATGTCAAAAACGGACGCTCAACACCAGCGCAACTTCTATGGTCGGCTCAAGGGCAAGTCGCTCAAGCCGTCGCAGAAGCGCTATCTCGACGAAGATCTGGCAAAGCTGTCGCCGGGCCCTGTGACGTTTGACGCCAACCCAGATCGGACGCCGCTGGACCTGAAGGCGCGTTTTGGCGATCGACCGGTTTGGCTCGAAGTCGGTTTCGGCGGAGGTGAGCACCTGGTTCACCAAGCCGTCTCGAACCCGGAAACGGCGATTATCGGTGCGGAGCCCTATATCAACGGCGTCGCCATGCTGTTGGGCAAGATCCGTCGCGCTGAGGCCACCAATATTGCGCTGCACCCCGGCGACGCGCGCGACCTTATGGATGTGCTTCCCGATGGCTCAATTGAAAAGGCGTTCCTGCTTTATCCTGATCCGTGGCCAAAGAAGCGGCATCACCGGCGTCGATTTGTGACGCCTGAGCATTTGGACCCGCTGCATCGCGTCCTTAAGCCGGGCGCCCTGTTCCGAGTTGCCACCGATATCGGTGATTATGCCCGCCAGGCCTTGGAAGAAATCCCCAAAGCAGGCTTTGACTGGTTGGCGGAGGGGCCGAGCGACTGGCAAGACCCTTGGGACGATTGGCTTTCGACGCGCTATGAGCAAAAAGCGCTGCGCGAAGGGCGCACGCCGATCTATCTGACCTTCCGGCGCATCTGACATTTCTTGCCTTCGGCGAGGATATTTTTGGACCTTTGGAGGGAGCGGACGCATGGACGATCCGCGGTGCTTGCGCTATCAGCGCGCGTGATGTGATTGAGGGAGACACCATGTCCGGCCACGGCGATCCGATACCAATGACGGTGCACCCGTCCGGGCCCCTGCGCGGTACGGCGACCATTCCCGGCGACAAGTCGATCAGTCACCGTTCCTTGATCCTTGGGGCGCTTTCGGTGGGTGAGACGAAGATCGAGGGCCTGCTCGAAGGGCAGGATGTGCTCGACACCGGACGGGCGATGCAGGCCTTTGGGGCTGAGGTCACCAAAGACCATGCCGGGGTCTGGCATGTCTGGGGCGTTGGCACTGGCGGATTTTCGGAGCCCGAGGCCGTCATCGACTGCGGAAACGCAGGCACCGGCGTGCGTCTTATCATGGGGGCCATGGCGACAACGGCCATCACGACGACATTTACAGGCGACGCATCACTGCGATCGCGCCCTATGGGCCGGATCACGGATCCCCTGACGCTTTTCGGTACGGCATCCTATGGCCGCGCTGGCGGGCGCCTGCCGATGACGATCGTTGGCGCCGCCAACCCGGTGCCCGTGCACTACACGACCCCAATGGCGTCGGCGCAGGTAAAGTCGGCCGTTCTTCTTGCCGGGCTCAACGCCCCGGGCCAAACCATCGTGACCGAGGCAACGGCCACGCGCGACCATACAGAACGCATGCTGCGCGGGTTTGGAGCAGAAGTCGTCACCGAGGTGACACCTGAAGGCCATGTGATCACGCTCACCGGGCAGCCTGAACTCAAGCCGCAGTCGATCGTCGTGCCGCGCGATCCATCCTCGGCGGCTTTCCCTGTTTGTGCGGCCCTGATCACCGAAGGGTCGGACGTGTTGGTGCCCAACATCGGGCTGAACCCGACGCGGGCCGGTCTATACCAGACGTTGATCGACATGGGCGCCGATCTGACGCTAGAAAACGAGCGCGAAGAGGGCGGCGAACCGGTGGCTGACCTGCGCGCACGCTATTCCCCCAGCATGTTGGGCATCGATGTGCCGCCCGAACGTGCGGCCTCGATGATCGACGAATACCCGGTTCTTTCGGTGGTGGCCGCCCATGCGACGGGGGTGACGCGCATGACCGGGATTCACGAATTGCGCGTGAAGGAAAGCGACCGGATCGACGCCATGGCGCGTGGCCTTGAAGCCAATGGGATCAACGTCCGCGAGACGCAGGACAGCATGACCGTGACCGGGAACGGTCCGGGGTCCGTTAAGGGTGGTGGTCGCGTCGAAGCGCGGCTTGACCACCGCATTGCGATGTCATTCGCTTGTCTGGGCATGAGCGCTCAGAACCCGGTGCATATCGATGATGCCGGCCCGATTGCGACATCCTTCCCGATTTTCGAAGACCTCATGACATCGCTTGGGGCCAAGCTGGAGCGGGCTGCTTGAAAGGGTCTTGCCTGTGCGGAGCGGTTCGTTTTGAGGTCTCGGGCGAATTGCGCCCCGTGATTGGCTGTCATTGCGCGCAGTGCCGCAAAACTTCGGGACACTACGTGGCCGCGACCTCGGCGCATCGTGATGACATTGCCATCGAGGGCGATGTGACATGGTATCAATCCAGCGAGGATGCGCGCCGCGGGTTTTGTGCGACCTGTGGCTCGAGCCTGTTCTGGGATGGACCTGGCGAAAACCTTTCAATCCATGCAGGCACACTTGATGGGTTGACCGGTCTTCAGTTGAGCGCCCACATCTTCGTCAAGGACAAAGGCGACTACTACACGCTCGATCCCGATCTGCCACAGACCGAAGGGCAAGACCGGGCATACACGACGATGGTGACTTGAGATGGGGTTTATCGTTGCTGTCGACGGCCCGGCCGCTAGCGGAAAGGGTACAATTTCCCGCGCAGTTGCTGCGCGTTTCGGTTTTGCTCATCTTGATACTGGCTTGCTCTATCGTGCGGTAGGCAAGGCAGTTTTAGAGGGCATGGACCCTTTAGAATGCGCCCGGAATCTATCGACTGAGGCGCTGGACGACAATGCTCTGCGGACGTCGGAGATTGCCAAGGCAGCCTCACGCGTGGCCGCAATTGGTGAAGTTCGGGCAGCCTTGCTGGACTTCCAGCGCGCGTTTGCGCGTCGTGCTGGCGGTGCTGTGCTAGATGGACGAGACATCGGGACGGTCATCGCACCTGAGGCAGAGGTAAAGCTCTTTGTCACTGCGACGCCGGAGGTTCGAGCAGCGCGAAGGTACCTCGAGCTCAAATCAAATGGTCATGACGTTTCCAAAGAAAACGTTCTATCTGATATCCTCGCTCGTGATGCCAGAGACAGTGCCCGCGCGGATGCGCCGTTAAAGCAAGCTGCAGATGCTGAGGTCTTTGACACCAGTTACTTGTCTGTCGAAGAAGCCGTGGCTCGGGCTATTGGCATTGTGCAAGCTGCACATGCCCGCGGTTAGCGCTGAAACAAAAAAACCAAAGGTTGCCTAGGTTTTGGCTTCGAGCCATCGGCGCCATTCGGGAGCCGTATGATTGAGTGCTTCTTCGAGTTCGCCATGAGGAAATGCATCAACCAGTTTCCTATCGCGATCGATTGCAAGACGTTCCTTTGGGTCCACCGCCGCGCGCAAACGACGCATCGGGCCGGGCTTAAGGTTCGCGCGCGTGTCCGCCAGAGACCAGAATGCGCCACCGGCTATCCGTTTTTGCTTTCGCACATAGCGTGACCCCGGATTTGTTTCGAGGTTGTAGTTGGCAAATCCACCGCCAGTCTTCAGAAATTTCAGGTGCCAATAAAGCCAACCAGAGAAACGACGCTCAAGGCCCGCCCTCTGAAATTGCTCAAACCGGGGGTCGTGTTTGAAAAACCGCTCTTTGCTCACCCGAAAATACCCGATATCGCCACCACCGGACACAGGTGCAGCGGATGGAATATGCAGACTGCCGCTTTCGTCGCGAATTAGATTTAGACCTGAAAAGCAGTGGATCATGTTGTCAGCTGCACGGCCGGAGCGGATCTCGTCAATCTGTGGGGCAACGGCCCCTGGTATTGCAAGATGATCGTCGTCCAACTTGACGGCCCACTGATATCGGGTCTTTGCAAGAGCAAAATTTGAGTAGGTCACGACCGACTCGGGCGCATCGCCCGGTGTTGAAATGTGCCCCTCACTTCCTTGTGGATGAACCTTTGGAAGGTAATGAAAAACGCGTAGTTTGGGACCAAGGTCGTTCTTTAAGCGCGCAAGGATGGCAGGGGTGCTGTCAGTGCATTGGTTGTAGACAGCCACGATTTCGTCATAGAAGTCCGCGTGCGATCGGATCGAAGCTTCAAGAAAGTCGGCCCCGTTTCGCGTCCGCACGAAAGCCGAGATCCCCGGCAAACGCTGACTCGGGTCCAGCATATCCGGGCTGAAACGAAACGTTTCTACATTTTCAGTCATGCGGGATCCCCGTTCGGTCCCGCACTACCTAACTGCCTCAGGTTACTCGCGCAACGGCGCTGCCTCGCCACTGCACCAAACGAACCTAGCCGCCGATATAGGCTCTGGCTGGGCGGTAGAAGACTTTCTGGTTGTGCAACCTTCCCAAGAGGTCCTGAACTTTGCGTGGTTCTGTCCGCGAAGGCGCATCGACCCGTTGCAAGGCGAGTAGCGCTGTTTCAATAAGTTCCATGTCTTCCGGTGAAAGCGTGAAGCTTAGGTTTGGCTTGGGCATGGTTATGGGTCCGGCTCAAGTGGGGTTTGGTATACGAAGCGCATATGGCCTGGCCAACCGCTGTTTCAAGGCTTTTTGCGAACCTTTTCAGGGTGTTCCACGGTATACAGTTAGGCCCTATCCGTTGCGTTGATGGTTTGCAGCAAGCATAAGGGGCGCAGGCAACAAGGAACGCATTATGGAGAAACGCAAAATCGGGACCGCGACCGTCTCGGCACTTGGTATCGGGGCGATGTCATTTGCCAATTTTTACGGCAAAACGACCGAGGAAAACTCCTACGCGATCCTTGATGCAGCGCGGGAAGCCAATGTCACCCATATCGATACGTCGAACGTCTATGGGGACGGGCGTTCTGAGTCGACCATCGGCACATGGCTGGCAGCGAACCCCGGTGAGCGGGCGAAAATGCACATTGCCACCAAGGCTGCGATCACGCGCGGCAACCCTGAGCGGCCCTTCAACAACGATCCGGCATATTTGGAAGAGTGTCTTGATGCATCGCTCAAGCGGATGGGAACCGACTATGTCGACCTGTTCTACATTCACAGGCGCGAGCGTGCGATCGAGATTGAGGCGGTGGCAGAAGCGTTGGCGCGTCTGATCGAGAAAGGCAAATGCCGGTCCGTCGGGTTTTCCGAGATCGCACCGACCTCTCTCAAGCGGGCGACATCCGTTTTGCCTGTTGCCGCGGTTCAATCCGAATACTCGCTTCAGACCCGTTTGCCGGAACTGGGGCTGCTGCAGGAATGCGCGCGGCAGGGCACGGCGCTTGTCGCGTTCTCGCCGGTGGGTCGCTCGTTGCTGACGGACAGTCCCCTTTCGCTCGACGCCATTTCGAAGCTGCAGTTCCTTCCCAACAATCCCCGCTTCACGGCTGGGAATTATGAGCGCAACATCAAGGCAACCGACCCGTTCCGCGAACTTGCAGCCGACATGGGCCTACCGGCGGCGGGTCTGGCCATCGCGTGGACGCTTGACCAAGGCCAACACGTGATCCCGATCCCGGGCACGCGCAG
>CAZWZG010000088.1:0-12662 GCA_964638245.1 uncultured Rhodobacterales bacterium
GCTTTTCGATGAAGTCGTAAGCGCCCTGCTTGATCGCGGCGACTGCAATCTCGATATTGCCGTGGCCCGAGATGATAATGATCGGCACCTCTGGCATGTCGCGCTTGACGTGTTTCAGGATATCGATCCCGTCCATCTGGCTGTCTTTCAGCCAGATGTCCAAAATCATCAGTGATGGCTTTTCCTTGCCCAGTTCGGCCATGCAATCGTCCGATGTGCCAGCCACGCGGGTCGAAAAGCCTTCGTCGCGCAAAATATCCGCAATGAGCTCACGGATATCGCGTTCGTCATCAACAACTAGAATATCGCCCATGATCTAATGTCCTCTGCTCTGTTTTATTCCGCCACCTTCAAGGGGGTGGCCTGATTGGGGGTGGTGAGTTTGGTTGCCTTGGGAAGTCTGATTTCGGCCCTTGCGCCGATCTTGCCGCTGTCGTCGAGAGGGGCGGCGTCCGTCAGGGTCAATGTTCCGCCGTGCTCCTCGATGATCTTCTTGACGATCGACAGGCCTAGGCCGGTGCCTTCTTTGCGCGTCGTCACGTAGGGTTCGAAAAGGCGTGAGCGGTCTTCGGGCAGGCCGATGCCATTGTCCGAAATTGACACGACCAGCGTGTCTTCATCATCCGCGAAGGCCACCGCAATTCTGGGCGCGTGGCCGTCGGGCGCGCCTTTTTCTTTCAGGCTTTCAATGGCTTCGCCCGCGTTTTTGATTAGGTTTATGACCGCCTGGCTGATCATAGTGGAGTCGATATCAGCAAGGCGCTCGTCGCTGGGCAGATCGGCGGTAACTTCGACACTCTCGATTGTGTCGCCCTGCAGCAAAACAGCATCCCGCACCAATGGGATCAGGTCGGTGACCGTGCGGTCTGGCTCGGGCATACGGGCGAATTTCGAGAACTCATCGACAATGCGCCGTAGATCGCCAGTCTGACGCACGATGACTTCGGTGTACTGCTCAAGTGCCTCGCGCTCGTCGCCGACCTTGTCGCGGAACTTGCGCTGGATGCGTTCGGCAGAAAGCCGTATCGGCGTCAGCGGGTTTTTGATCTCGTGCGCGATGCGTCGCGCGACGTCTCCCCAAGCTGCCATACGTTGGGCTGTGACAAGATCGGTGACGTCATCAAAGGCGATCACGTATCCCTCTAGCTTATCCAGATCGTTGCGGCGCGTTGCGATCCGGACCAGCACATCCTCGGCGCGCCCCGACCGCACGAGCCGGATTTCCTCTTGCGCTACCTCTTTGCGGGTCGCGCGCAGCTTGTCCAAAAGCCCTTCGAACTCCGGGATCAATTGCCCAAGGCGCATGTCGACGTCTGGCACCCGGTCCAGACCCAGAATGCGCTCAGCAGACCGGTTGATGAAGCTGATCTGACCGTCCGCGTCCAGACCGATCACGCCTGCCGTTACCGAGGACAATACGCTGTCGAACAGGCGCCGCCGACGTTCGATCTGACGATTGTTGGCCAGTAGGGCGTCGCGCTGTTCCTTCAGGCGCTTGGTCATCTGATTGAACAACCGCCCCAGCATGGCGATTTCGTCGTCGCCTTCTTCTTCCACGACCTGAACATTCAGGTCCCCTGCCCCAACCCGCTGTGCGGCCCCGGCCAAACGACCCACGGGCCGCGACAACCGCTCGGCAAACCAAAGGCCAAGCCAGATAGCGGCCAGGATCAGAATGACCGCAAAGCCAAGGTAAAAGAGCGCGAAATCAAACAGTAGGCGGCCACGCTCCGCCTCTAGCTGGCGGTAAAGCGTGGCGGTTTCTGCGGCATCGTCCAAAAGCGAAAGGATGCGCCCATCGACGTCGCGGCTTACATACAGGAAGCGATCAACAAACCCCTCAAGGCGCATCAACGCACGGAATTCGTCCGTCGTGGCATCTTCAGTAACGACAACCTCACCCTCCAGAGCGCGGCTCATGTCGTCGTCGGTGGGTTTCTCGAATTCAAAAAGGTAGGACCCTTCGCCCCGCGACCGGATCTGTGCGGTTCCGTCGATCACGTACGCTTCGCGCAATCCGCGCTGCACCAGCCCCTGCCCTTGAGTCAGAAGCTGACGGATATCGCCATCCGACAAAAAGACATTGCCGTTTCGGGATTGGTTGAGGAACCGTGCAAGCGCTTCGACATCTTCAACAAGATCGGCCCGCTGATCGGACTGATATGCCTCAGCAGCCGTGAGCGATGCACCAACCACGCGCTGCACGCGATCCGAAAACCAGCCCTCGAGCCCGACATTCACGGTCAAACCCGCGAACACGGCGACAGTCACGGTCGGAATCAGGGCAATAAGAGCGAAAACGCCGGTCAGGCGCAGGTGCAATCGCGACCCGGCGGAACGTGCCCGTCGCGCAGCGATCATGCGAGCGATCCGACCAAGAACAAGGGTGGCGACGACCAAGACGTAGACGAGGTCGGCCAGCAGGACCAAACGAAGCGAGATCGCGGAGGAGCCTTGATCGAGCGGCCCAAGCACAAGGAACGTCGCCAACGCCAGACAGGGTGCCAGCACAACAAGGCCAATTGTTGCGACATTCTGGACACGGCGCGCGCGGCTCAGCCGCAGCAATCCGTTCCATGTTGCTCTACCGACGCGCCCCGCCAACGGAGACACTCCCACCTATTGTGGCGCTTGATGCGCCAACCGCCTGTATGATGTGGTCAGTTATCAACAGTCGTAGACCTGCCACGTTTATGTTGCGGTTTTACATCAATTTGCGGCGTCGTGTCACGCGAATATCGAGGTCGGTGATCTTCTTTCTGAGGGTATTTCGGTTGATTCCGAGCAAATCGGCGCATTTGGCCTGATTTCCGCCCGTCGCATCGAGCGCGATTTCGATCAGGGGAGTTTCCACTTCGCGCAGGATTCGCTGGTACAGACCCGGCGGCGGAAGGACGCCACCGTGCAAATCGAAGTACCGCTTGAGGTGCTTGCCGACCGAGGATGACAGTTTCTCGCTACCGCCCCCACCGGCTGCAGGCTCCATCGCGGGCTGATTACCGAGAACCTGCTCAGCTTCGGAGCGACTGATGTCGTCCTCATTACCTGTCAGGGTCAGGCGCCGCACCGTGTTCTCCAGTTGTCGGACATTGCCGGGCCAGCTGTAGGTTCGGATCAGGTCAAGCGCCCCGTCATCAAAGACCCGCGCGGGAAGACCGTCCCGCTCGGCCCGGGCCAGAAAGTGTTCGGCCAGCAGTGGGATATCATCCACCCGCTCACGCAACGAGGGCATCGTCATGGTGACGCCGTTCAAGCGGTAAAACAGGTCCTGTCGAAAGGAGCCATCGTCGATCTTCTTGGACAAATCGATCTGGCTCGTGGCCATAATCCGCGGCGCGTTGTCGGTGAAGCTGTCGAGCATCCGCACAATCCGCGCTTGCGCATCGTCATCCAGATCGCCGACTTCGTCAAACAAGAGCGTCCCGTTCTTTGCCCGCGAAATTAGCATTGCGGGGCCTTCCATCGTGGTCAGATCACTTGCCGATGCCACAACGAACGGCAAACCACGCCGGTCCGAAAGATCGTGAATGGCGCGTGCAATCAGGGACTTACCAGTCCCACTTTCGCCGGAAACCATGACGGGAAGGTCGGTGTTCATGATGCGCGCCACAAGGCGGTAAAGCGCTTGCATCGCGGGCGTACGCCCGACCAACGGAAGGTCGTCGCCTTCAGTTTCTGCGATCTCGGGCGCAACCTTTTGTGCGACCTGCCGTTGCTTGCGATCCAGCGCGCGCGCTGCGCGTTTCATCAGATCCGGCAGATCAAACGGCTTTGGAAGGTAGTCATAGGCATCCGCTTCAGCGGCCTGGATCGCCGTCATGATCGTATTCTGCGCCGAAATCACGATCACAGGCAGGCCTGGACGGGCGTCCGCGATCTTGGGCAACTGATCCAGCCCGTTACCGTCGGGCATAATGACGTCAGAGATCACAAGATCACCCTTGCCTTCATCGACCCAGCGCATGAGCGTCACAAGCGAGGACGTTGCATGGACCTTGCAGCCTGCGCGCGTCAGGGCTTGCGTTAGAACCGTGCGGATCGTGCGGTCGTCATCGGCGACGAGAATTGTACCATCCATGGCTATTCCTCTTGATTGGTGTCAGCGGCGTCGTCGCGAGGATCCGCGACAGGCAGTGAAATACGAAAACAGGTGCGCCCCGGCTGGGACGTGACTGAAATCCAGCCGTCATTTTCGGTGATGATCTTCGAAACCAAGGCAAGCCCCAGTCCAGTGCCATTTTCGCGACCCGACACGAAGGGATCGAAAATGTCCCCTTCAAGGTCGGGCGGCAGGCCGGGACCATCATCAATGATCTCGATTTGGAGGGGCAGCTTGGCGGTGCCGTCCTTACGGCGCAGACGCAGCGATTGCTCGTAAAACGTATGGATCGTGATCGTGCCGCCATCTGCTCCAGCGGCTTCGGACGCGTTCTTAAGGAGGTTCAAGAACACCTGAAGCATCTGGTCGCCATCGACGCGTGTCGGCGGGAGCGACGGATCGAATTGTTCGATGATCTTCATTTTGGCGGCAAAACCGACGCTGGCCGAGCGGCGGGCGCGATCCAAAAGGTCGTGAATGTTAAAGATCTTCTGCTCGGGTTTGCGCAGGTTACCAAATTGCTCGACCTGATCCAGAAGCGCGACGATCCGGCGACTTTCGGCGACGATAAGATCCGTCATTTCAAGATCTTCGCCGGTGAGGTTCATTCCCAAGAGCTGTGCCGCACCCGTAATTCCGGCAAGCGGGTTCTTGATCTCATGCGCCAGCATCTCTGCCATTCCAATCGCAGATTTCGCAGCCGATTTCACGCTGGCTGAGCGTCCAAGCCGCAACGCCGTGACGCGCGGCTCCAGAATGGCCAGAACAAACCCGGGCATTCCGATCATCGGGGCAAACTGAATATTGCACTCGATGGGCGCCCGTTGACCGGACCCGACTTCGACCGTGTTGACCGAAATTGACGATTGGTCGCGCCGCACGCGGGACAAAACGTCCTCAAGCGGGGCGTCAACGGCCAGCAGGTCCAGCAAAGGCTGTCCGCGCAAGCTCCGGGCCGCAATGTTGAAAAAGTCTTCCGACGATGGATTCACTTCGGCGATGACGTCCCCGGGGTCGAGCAGCAGCGCAGGAAGCGGAAGCGAAATCCAAAGGGCGTCGATGAACTTGTTCATGCGGCCACCTCGGTCGATCCAAAGGCATCCGGCAGCATCGCGAACACCGCTTCGGGTGTCGGCGCTGTCAAAAGCGGTGCGCGCCACGTCCCGCTCAAGCCCGCTTCGTCAAGGTACCAGCCAAGGTGCTTTTTGAAGCAGCGATGCCCAAGATCGCGTCCGTAAAAAGCAAGACTTGCGTCGAAATGGCGAGCAATCAAATCTGCCAACGCCGTGCCAGATGGCGCTGGTTCGGGGCGTCCGCCTGCAAGGCCAGCAGCAATCTGCGCGGGTCGCCAAGGCGCACCCTGTGCGCCGCGCCCGATCATGATCCCATCCGCACCCGATGCGTCCAGCGCGCCGCGCGCGGTTTCAAGTGAGGTGATGTCGCCGTTCGCAATCACGGGGATCGAAACAGCATTCGCAACCGCGCGTATGGCCGCCCAGTCAGCCTTGCCTTTGTAAAACTGCACCCGCGTACGCCCATGGATTGTAACCATCGAAACCCCCGCGTTTTCGGCGGATTTCGCGAGTGTTGGCGCGTTCAGCGTCGTTTCATCCCAACCAAGGCGCATTTTGACAGTCACGGGCAACTTCGATGCCTCGCGCACCGCCTCGATCAGCCGCAGGGCGCGATCAGGCTCCCTCATCAAAGCAGCTCCAGATGCGCCGCCCGTGACCTTCTTGGCAGGGCAGCCCATGTTGATATCGATCAGCGTTGCGCCAAGATCGGCGACAAGGCGCGCGGCCTCACCCATGGGCGCGGCTTCGCGCCCTGCCAACTGAACCGCGCCTGCGCCTATGTCGAGATCCAATGCCGCACGCTCACGCGTTCCTGGCCGTGCCGAGATCATCTCGCCGCTCGCGACCATCTCCGAAATCGTCAGGCCCACACCAAACTCTGCGACCAGCCGGCGAAACGGCAAGTCGGTGATCCCGGCCATGGGCGCGAGAAACACGGGGGATTTCAAAGGGAGTCCTGCTACTTCTGCGATCACTTGCTTAAACCTTGTGCACTTTTCCAGCTAGCGCGGGCCGAAGTGATTTTCAAATAGAGGGCGGGCTGGACTCTCCATGAGACAGAATGTGCCTAAAAATTAAGCAAACTAAGCGTAAAAATTCATGGCATTGTCCCAACGAAAGCAAAGCCAAAAGCCGAATCGCGAGGGATCGATTTGACCAAGACAGCCGCTATCCTTGTCGCCGCCGGGCGTGGGCGGCGGGTCGGTGGATCGGTTCCAAAGCAATGGCGTATTCTCAATGGACGCGTGGTTTTGGCATGGACGCTCGATGCGTTTCTCAACACACCGCAAGTCGATGAAATCGTCATAGTCCTGCACGAGGACGATCTTCTGATGGCGGCAGGATATGAAGCCCATGACGGGGTCCGGGTTGTGGCGGGGGGCAAAAAGCGTACGGCGAGCGTGGCAAATGGACTTGAAGCCTTGGCAGGCGACCCGCCAGACCGGGTTTTGATCCATGACGGGGCCCGCCCTTTGATTGACCCCGATAGCATTGCCTCGGTGATCGACGCGTTGGACACCTCGCCCGCCGCAGCGCTTGCCCTCCCTGTGACCGACGCTCTTTGGTCGGGCAATGAGGGGCATGTCGACGGGATCGTTCCCCGCGACGGTCTCTACCGGGCGCAAACGCCGCAAGGGTTTCATTTCAACACCATTCTTGAGATCCACCGGAGCAATGAAACCGACGCAGCTGACGATGTGACCCTTGCACGAAATGCCGGACTGTCGGTGGCTATTGTGCCGGGCGATGAGCGCAACCTAAAAATCACCACCGAAGATGACTTTGCGCGCGCCGCCGCGCTGATGGAGGACACCATGGACATACGCACCGGCACAGGGTTTGACGTCCACGCCTTTGCCGAAGGTGACCACGTGATGCTCTGCGGTCTGGCCATTCCCCACGACAAAACGCTGTCTGGGCACTCGGACGCCGATGTTGCCTTGCACACGATCACGGATGCAATCTACGGCGCGCTTGCTGAAGGCGACATTGGAACTCATTTCCCGCCCAGTGACCCGATGTGGAAAGGCGCCGAAAGTCGTCTGTTTCTGGAACACGCGCTCAGCCGTGTCGCGGCCCGTGGCTTCGAGATCACCCATATCGACTGCACAATCATCTGCGAGAAACCCAAGATCGGTCCCCATGCCGAGGCGATGCGCGCCCAATTGGCCAATCTCACAGGCCTCGGGACCGACCGTTTGAGCGTCAAGGCCACGACCTCCGAACGCCTTGGCTTCACCGGACGCGAAGAGGGCATCGCCAGCCTTGCCACTGTCACACTGGTCTCTCGATGATCCGCGCCATCACGACCGTCGGCTTCGTTGGGCTCTTGCGCCCCGCACCGGGAACCTGGGGCTCTCTCGCGGCCCTGCCCCTGTGCTGGTTGGTCCATAGCCTAAGCGGCTTTGTCGGCGTTGTCATCGCCACGGTTCTGATCACAGCTCTTGGCGTCTGGGCTATCAACGCACAGACCGACGGCGCGAGCGACCCGCCCGAAATCGTCATCGATGAGGTTGCCGGACAGTTCATCGCCCTATGGCCGGTTTCGCTTGGTATCGCCATGACCGACGCCGCCGCGCTCGCACTTTGGCCCGGTTGGGTGACGGCATTCCTTGCGTTCCGCCTGTTCGATATCTGGAAACCGGGTCCGATCCGGCGCGCAGAACGCATGGCCGGAGGATGGGGTGTGATGGCCGATGATTTGCTCGCTGGCGTGGCCGCCGCGCTCGTGGTTGTGGCAGCAGGGGCGCTCTTTCACCTCGTGATCCTCGTATGAGCGCGGCGGAGCTTCTTATTGCCGCCCGCGCCGCCGGCATTACAGTTACGACCGCCGAAAGCTGTACCGGAGGCCTGCTTGCCGGGGCCATAACCACACCGCCCGGCGCATCGGATATCTTTCGCGCAGGCGTCGTCACCTATTCGAACGACGCCAAGACAAAGCACTTAGGCGTGTCCGAAGCAACGCTGGACGCGCATGGGGCCGTATCCGAAGAGGTAGCGCGCGAAATGGCCATCGGCGCGCTTGGCCGCGCAAGCGCGGACCTTGCACTGTCTGTCAGCGGCATCGCTGGACCAGGCGGATCAGAGCACAAACCTGAGGGCCGCGTCTGCTTTGGTTGTGCGACCGCTCAAGCTTGCGTCACCCAAACAGTCGATTTCGGCCCCTTGGGGCGAGACGCGGTGCGCGCGGCTTCCGTGGACCACGCGATCGCCCTCGCGCTCGAAGCCCTGCGCTAGCAGCTTCTTCTTGTTTGAAATACTCGCGAAGGGGCAAGGGAGGCAGCGCCTCCCAACCCGCCCGAAGGGCCGCCCTTTTTAGCCGTAAAGTTCCTTTGCGCGACGCTCGAATGCCCGCACAATCCGCTGCATCGCATCATTGAAGACAAGGCCAATGGCGGTCTGCAACACCATATTGCGAAACTCGAAATCGACGCTGAAGGCCACCTCGCACCCGCCCTCCGCCGGTGTGAAATACCAATCGGACTCAAGATAACGGAAGGGGCCGTCGATATACTCGGTCCTGATATGATGCGCGCTTTCGTCCAGTGTCACCCGACTTCCAAAGCGTTCGCGAAAGACCTTGAAGGACACCACAAGATCCGCCTCGACGATTTCCTTGGCGCCGTCGGGTCGTCGCGACCGGATCCGCGCAGCGGCACACCAGGGCAGAAACTTCGGATAGCTTTCGATGTCCGCCACAAGCGCGTACATCTGCTCTGGGGTGTAGGGCAGCGTTTTCTTTTCAGAATGCGAGGCCATTTGGTCTTGGGCGGGCTTTCGTTGCGTGACAGTCTGGTTTCGGAGCTTTACATAGCAATCGCAACGAAAAGGAAAAGCGCGTCATCGTGACCCCTCCTTATGTGATCGATCAAATGATCTCGGCCAAGTCCATTGCGGCGCGTGTCGAAGAGCTGGCTGCAGAGATTTCGGCAACCTATGCAGACACTGACAAGCTTGTCGTCGTTGGGCTCCTACGAGGCTCTTTCGTTTTCATCGCTGATCTCGTGCGCGAGTTGGACCTGAACGTCGAAGTCGATTTCCTAGAGGCGTCGTCCTATGGCGACGGGATGGAATCCAGCCGCGAAGTGCGCATCCTGAGCGATTTGCGCGGCGAGATTGGCGGGCGCGATGTCCTGGTTGTCGAAGACATCGTGGACACAGGCTTCACGCTCCACCACGTGATCAATCTTCTGAAAAGCCGTGAGCCAAAACGGCTTGAAACCATTGCGCTGCTCGACAAGCCCTCGCGGCGCGAGGTTGACGTCAAAGCGACCTGGACCGGCTTTGAAATCCCGGACGAATTTGTGGTCGGCTATGGCATCGACTATGCGCAACGCAATCGCAACCTGCCCTATATCGGCAAGGTTCGGTTCCCGGGCTGATGCGCCTCTTGCACGTTTTGCGGATGGCGAAATGGGCGCGGCGCCCGCCCTCTGAAAAGCGTGTGAAACTGGTCTTGGCGGTGATTGGCATTTGTCTGGCGCTTTACGCCGTTGAACGGGTTTTCGGCTTTCCGTTCGACCTGACACCGGGCGGAAATCCTGGCGGGCGACTTTTCTAATTGACGCAGACGTGATGTGCACAAAATTGGTGCTACCCATTGTCGCACTTTGGGCTACCTTTCAGTCATCTGTCGAAGGAGCCTTACACCGATGAAATTTCCGAAACTCTTTCTAACCGGCTGTGTCACCCTTGCTCTGGCGGGCGCAGTCTGGGCTGGCGGCCATGGCGGCAACCCCGCTGTAGACGCGCGAAAAGCCCATATGACGCTCTATCAATTCCACGTAACGACACTGGGCAACATGGCCCGCGGCAACACTGACTATAACGCCGAAGCGGCCAGCACGGCGGCAAACGCGATTGTCACGCTGACGACGCTCGACCAGTCGGGCTACTGGGTGCCCGGAACCGACAGCGACAGTGTTGAAGGCAGCCGTGCCTCCGCAACCCTTTGGGACAACATCCCTGACGCAATCGCCAAAGGCACGGCCACGGCGGAGGCGGCTCAGGTCCTTGCATCCGTCGCAGGCGATGGCTCCGAAGCGATGGTGGGTGGACTGCAAGAGCTCAACACAGCGTGCACGGCCTGCCACCGCGCATATCGCGTCCGTAGATAAGCCCTCGTGGGAGGCGTATTGCGCACGATCCTCGTGCTCGCCGTTCTTGCGGCGGGTGCGGGCTGGTTTCTGACAATCCCCGAAACGGTGTCTGAAGATGACGTCGCTGGTTTGGCCGGCGACCCGGTTGCAGGCGAATCCATCTTCCATGCTGCGGGGTGTGCGTCCTGTCACGCCGCCGAGGGTGCGACGGGTGATGCCAAACTCGTGCTTGCTGGCGGACGGCGCTTCCCTTCGGATTTCGGGACCTTCATTGCCCCCAACATCTCAAGCGACACGACCCAAGGCGTAGGCGCCTGGAGCGATCTGGATCTGATAACGGCCATCGTCGAAGGCACATCGCCCGATGGTCAGCACTACTACCCGGCGTTCCCTTACCCGGCTTACGGCAAAGCGGACCTGAGCGATGTCGTCGATCTTGTCGCTTACATGCGAACCCTTCCCGCGGACGCGACACCGTCGGTGCCTCATGAGGTCGCGTTTCCATTCAATGTCCGGCGCGGTCTTGGGCTTTGGAAAATCCTTTATGCAGATCAAGGCTGGGCCCTTGAGGACCCCGCCAGCGATCAGATCGCACGCGGGCGCTACCTGTCCGAAGCGCTGGCCCATTGCGGAGACTGCCATACGCCGCGCAACGCGATTGGTGGCCCATTGCTCGATCAATGGTTCCAGGGCGCGCCAGTCCCCGGCAGCGCAACCGACCGCTTCCCAGCCATCAACGCCGCCGAGCTGCCATGGAGCGAAGGCGACATCGCCTACTACCTCGAAACCGGTTTCACCCCCGATTTCGACAGCGCAGGCGGTCATATGGTTGACGTGATCGAGAACATGGCAAAACTGACCGAAGAGGATCGCGCGGCCATCGCCGCCTATGTTCTAGCGATCCCCTGAGGGAGGATTGCACGCAATGACACCATTTCCAGCCGCCAAAGCCGGTCATGTCTGGTTGACCGAGCCTGGGACCGAAACCGAGATCATGTATCGTGACGGGTTCGAGTTGCCAGAATTTTCCATGCAGCCGCTTCTGGATCAGCCGGATGCCGTCAACGCGGTGAAGCGGGTCGTCACCGACACGCTGGAGGTTGCCGCGGCACATAAGTTGGGCGCGATGCTGCAGGCGTTCGACTACCGTGCCAGTCCGGATTGGGGCGGAAAGCTGGGCTACTCTGCCGAGGAACTCGACAAGCGGACAAAGGACGGGCTGGCCCTTTTGCGGGGCTGGGCCGATCCCTATCTCGATCGGCTGTCGGGCCTCTATATCCTGAGCGCGATTGGTCCGCGCGGAGATGCTTACGGCACTGGCGGAACAATCACGGCGGACGAGGCTGAAGCGTACCACCGCACCCAGCTTCAGACGATCAAGGAAAGTGTCGCCGATGGCGCCATGGCCATGACGTTCAATAACATTCCGGAGTCCGTCGGACTGGCGCGCGCAGCAAAGTCGCTGGGCGTACCGCTGGCGATTTCCCTGACACTGACGACCGAAGGCGTCCTTCGCTCTGGGCCGACGCTGGGTGAGGCGATCGAGTCCATCGACGCTGAAGCAGGCGACGCGAAACCTGACTTCTATATGGTCAATTGTGCCCACCCGACAGAGTTTGAACCATCATTGGCCGATGCCGAGTGGATGAAGCGTATCCGAGGTTTCAGGCCAAATGCCGTTGCGATGGATCAGGTCGCGCTGTGCAAGCTGGGCCATATCGAAGACGGCGACCCGGTCGAGTTGGGCGGTCAACTTGGCGCGCTCGCCGCGAAGTATCCCTGGATGGACATTTGGGGCGGGTGCTGCGGCACAGGCGCGCCGCATCTTGAACATATCGCGAAAGAGGTCGGCGCCGCTCGGGCTGCGTGATCAGCCCAGTTTGGCCAATCGTGCCTCGCGGAGTCGTGCGAAGTCATCGCCTGCGTGATAGCTCGATCGCGTGAGCGGCGTCGATGACACCATCAGGAACCCTTTGCCGAAGGCGGTCTTCTCGTAGGCCGCGAATTCCTCAGGTGTGACGAACCGATCGACCGCATGGTGTTTGGGTGTGGGCTGCAAGTATTGGCCGATGGTCAGGAAATCGATGTCTGCTGCGCGCATATCGTCCATGACCTGAAGGACAGATTGGCGATCCTCGCCAAGGCCCACCATGATCCCGGATTTGGTGAAGATCGTTGGATCCAGCTCTTTGACCCGCTGCAACAAGCGCAGCGAATGGAAATATCGCGCGCCTGGACGTACCTCTGGGTAGAGGCCGGGGACCGTTTCGAGGTTATGGTTGAACACGTCCGGCTTGGCTTCAGCAACGATTTCAAGCACTTCTGGCGCGCACTTCAGAAAGTCGGGCGTCAGAATCTCGATGGTTGTGTCAGGGGCGCGGTGACGGA
>CAZWZG010000089.1:0-12463 GCA_964638245.1 uncultured Rhodobacterales bacterium
AAGCCGCCCGCAATTGCGCCGATTGGGCTGCCGAAACCGCCGACAATGGCGGCGGCGAAGATCGGCAGGAGAAGTTGGAAATATGTGAACGGTTTGAAGGACTTGTCCAAACCATAAAGCACGCCCGCAATCGTCGCCAGGGCACCCACAAGGATCCACGTGATCATCACCACCCGCTCAGGGTTGATGCCGGAGAGAAGCGCCAGATCCTCGTTGTCGGAATACGCGCGCATCGATTTGCCGGTCCGGGTTTTCGTCAGGAACCAGAACAATGCGGCCACCACGATGACGGCCGTGACCACCGTAAGCCCTTGGGTCGTGCGGATTGCGAGCCCTTCGTCAAGGCCCGTCATATCGCGAAACTCGCGCACGGTGACGATGAACCGCTCACCATCCAGAAACCGCTGGTCATCCACGCCGATGATAAAGCGCACCAGCCCGTTCATGACGAACATCACGCCGACCGACACGATCAGGAAAATCACCGGCGCCGCACGCTCTTGGCGGTAAAACCGGTACACGACGCGATCCGTGATCAGCACGAAAATCGCCGCCGCGATGATCCCAAATGGCATTGCCAGCAATGCTGTCGGCAAGAAGCCCGCCGAAATCCCCATGCCTTGAAACGCCCATGTGACAAGGATCGTCACCATCGCGCCAAAGGCCATCGTTTCGCCATGGGCAAAGTTCGAGAACCGCAAGACCCCGAAAACCAGCGTTACCCCCAGTGCCCCAAGCGCCAGTTGGCTGCCGTAACTGATCGCAGGGATCAGCACAAAGTTCGAAAACGCCACAAGGGCGTTCAGAAAATCAATCATGGAGAGAAGTCCCTTGGTTCAGGGGGTCCAGCGCGTCAGATGCTGTTCGTACGAACGGCAGCTGCCGACATAGGTCTGCTGCGCATCGGGCTGGGTCGAGTGCATCATGTTGAACGCGGCGGTGCCTTGGGCGTCGACCGCAATCGTGTAGAAGGTTTGCTTGCGTGCCACCGCACGGATCATCACGTCGCGCCCGGGCGTGGTCGAAATCGGCCGCACTGTGGCCGTCAAGGCAGGGTGACCGTCGAACGTCATGCGCGCATAAAACAGTCCTGGCTGATCCTTGAGCGAGGGCAGGGGCTCGAGCCTGACCTCGACGGCCGATTTTTCTGGCCGTTCGAACGTGCAGTGGATTGCGGACGTATCCGCGATTTGCCCCAGCCCCCCCAAAAGGGCCAAAAGGCTCATAAGCTTCACCATTCCCAGTTCCCCTGGCCACCCCGGTCCCGCCTTTGGCGTGGAGGGCAACCGTTGCCGCGATTTGTTCGCGTGCAGTTTGATTAACGAAAGTTAACCAAGGGAATGGGCGGTCTGGCAAGGAAAAGTTGTGCACCGTTCAGCCCCCAAGGAAGGTCCGGCGGACTTCCGGGTTCTCCAGAAGGGCCTTGCCGGTGTCGGTATAGGCATTGCGGCCCTGGACAAGGACATAGCCTTTATCCGCGATCTCAAGGGCTTGGCGCGCGTTTTGCTCGACCATCAGGATTGAAATGCCGGTGCGCGCCACCTCAATAATCCGGTCGAACAATTCATCCATAACGATAGGCGACACGCCCGCAGTGGGCTCGTCCAGCATGAGGACCGTTGGTTGCGTCATCAGTGCACGGCCAACGGCCACCTGTTGACGCTGACCACCCGAAAGCTCGCCCGCAGCCTGACGGCGTTTGTCGCGCAGGATGGGGAACAGGTCATACACCTGGTCGATGGTGACGCGAATGTCGTCGTCGCGCAGGAACGCCCCCATCTCGAGGTTTTCCTCGACGCTCATGGTCGCAAAGATGTTGTTGGTCTGGGGTACGAAGGCCATGCCTTTTGCCACGCGATCCTGCGGCGACAGGGCGGTGATGTCTTCGCCATCAATCCGCACCGCGCCACCGCGCAGGTCGAGCATTCCAAACACGGCTTTCATGGCCGTGGACTTGCCCGCGCCGTTGGGACCGACGATCACGGCGATCTGGCCCTTGTCGACGGCAATGGTGCAGTCATGCAGAATATCGGCGGCCCCATAGCCGCCGGTCATCGCATCTCCGATCAGGAAGGGCTGGCTCATGATTTTCCAACCTGCGTTGAAAATACCGACGTGATACCGACGTTACACCGACGCGATACCGACGCGCTTTTTGCGCTGCTCATGCCGTTTCCTTGTTCTTCAATCCTGTGCCCAGATACGCTTCGATCACGGCCTCGTTCTGCATGATTTCGTCAGCTTTGCCCTCGGCCAGAACCTTGCCCTCGGCCATCACGATGACCGGGTCGCAAAGCTTGGAAATGAAATCCATGTCATGCTCGATGAGGCAGAACGTATAGCCACGCTCTTTGTTGAGACGCACGATCGCTTCGCCAATCGTGTTCAAAAGCGTGCGGTTCACACCGGCGCCAACCTCGTCCAGGAACACGATCTTGGCATCCACCATCATTGTGCGGCCAAGCTCCAGAAGCTTTTTCTGCCCTCCCGAGAGGTTGCCGGCTTTTTCGTCTTTCAGATGAGAAATTGTCAGGAATTCAAGTACTTCATCAGCCTTGGCGAGAAGTGCCTTCTCTTCCTCCGCGATCTGCTTGCGCTTGAACCACGTGTTCCAGATCGTCTCACCCGTCTGGCCGTCGGGAACCATCATCAGGTTTTCGCGCACGGTCATGGACGAAAATTCGTGCGCGATCTGGAAGGTACGCAACAGACCCTTATCGAACAGCTCGTGCGGCTCCAGCCCCGTGATGTCTTCGCCATCCATCGTCACGCGGCCCTCGGTGGGTTTGAGGTTGCCTGCGATGACATTGAAAAGAGTGGTTTTTCCGGCCCCGTTCGGGCCAATCAGTCCAGTGATCGAGCCTTCTTTGATCTCGATCGACGCGCCATCAACGGCATAAAAGCCGCCAAAGCGCTTCTTCAGACCCTCGACACGGATCATCTCGCCTGTCCCCCATTTCCGCTTGGTTCAGCGGAGTGGTGAGGGGCGAACCCCTCACCACACTTCATATTTAGCGGAACTGCACCGTTTCCAGCACGCCGTCGATCACTTCGATCTGGCGGTAGTTGCCAGCGCTTTCGCCCGGTCCGATCAGTTCGACGGCCGAACCACCGACGTAATCGATCTCACCACCGTCAGCGAGGATCTGGAGGCCCTTGGCGAGTTCGCCCGGAAGGATCTCTTCGCCAGGTGCGTTGGCCACGCTCATGACGTGATCCTTGTAGTCTGCGGGATCGGATGAACCGGCAGCCTGCATCGCGAGCATGATCAGCGCAGCTGCGTCGTAGCTTTCAGGCGCGAAAGGTGCCGTGATATCAGCACCTTCAACGGCGCTTGGCAGTTCGGCCATGATCGCGGCGCCGGGGCTGTCGGTGCCGGGGACCTGACCGGTCGAGCCGTCAATTTCCGACCCGAAGTTGTCTTCGGTTGCTTGGCCGATCATGCCGTCTGGCAGGTGGAAGCTGTCAAACGCGCCGGTGTCGAGTGCTGCGCGAATGATGCCGGGTCCGCCTTGGTCAAGGTAGCCGGCAACGACAAGGCGGTCACCGCCTGCCGAGGCCAGGTTCGCGACTTCTGCCGAGTAGTCGGCTTTGCCGTCTTCATGTGGAATGTTGATCGTGACCGTACCACCAGCAGCGGTGAATGCGGCTTCGAAGCTGTCGGCAAGACCCTTACCATAGTCGTTGTTGGTGTAGGTCACGGCGACTTCCATGATGCCTTCTTCCATCAGGATTTCGGTCATCACGACGCCCTGACGCGCATCCGACGGGGCGGTGCGGAAGAACAGGCCTTCGTCTTCGTTGTTGGCGTGGCTAAGGCCGGGCGATGTCGCCGATGGCGAAATCATGACAGTACCGTTCGGGACGGCCACGTTGGTCAGTGCGGCGCCTGTTGCACCGGAGCACAGCGCGCCAACGATACCGGACACGCCGTCTGACGTGATCAGACGTTCAGCAGCAGCGGTTGCGGCAGCAGCGTCGATACAGGTCGAGTCTGCGCGGATCGGCGTCACGCTTGCGCCGCCAAGAAGAAGGCCGCTTTCGTTAACTTCGGCGATTGCCGTTTCAGCGCCAGCGGCCATGTTGCCGGCCAGCGATTCAGCAGGGCCGGTGAAACCAAGAAGTACACCGAGTTTGATTTCCGTGTGACCACCGGCGAAAGCACCGCCTGCCGTCAGCGCGACTGCGGCTGTTGCCGCCAAGAACTTGTTCATAGTTGTCTCCCAGTCGATTTTTATCGGGCGACCGTAACGGTCTGGGGCACGAAATAAAAGCAATCTGTCGGAATGCAAGCACCGGAACGTGAACTTCCCTTGGGTCAAAGCGACCTATGTATTGGAATGAACAAGAGGAGACTTTGAATGCGGCCTTTCCTGATTCTACTCGCGCTGTTTTTCCCGATCAGCGCGTTAGCGCAAACGTTGGAGACAAGTGCGGGGCGTGTTTCCGTTGACCGGATCGTCAACGGGCTGAATGCGCCTTGGGGGTTCGGCTTTTTGCCCGATGGCGGGATCCTGATTACGGAACGCGGTGGCGACCTGTATTTGTTGCGACCAGGGCAACTGGATCGCGTCTCCGGGGCGCCGCGTGTTGTTGATGAAGGGCAGGGCGGTCTTCTGGACGTGATGATCCCGCGTGATTTCGCAGACACCCGCGAGGTTTACTTCACGCTTGCCGAGCGGACTAGAGGGGGAGCGGCAACGGCCATTGCAAAGGGGACGCTAAGTGCAGATGGCCTTGAACTGCAAAACGTCGAAACGCTCCTTTTGATGAACAACGTCGAGCGTGGTGGTCGGCATTTCGGGTCCCGCCTTGTCGAAGGGCGTGACGGCAAGATCTACGCGACCACCGGTGATCGGGGCAATCGAACTGCCGCCCAGGACCTTGCCACGCACCACGGCGTTGTCGTGCGCATCAATCGCGACGGCTCGGTGCCGTCAGACAACCCGTTTGTGGGCGTCGAGGGGGCGCAACCTGAAATCTGGTCTTACGGACACCGCAACATTCAAGGTGCCGCGTTGGACCTTTCCGACACGCTCTGGACGGTTGAGCACGGCGCTCGGGGCGGGGACGAGATCAACCAACCCGAACCCGGCGCGAACTATGGTTGGCCGGTGATTTCCTATGGCACGCATTACTCGGGCGCACGGATCGGAGAAGGAACCGAGGCGGACGGCATGGAACAGCCCGCCTTTTTCTGGGACCCGTCGATCGCTCCGTCGGGTATGATGGTCTACTCCGGCAGACTCTGGCCCGAATGGGAAGGCGATATGTTTGTCGGCAGTCTGAAGTTCGACATGATCAGCCGCCTCGAATTGGGCCGGAGCGTGGGTGAGGTCGAGCGTATCGCGGGCGACGAAACGCTGCGGGTGCGCGACATCCGCGAAGCACCGGATGGTTCGATCTGGTTTTTGTCGGTCGGTCAGGGCGCGCTTTATCGGATGACGCCCGCGACCAGCGGTTAGGCGTTGAGGTAGCATCCCACTTTGGCCGCAACGTCGTCGGGCGTGTCGTCCCGACGTACGACGTCGACCACCCCATGACCGGGCAAAGTCAGATAGCTAAGCGTAGAGTGGTCGATGAGGTAGTAGTCCTCATCGCCGCCTTCAGGGATCGAGTAGATGACACCGAACGCATCCGCCGCGCCCCTGATCTGCGCCGGCGTCCCGGTCAGGCCAAGCAGATCGTCAGAGAATGCATTGGTGTATTCGCGCAGCCGTTCAAGCGTGTCCCGTTCGGGATCCACAGAGACGAAAACCGTCTGCACATTCAGGCCCTGCTCAGCTAGCAACGCTGCAGCCTCAGCGTTGCGGGCATTATCGAGCGGGCACATGTCCGGGCAGAATGTATAGCCGAAATAGATCAGTGTCGGCTGGTCCAGCAATTTGCTGTCCGTGGTCAGCCCGCCGGTCTCGGTGCGCAGCGCGAAGTGCCCGCCAAGAGCATCAAGCCCCGCGACACTCGCCGTGCGACAGTCCCGAAAAGGGTCCGTAGGCATGAGGGCCAACGCCGCTGCGGCGATGCCCCCCAGAATGAATGCAGCCCCCCCGATCTGGACTGTCTGCATGGGTGTTTAGTTCATCTTTTGGCTTAAATGATCGTGACCTGAGTGGTCCATCTGCATGGTTTCGTTGTTGCGCGGCTCAACGTTGAAGACGACGTCGACCATGCCGGCGTTTTCGAAAACCAGCGTTGCGTTGACCGTTTCATCGACTTCGAACGGATCGCCGTTCAGTCCCATGAACATGATATGGAACCCGCCCGGCTGAAGCGCGACCGTCTCGCCCGGCGCAATCTCAAGGCCATCGTCAAGCTTGCGCATCCGTGCAACGCCATCATCGGACATCAGCACGGTGTGGATTTCGACCCGCGGGAAGTCAGCTTTGACCTCGACCAGCGTGTCGGCGGTATCGCCGTTGTTGGTGATTTCCATGTAACCCGCACCCGCCATCGCGGACTACGCGGTTTCAAGAGAATAAGGGTGCCCGATCACAAGGTCGCCGACTTTGAAGTCATGGGCGGCCAGTGGCGTTGCGAGAAGTCCGAGTGCAATCACAAGAGCAGGGCGCATTTTGCAGTCCTTTGAATGATTACGTCAGACCCAGCGTTTGCGGGGCGGATTGTGAACCGTATCGAACAGTTCCATGACGCGGGTTTCGCTCATATCCATGGCGCGGGCAAGAAGGCTGATCAGGTGCTGGGCAGTTTGCCGCATCCGTCCGCCCGACCATGCCACGCGCAGTGCTGCCGTCATTATGGCTGTGCGTTCGGCATCTGAGGTGGCACGGCGAAATGGGGTCAGTTCCATCCCGCCATGGTCGGGATTGAACGCGCGGTAGGCGGCCGCAAGCTGTCTTTCTGTTGCGATATGTCCGGTCACTTGGGTAAATATACGTCCCAATTCTTTGAGTTCCATACCCCCCGAGCCGCGTGCGACATAACACATCGCTGCCAGGATTCGGCCGTCATCGATGGCATCCAAGGGCACGCGACGGGCCTGCGCGCGGCGCAACATGCCTGCACCTATTGCCAAAAGCATAAGCGAAACGCCCGCCAGCATGGCCGTGTGATTGGAGTGACCACCTTCCATTCCGCCTGCCGCCATCCCCTTGGGCAGGCAGAGATCGATTAGGAAATAAAGGGGTTCGGTGATGGTCGAGCGCGCCAGAAGGCTCGACAGCGCTTCGGCGGCGTGTGGATTGAAGACCACTGTGGCCGTGGGCAGGATCGCGAACGCGGATGCGATGGCAGCGAGTCGGGTGGTGCGTCCAGAAAGCTCCAACTCCAATCCCCTCAATTGATCAGAACTGTTGAGACTTTCTGCCGGGATTGTGGCGAAGTCTGGGCGCGGATCGGGCGGCGCTTGCCACAATCATGCTGGCTGGCGGGAAAATGCCGACGCTTAGATCGACAGACGCAGCGCTTGTGCGCCCCGTTCGCGGTAAGGCGTTGTTTTGTAATGGGAGCGGTAGCACTTGGAAAAATGCGACGGCGAAGCAAACCCACAGGCCAAAGCCACGTTGATGACGCTCATGTCCGTCTGCATCAGCAAGTTGCGCGCCTTTTGAAGGCGAAGTTCCATGTAGTACCGTTTTGGTGAGCGGTTGAGATAGCGGCGGAACAAACGCTCTAATTGGCGCGTGGAAAGACCGACGTCCTTGGCAAGGATCGACGGACTGATCGGTTCTTCGATATTGGCTTCCATCTGCTGAATGACCAGCGACAACTTGGGATGGCGCACGCCAATGCGCGTTGGCATCGAAAGGCGTTGCGTGTCCTGATCCGTGCGAATGGAGGAATAGATCAACTGATCGGCAACCAGCCCGGCCAGTTCCTCACCATGATCGTTGGCAATGAAGTTCAGCATCAGGTCGATCGAAGCTGTGCCGCCCGCGGTGGTAAAGCGGTTCTCGTCCACAACGAAGACCGACTTGGTCAGTTCGATATCCTCGAACTCTTCCAGAAAGCTGTCCTGGTTTTCCCAATGGATCGTCGCTTTCTTTCCGTCCAGCAGCCCCGCCTTTGCCAGCGTATGGGCCGCCGTGCATAGCCCGCCAATCGTGGCCCCGCGCCGGTCTTCGCGCCGCAACCAGTTCAGGATGCTTTTCGTCGTGCTGGCCTGAATGTCCAGACCCCCGCAGACTACAATGGTGTCATCGCGATGCGTCTCGATCAGATGCGCGTCCGTTTCAAACCCAATCCCGGCAGATGCTCGGACCGAGTCGCCGTCGCCGATTGTTTTCCATTCATAGAGCGTTTCGCCTGCCACGCGATTGGCAATGCGAAGGGCTTCGACCGCGCAGGCAAAACAAAGCAACGTGAAATTGTCGAGCAGAACAAAGACAAAGCGCCTTGGGACTCTCTCCTCAGTCGTTTCCGTTTGTGTCTCAACCGGCATAACGTCGCTCGAAGTCCCTGTGTTGCCTCGGAAACATCAACAGGATTTGCAAAGAAGCGCAAGCCGTGCGGAATGCGCTTTTTCAAGGTTTTCAATAGGTGAGCAGCTGGATATAAGGTCGTTCGCTATGTTTCAGAGGGGTCAGGCCAATGGGCGAATGGCAGAAAAACACTTGGCGCAATTTCGAGCGCATCCAAATGCCGGAGTATGTCGATGCGGACGCTTTGGAGCGCGTCGAGAAAGAGCTTTCGAGCTATCCTCCCCTGGTTTTCGCCGGTGAAGCGCGGCGCCTGAAGGCCGAGCTTGGCAAGGCCGCAAAGGGCGAAGCTTTCCTTTTGCAAGGTGGCGACTGCGCGGAGAGTTTTTCGGCGTTTCAGGCCGATGCCATTCGCGACACGTTCAAAGTCATGCTTCAGATGGCGATGGTCCTGACGTTTGGTGCCAAGGTGCCTGTCGTCAAAGTCGGTCGCATGGCCGGACAGTTTGCCAAACCCCGCTCGGCCCCGACTGAGGTCAAGGATGGCGTTGAGCTGCCCAGCTACCGTGGCGACATCATCAATGATCTGGACTTCACGGAAGGCGCACGCGTTCCCAACCCTGAAAAGATGCTGCGGGCTTACATGCAATCTGCAGGTACGCTGAACCTGCTCAGGGCGTTTTCGACAGGTGGTTTCGCGGACGTGCATTACGTGCATTCCTGGACGCTCGGGTTTACCGAGCGGGATGAGGCCGAACGTTACCGCGACATGGCAAACCGCATTCAGGACACGCTGGATTTCATCAATGCGGCCGGTCTGACGGCAGAGACGACCCATGATCTGTCGAAGGTCGACTTCTACACCAGCCACGAAGCTCTGCTTCTTGAGTACGAAGAAGCACTGACGCGGATGGATTCATTGTCGGGCAAATGGCTCGGCGGGTCAGGGCATTTCCTTTGGATTGGTGACCGCACACGTCAGCCTGACGGCGCGCATGTCGAGTTTCTGAGCGGTATCCAGAACCCGATTGGTCTCAAATGCGGGCCATCCATGACCAGCGAAGACCTCAAGGTCCTCATGGCCAAGTTGAACCCGGAAAACGAAGCCGGGCGTCTCACGCTGATCTCGCGTTTTGGAGCAGGGCAGGTGGGTGATCACCTGCCGCGCCTAATCGAGACGGTGCGCTCGGAAGGGGCTGAAGTGGTTTGGTGCTGCGATGCGATGCATGGCAACACGATCAAGTCCTCGACCGGCTACAAAACGCGACCCTTTGAGAACGTGCTGCGTGAAGTCCGCGAGTTCTTCCAGATCCACAAGGCCGAGGGCACGATCCCCGGCGGTGTGCATTTCGAGATGACTGGCTCGGACGTAACCGAGTGCACTGGCGGTGTTCGTGCTGTCACGGACGAGGATCTGTCGGCGCGCTATCACACCGCTTGCGATCCACGCCTCAACGCGTCCCAGTCGCTGGAACTTGCGTTCCTTGTGGCCGAAGAGCTTGTCGCGCGGCGTCTGGAAGAAACCGCAGCGGCTGCGGTCTAAGACCGGTCAGGGAGCGCGTCAGTCGACGCGCTCTCCATCGCTTGAAACCAGCTTGAGAAACCCGCCGCGCGTCGCAATCGCGCGGTTCTTGGTGGCGACCGTGCGAACTGGTTCGTCCTCTTTCACAGGGGCTGGCGTCTCGGTCGATTTGGGTGCGCCATAGCCGATCAGGGTGCGGCGCGTCTGGCCTGCAATCTTGAACCGGCGCGGCGTGCGACCGATTTCGCCGGTCATGACCACGCCGCCCAACACGCGGGTCACATCGCCCAGATCGCTCTTGAGCGGCAGAAGGATCATCTCGCCTTCCATCGCGGGGCGACCAAGACCGTTCTCGGTCAAAAGCTGAAGACGCGCAACGGCAGGCTCCGAAAACACCGCTTCAAGCGCGTCGCGAATGCCTTCGCGATCTGTTGGCTCGAACATCGCCGACACCGGCATACCGCGCACTTCCATTCCCATGAGGTCAGTCAAATGGCCGCCAGAGACACGAAACCGCCCAAGGCCAGGCGCGATCCGCTCGAGCACGAACGCATTCGACAGAGCACCTGTCAGACCACGGGGGTCAACGTCCTGACGATCCGGCACAAGACGCCCTTCACGCAAACCTTCCCAATACGCCTCGATCTGGTTCAGCGTTGCATGGGACGTCCGTGCACGGACGGTTTCGATTGACACCACGGGGGCGCCAGCGTCTTGAATATCCTCGCTCACTCTACACTCCTTGGGCACCGCTTGCTTGCCGCAATGCCTACGCTTTGTTACTCGTACGTCCCCACACTCTTAACTGGGTCTTAACATGACACAGGCCACCACGAAAATCCGCTTTAAAGTGAACAACTGGTTAACCTGGCTGGAGAGCGCCGGGGAGGGGGCGAAATGAGTGTGATCCGATCAATGACAGGCTTTGCCAGTGGGCAGGGCAGCGGCCATGGATATGCTTGGTCATGGGAGCTGCGCGCGGTCAACGGCCGAGGTTTGGATCTGCGTCTTCGCATCCCGGATTTCGTCGAAGGGCTAGAGCGGTCGGCGCGCGCGGCACTGCAAGAAGCTTTGGCACGGGGCAACGTCACGCTTGGCTTGCGCATACAGTCCGAAGACGGCGCATCGTCCATCGCGGCCCCCCCACAGGAGCGGATCGATGCCGCGTTAGTGGCTATGCAGGTGGTCGAGGAGCGTGCTAAGGTTCTCGGTCTTGCGCTGTCGCCGGTGACGGCTGCGGATGTTCTTGGCGTGAGGGGCGTCATGGATGGAGGTACTCAGGATCGTGACATCAAGCCGCTTGTGAAAACCCTGACCAGCGAACTTTCCAACCTGATCAAAAGCTTCAACGCAGCGCGCGCGGATGAAGGCAAAGCGCTGGAGTCGATCCTGCGCGAACAATTGGATGGTGTGGAGCGGCTGGTCGCGGATGCGCGCGACCTGCTGCCCGACCGCCAAGCCGCTCAGGAGACCGCCCTGCGCGCTGCCCTGGATCGTGTTGGCAGCGTGGCCGAAGGTGTCGAAGAACAGCGTATCGCTCAAGAACTGGCGATGGTTGCTGTCAAATCCGATGTGACCGAAGAAATCGATCGGCTTGGTGCGCATATCGCTGCGGGGCGGGCCTTGCTCGACAAAGGCGGGCCGATTGGGCGGAAATTCGACTTCCTTTGTCAGGAGTTTAACCGCGAGGCCAACACGCTTTGCTCGAAATCGACCCATCCGCCGCTGACGGCAGTCGGGCTTGACCTGAAGGCGGCCATCGATCAGATGCGCGAACAGGTCCAGAATTTGGAGTAGGCATGCAAAGACGCGGTCTTCTGATTATCCTGTCGTCGCCGTCCGGTGCGGGCAAATCCACGTTGGCGCGCCGCTTGCGCGATTGGGATCCATCGATCCGCTTTTCGATTTCCGCCACAACGCGCACGGTTCGACCCGGTGAAGTCGACGGCGAACACTATCACTTCGTCGATGAACCAAAGTTCCGCACCATGGTTGCCGAAGGCGAATTGCTGGAACACGCGCATGTCTTTGGCCACTTCTATGGTTCACCCAAGGGTCCGACACTGGAAGCCATCGAAGCGGGCGGAGATGTTCTATTTGATATCGATTGGCAGGGCGCGCAACAGATCAAAGTGTCGTCGCTCAAGGACCATGTTCTCTCGATCTTCCTTCTGCCGCCATCGATCGTTGAACTGAAACGACGCTTGCAGACTCGGGCGCAGGATTCTGACGAGATCATCTCAAAGCGCATGCAGAAAAGCTGGGACGAGATTTCGCATTGGGACAGCTATGACTACGTTCTGGTCAACGATGATCTGGATGCGACCGAGGAACGATTGCGCACCATCGTGACCGCCGAGCGGCTGCGTCAGCCCCAGCAGCCCGGTCTTTTGGATCACGTGCGCCAGCTTCAAAACGAATTCGAGGACATGCAATGACGCTCTATTCCCTGGATGATCAGGCTCCGGAAATCGACGAAAGCGCTTGGGTGGCTCCGGATGCGGCGCTGATGGGCAAAGTGCGCCTCGCGGCGCGCGCATCGGTCTGGTTCGGGGCGGTCGCGCGT
>CAZWZG010000090.1:0-6551 GCA_964638245.1 uncultured Rhodobacterales bacterium
CGCCTATTATGTGCAAGAGTTGCCATTTAATGGGAATATAGAATATCGGGACGTACGCTACCAGCGCTTCCTATTCAGTCTTGGTTTACTGTTTTAAAAAACAAGTTGAAGCAGCAAAAGACATATACGGATCAAGAATTGGTGGCAGGCTGCCGCCGAAATGATCGCTTATCCCAAGAGCGGTTATACCGGAAGTACTTTCCGTCGATGTATCGTATGTGCAAGCGGTACTCCAAAAACGAGGACGAGATCTTGGAGATATTGAATACCGGCTTTTTGCGTGTCTTTACTAAAATTGATAGTTTTGGCTTCAAAGGCTCTCTGGAAGGTTGGATCCGTAGATTAGTATTCCATAGCCTAGCTGATTACTACCGAAAACATGATAAAAAGGTTAGATTTCTAACCGTTGAAGATTGGGATGCACCTAGCAAAGCCACTCCACTTGAGCGATTGTATTATGAGGACATTATTTCGCTCGTTGACAGATTACCAAAAGCAACCAAAGAAGTATTTTGGTTGTATGCAGTAGAGGGCTTTACCCACGTGGAAATTGCCGAACAACTCGGCATTAGTTCTGGAACTTCCAAATGGCATTTGTCGAATGCCCGTAAGAAGCTCCAGGCCATTGTAAACACAGAATACAAGCAAATACGTTATGCAAAATAGGGCAGAACACCAGTCGGACCCACTCCCTATAGATAAGGGGTGGGACCTCATGGCCAAGCAGCTCGACGAAGCCATGCCGCAACGACGGCGGCGTTTCGTTTGGTGGTTGTGGTTAGGGGCTGGCCTGGTGTTTCTAGGTACAGCCTTCGGTGCTTTGCAATCACCGTGGTGGCCAGTGGAAAATGGGGGAGATGTAAAGGAACAACAACAGCTTGAGTCGAACGCTATTGCCCCGGTTGCCGATTTACAGTTACCAACCGCTACGGATAGTGAGGCAGTAGATCAGGAAACGGTAAATAAGGCCGCACAAGTGGCCAGGGAACTTCCAACGGTGAATACTACAGTGTCCCAAGAAAAAGTGATTTTAGCCAATTCCGTGCCCCCTTCGGATGATGTTGTTGTGTTAGAGCAAGAAAGTACATCTGAACCGAGTGCGAGTAATACAGCGGCACCTGACTCAGAAGAGAGTCAGCAGCAAGCACTGATAGAGGTTCTTCGTAATGCTACTACCCAGCAGTTTCGAATCCAGGCTAGTCCTGCTTCCATGCTGAATACAACTTTAGAGCCACTTTCGGAGACAACAACAGACGTTGACTTAGTGCCAACCCCTGTCCGCCCTCGGCGATTGCATGCATTTCTCGAAACGGCAATCATTACTCCTCTTAATATTGACTATCCCACCAGCATAGCTTTGGGAGGTGGGCTGAGTCGACACCTGAATGATAAATGGCAACTAGCACTAGCATTTCAGATGGAAGGTAGCTTGGGAGCTACCATATCGAATCTTAACAGCACAGATGAAGTTAGTGGAAGTGCGCTCGAAATTCCTTATCAGGCTCCTTACGTTCGGGCCTTAACTGCCGAAGAGGCAAATGGAAACCTAAGCTTTGTTCGCCTAAATTTATCATTCGAAGGTAGTTATCGTTTGACTCGTCGTCTGCATCTCACCGGTGGTGTGATCACGAGTTACATGAAACAGGCCTATTTCCGTACGACGGGTAGTGATGCGATCGCTTTCGGTATTGATCGTAATGAAAATGGCGATGGCGGTGCTGTCCTCGATATTTATGGTGCTAATGGAGAGTTCGTTTTGGTCAATTCAGTGACGGACAACAGCACCGGCGGATATCGGCCACCGACTTGCATTTGAAGACACGCAAAAGGGCCTGGACCTCCTGCGCGACCGCAAGGCGGTGGGCAAGGTCGTCATCGAGATTGCCTAGATATCAGCGTAGGCCTGCCGCAGCATCTCGTCCAGCATTGCCATCGCCGGATCGCGGTTGGGCGAGCCGTAGAGGTTGACGCGATACGTTTTGAGCTCAGGCAACTCGCCGCCGTGGCGTATCACTTCCACTACTGGCGGAGCGGTCCCTTCCAAAGCGACATGCACGGCGATGTCGGCACTGACGCTTGCTTCAATTGTCTTGGACGACTCCGAGGTGACGGCCATTTCCCATGGGATGCCCGCCTCGTCGAGAGAGCGTTGCGTGCCGGTCCGGAAGAGACAGTTGTTCTCAAACGCCAAGCGAAGCGGGCGTTGGCGCCAAGCCGATCCACCCGGCGCGCCCACCCACACGAGCGGCATTTCCAGCAACGTCCGACCGCCCTCCTCTAGAATTTCCTCTGTCGTAAGGATCATGTCGCATTTGCCTTGGGCATAAAGCTCTTTGAGGCTCAGCGTGTAGGACGACACCAGGTTGATCTGGACCCGCGGGAATTCCGATGTGAATTGTCGCAGCACGGTCGGGATCGCGGGATAGACAATGTCATGGGGTACGCCGAGGACGATTTCGCCTTCAAACGCATCGCCCGTGAAGCGACCGAAAACCTCATCGTTCAGCTTCAACATACGACGGCCATAACTTAAAAGCTGTTCGCCCGCTGATGTCAGGGCAATCGACCTCGCGCTGCGATCCAAAAGCGCTTGGCCCAGCGCTTCTTCAAGGCGTTTGAGCTGCATTGAGACGGCGGACTGAGTCACGTTGAGATAGCCAGAAGCCTTCGTCACCCCGCCCGCATCCGCTACGGCCACGAAAGCGCGAAGGGCAGTCATATCCAGATTGCGCGGCATATCACAAATCCTGATGCTTAGGTTCAATCATATTCGTTTTACTTCTGATTGCGCGCCAAGGTAATTCATCACCATCAAGAATGCAAAGAGACTTATCATTTACAAACGTGAAGGTGACGCCATGCTTACCCTACCCCGCCTCCTGACCCTTCGGATTGGTCGTATTTCACCACACCTGCGCCGCGCAGCGTGCCTCTATCGCCAGCGCAACGCATTGGCGAAACTGGACGATCACATGTTGGCCGACATCGGCGTTTCGCGCGGCGAAGCGCTTCGAGAATCCGAGCGTGCGATCTGGGACGTGCCGTCGACGTGGCGAAATTGAACGAATGGGCTTAAATTGCTGGGGTTGGAAAGCCGCGGCAATTTGCCCATACCTGAGCAAAACGCCTTGAAATTGCCCCATTGGCTGCCAATATCATTCCTCGAGAGCGCGGCCTTCGCCAAAAGCCGTGCGCAACCCTTTTTATGGAGGCTTTGATGGCAGACTATCAGACGATCCGGTCCACCGCTGGTGTGCGTACGGCTGAGATCGACGAGGGACTTCGCGCCCATATGAACCGCGTTTACTCGACCATGTCGGTCGGGATGCTGGTAACGGCAGGCGTGGCATGGGGTGTCGGCACAAGCGATGCGCTTTTGTCGATCTTCCGCGACCCGCTGACGCTGCAACCGAACATCCTTGGCTGGATCGCAATGTTCCTGCCGCTCATCATGGTTTTCGCCTTCGGCGCCATGATTAACCGCCTGTCGGCTGCTGGCGCGCAGACGTTCTTCTATGTCTTCGCTGCGGCAATGGGTCTTTCGATCAGCTGGATCTTCGCAGCCTTTACCGGGCTGTCGATCGCAAACACGTTCCTGATCACGGCAATCGCGTTCGCGGGCCTGTCGATCTGGGGCTACACGACGAAGAAGGACATCTCCGGTTGGGGTTCGTTCCTGATTATGGGCGTCATTGGCCTGATCGTGGCATCGATCGTGAACATCTTCCTGATGTCGTCGATCGTGCACTTCGCGATCTCGGCTCTGGGCATCCTGATCTTCGCGGGCCTCACAGCGTATGACACGCAGAAGATCAAAACGGACTACATCGCGCACGCACACGCGATGGACGAAGAATGGCTGGCGAAGTCGGCAATCATGGGGGCGCTAAACCTCTACCTCGACTTCATCAACCTGTTCATGTTCCTGCTGCAGTTCCTCGGCAATCGAGAGTAACCGTAGCGCGGACCGAAATGCGAAAGGCCGGCGGAAACGCCGGCCTTTTTCTTTGCGTGTTTCGCTTTGAACTAGCTGCAGTCGAGGGCAGCAACATTGGCGTTACCAAAGCTCCATGCTTGCCCTGTCGCAACGCAACCCGTGAACACTGCCGCCGCCTGCTGGATCTGACCAGCTGTCGCGCGCGCCCCGGAACCCGGTTCCAAGACGGCGAAATTGTATCCATCGACTGCCACCTGGCGCACAAAATATGGCGCGTCACCGGCCGTCATTGCTAGATTGCCTGACCCGCTTGAAACCGGCGAAACATCGACGGCCAGCCGGGCCGCGCTTGCGATATCCACGGGATCGCCGCTCCGACGCATCTCGCGCGACTGCGCAGCATGACGCGGAGCCGGCTCATACCCTGTCAGACTGACCTCAGTCCGCACATTGGCATTCGTCGCCACGGCTCCATCGGGTCCGGGGCCGTATGTGAACCCGACACCCTGCGGCTGACCACAGGCCGCCAGCGCGCCGACGAGTACAAGCGCAAATGTTGATTTCTGCATGGGCTTGATCTCCTGTCTTTTGCCTCAATCGGCGCATTTACAGGAGGAGTGTGGCAAATCTTAGCCAATCTCCATGGTCATGGACTTGGCGGGAAAGGTGATGCCTTGCCGCAAAGGCACAGCGACGTCGCCAAGAGTGCGAAACCCACAGCTTTGGTAAAAGGCTTCCGCCGTCAAAGTGGACATGCAGTCCAGCCGCGCCATGCCAGCGACCTGTGCATCTTCAATGATCACGCGCATCAGTCGACGGCCAATCCCTTGGCGGGTCCGGCGATAGTCGGTGACGACATGCCGGATATGGCCGACCTTCGCGTCCGCGTGTCCGCCTGGCGGCGCGCCACGTGTCCATCCCCCCGCAGCAACCAACGCCCCATCTTCCGCCTCGGCGACAAAATACGTGCCGCTGGCGATTAGATTCGGTTGTGCACGCGAAATCAGGGGAATGGCTGTGACCAGTATTGACGGCGGATAGTCGTGCTTCAAAAGCGCGGGATAGCTTGCCCCAAGCAACGCGTCGATCGCGCCAAGATCATCCCGTCGCGCTGTGCGGACCGTTATTGCGCTGCCACCTGCCTGAACCATCACAGATCGCTATTGACCAAGACGCGCCACAATACTGGCCGCACTTACCGCGCCAAGCGTCTGATCGCCCTGCCGGACAGCCAGAACAGCGTCCGTGCCGCCAATCGCGGCTATGATATCCTGCACCGGCGTCTCTGCGGTGACGGTGTTTTCGGCGGAGGCGTCAATGGGGCCCATGACATCGCGCGCCGTTAATACGCCAAGCGGATTCATATGCGCCACGAAGTCGGCGACATACTCCGATGCAGGGTCCGAGAAAATCTCTCGCGGGGTGCCGCATTGAATGATGCGCCCGCCTTCCATGATGGCAATCCGTCCGCCGATCTTGAACGCCTCGTCCAGATCGTGGCTGACGAAGATGATTGTGCGTTTGAGAGCGCTTTGCAGTTCGAGCAATTCATCCTGAAGCCGTGTGCGGATCAGCGGATCTAGCGCCGAAAAGGGTTCGTCCATCAAAAGGATCGGCGCTTCGGTTGCAAAGGCCCGCGCCAGACCAACGCGCTGCTGCATCCCGCCCGACAGGTCGCCCACCTTGCGATCGGCCCAATCGGCCAGTCCTACGAGTTCCAGTTGCCGATTGGCGCGCTCCTTGCGCTCGACCCGCGGCACATCAGCCAACTCAAGACCCAGCGCCACATTCTCACGCACCGTGCGCCATGGCAGCAGCGCGAATTGCTGAAACACCATGGACACGCATTCCCGGCGCACCCGGCGCAGATCCGTCGCGTTTGCCGCTTCAAGGTCACAGGACCATGTACCATCGTGGATCCGCACGGTGCCCCGCGCCAAGGGGTTCAGCCCGTTGACGGCGCGCAGCAAAGTGGATTTGCCCGACCCCGACAGCCCCATCAGGACGAGGATTTCGCCCTCTTCCACGGTCAGCGAACAGTTGTGGACGCCCAGAACCTGACCTGTCGACTCCTGAATCTCAGCTCGGTCCTGTCCCGCATCCATAAGCGGCAGCGCCGCGGCTGGCTTGTCGCCAAAGACGATCGAGACATTGTCAAACTCGACAGCGGCGCTCATTTCGCACCAACGCGCAGCATCCGGTCGAGCATGATGGCGACGACCACGATGATGAACCCGCTTTCAAAGCCCAGGCCGGTGTTGACCTGGTTCAGGGCGCGAACAACCGGAACGCCCAGCCCGTCCGCGCCGACAAGTGCCGCGATCACAACCATCGAAAGCGACAGCATGATCGTCTGGTTCAATCCGGTCATGATCTGGGGCAGCGCGTAGGGCAGCTCGACCTTCCAAAGCGTTTGCCATGGCTTTGCACCGAAAGCCTGCGCCGCTTCGAGGAGTGGCGTAGGCGTCGACGATATGCCCAGCTGCGTCAGACGTATCGGCGCGGGGAGCACGAAAATTACAGTGGCGATCAGGCCCGGCACCATGCCGATACCAAAGAAAACGATGGCCGGGATCAGATAGACGAAAGTCGGCAGCGTTTGCATCAGGTCGAG
>CAZWZG010000090.1:6651-12323 GCA_964638245.1 uncultured Rhodobacterales bacterium
AGCCAGTCAAAGACGGCCTCTGCGGCATCATCTACGGGAATCTTGTTCTCTGTCAGCCAGTCCACGCCTACCCCACCCCTTGAACGGGTTGACCGGCGCGCACCCGTCAGGCGCGCGCCGTTTTAGATTACTTGGCCATCATGTCCTTGGCGGCCATCATCGCGTCGCTACCATCGGCGGTCGTGACACCATCGAGCCAGCCTTCAACGACATCGAAGTTCGCTGCAATCCAAGCCGCTGCGGCATCGTTAGGCTCCTCCCCGTCGTCAAGGATCGCCGCCATGATCTCGTTCTCCATGGCCAGCGTGAACTCCATATTCATCAGGAGCTTGCCGACATTCGGACACTCGTCCACGTACCCTGCGCGGGTGTTGGTGAAAACGGTTGCGCCGCCCAGGTTGGGCCCGAAGAAGTCGTCACCCCCTTCAAGGTAGCTCATGTCAAAATTGGCATTCATCGGGTGGGGTTCCCACCCAAGGAAAACAACCGGCTCGTTGCGGCGGTCCGCCCGAGCGACCTGTGCGAGCATGCCTTGTTCGGAGCTTTCGACGACTTCGAAATCAGCCAGATCGAACGCATTGTCGTCGATCATGGACTGGATCAGGCGGTTGCCGTCGTTGCCTGGTTCGATGCCATAAATCTTTCCGTCCAAAGCGTCGGCGTTCGCGGCAATATCAGCAAAGTTAGCGATGCCGAGGTCTGCAGCGGCTTTGTTGACCGCCAGCGTGTACTTTGCGCCTTCAAGGTTGGCCCGCACCGTATCGACCGTGCCAGCCTCACGATAGGGCGCAATGTCGGCCTCCATCGTCGGCATCCAGTTGCCGAGGAACACATCGATATCCCCCGCTGCCAGCGACGTGTAGGTCACTGGAACAGAAAGGATCTTCACATCTGTTTCATAGCCCAGCGCATTGAGGACAACCGAGGCCGCAGCCGTCGTGGCCGTGATATCGGTCCAGCCCACATCAGAGAAGGTTACCGTTCCACAATCGGCCTGCGCCACGCCTGCGGCCAAAGTCAGCGCAATCGCGCTCGTGCTCAATTTCATCATCATATCCCGAACTCCCTGTTCTTGTTTTCACTTCGGATTAGGCGCGGAGTGGATCAGTTTTGCAACCGGGTTTGCGCGCAAAAACACGTCGACTGCATCCGCGATCGTCATGAATTATACAATGAATGGGAAAGAATGGTGCGGTCGAGAAGACTCGAACTTCCACGGGAGTTACCCCACAGCGACCTCAACGCTGCGCGTCTACCAATTCCGCCACGACCGCACTGTCTAGGCTTGGTGAGCGGCTCTTTAGCCGGTGAATTCGAGGATGTGAAGGGGGGATGTGCGGCGCGCGAGAATTTCCGCGCGCCGCTGGTTCGCTTATTGAAGCGAGAAGGTCGGAAGCTGGGCTGCGCCGGTTTCAACGACCGGCGTGTCCATGGCCGAAGCCGGGTTGCCCTGAAGCTTGAGCGAGGCAGCTCGGATCAATTCAGCGCGCTCTGGCTGGCCGGGGTTGAACACCGGTGTCGACCCTGCATCCAGCGCATCCAGCGACATCTGGTACCAGCTGACAGCCGAGGCCGTGTCTTCGGTCACACCAAAGCCGAGTGCACGGTGGTGGCCGATGAGTTCGCCGTAGGCTTTGTTTTCCGAAGCCGCAAGGATCAGAGCCGATCCGATGGCAACGTCCATGTTGTCCGTGCGATAGCCGACCGAAAGGCAGATCTTTGATGTGCCAACAAGCTGCTGCACCGTCATGCCCGAGCCTGCAACAAACGTCGCCGTATCCGCGATCACTTCGTCGCGCGACTTGGTACCAAGCGCGGTGACAAGGTCGCCGACCAGAGGCGCCATCCCATTACACTGCGCTTCGATCTGCGCGGTTGTGACGTTCGGGATCTGCTTTTCCAGCTGCTCGCCCTGCGCCATGGCATAAGAGCGTGCCACGCAAATCTGTTCACCGATCACTTCAGAGGCGTTGATCACTTCGGTCTGGAAGCCGCCATTGGTGTTGGTGACCATCGCTGTGGTCGAACAATGCGATGCCAATGACTTGGGCGCTGGTGTGCCAAAGAAGCTTGGCAGACCGCCGGAGCTTTCTTCGGTCGCCGCCGGGGCGCCGAAGGTTGGCAATGCAGATGCGCTCGCGTTTTGCTGGGTTGCGCCGAAGGCTGGCGCGGGCTGCTCGACGCTTGGTGTCGTTGCAAAGATCGCGCCGGGCTGTGCGGGCTGGGCTTGTGGTTGAACCGCCAAGACATTCGGGTTGCCCGTCGCTCCTTGAGTCGCTTCGGCTTGATACATCGTCAGAAGCTGCTTTGCGCCGCCCGGTCCCGCGGCGACCGCTGCGGCTTGCGTTCCACCCGCCTGTGCCCGGTAATACGAGCTGATCAGGAAATCACGCTGAGGCTGGGTCAGTTGACCTGTGACCGGATAACCCATGTGGGCCTGATACTGGGACGTCGCCGCGCGGGATTTCTGGCCCATGATGCCGTCTGCAACACCAGCATTGAAACCAAAGTAATTCAGCGCCGTCTGAGTTTCACGGTTGGCGGCACGCACCGGGTTTGCGGTCGATACCTTTGTTCGCGGCTTTGGATTGTCGTTGGTGCTGCGTTCAATGGCGGCACCGGCAAGGGCGCCAAGTCCGAAAATTACTAGGTCATTGCCATCCGCAGCGGCGCGTGTGGCCGGCGCGATTGCCGTCGTCACGACAAGAGCTGCGATTGCAACTGATTTGGTCTTCATGTCATCTCTCCAAAATAACTACGAGCAAACGCCTTCTGCTCTTGAACGTACCATGGCCTTGAGGGCCGCGCTATGAAATATCATGCGCGTTGTTAGGCGATATCAAAGGCGAAAACGCGCCGAATTGGAACAAAATGGTCGACTGGCTGACATCAGACGGATTGGTGCCCTACGAGACGGCGGTGTCCGAGATGGAGAATCGCGTCGATCTGATTGCGCGTGGCGAGGCCAATGAGGCTGTTTGGCTTCTTGAGCATCCACCGCTTTATACTGCTGGACCCCAAGCCCTGCCAGAAGATCTCAAGGATCCCGACCGCTTCCCGGTTTATCCAACGCGACGCGGTGGACAGTACACCTATCACGGTCCAGGACAGCGCGTGGCTTATGTGATGCTTGACCTCAACCGGCGCGAAAAAGACGTTCGTCGCTTTGTCGAGCGGATGGAAGCATGGGTGATCGGGGCACTCGGGTCCTTCAACATCAAGGGTGAGATTCGCGAAGGACGCGTTGGCGTCTGGGTCGAGCGACCCGAAAAACCACCGCTGCCCGATGGCAGCCCGCGTGAGGAAAAGGTTGCGGCCATCGGCTTGCGGGTTCGAAAATGGGTCACGTTCCACGGCATTTCGATCAACGTCGAGCCTGACCTCAGCCACTTCGACGGAATTGTGCCGTGCGGCATTGCCGAGCATGGCGTGACCAGCCTTGTCGATCTTGGCCTTCCCGTGACGATGGGCGACCTCGACGTCGCGTTGAAGCAGGAATTCGAGGTGGCGTTCGGATGACCGACCTGTCGCTTGAAACCCGAGAAGGCTTGCCCGACGCCCTTCGTGTCCTGCTTGACGCCTATCCCCGCGATGGTTGGAGTCCAGACACACTAGATCAACTGACGTCTTTCTGGCTCCAGCGGCACATGATGTTCCGCCGCATGCTCGGCCACATGGTGGATGATGCAAAGAAATTGGCCGACGGCGCCATGGATCCTGACATCTATGCCCGTCATCTGGCTCAGCTGGGCTCCCATTTCGTCCAAGACCTCCATGGTCACCATCACATTGAAGATGAAGCTTATTTTCCCAAGCTTGTCGTTATGGACGCACGGCTCGAGCGTGGTTTTGAGATTCTTGATGCCGACCACAAAGCGATCGACAAACACCTAAATGACTTCGTGAACAGCGCCAACGCCTTGATCAGCGCGCATGCTGACGATCGCCTTGAGAAAGGCGCGCCGTTTCTGGACACGCTGGAGCGCTTGCAAGGGTTTCTTCACCGCCATCTCGTCGACGAAGAAGACCTCGTTGTGCCGGTCATTCTTAAATACGGACCGCCAGACCATTGACGACAACCGCCCAAAAACTCGTCGCCGAAGCACTTGGAACAGGGCTGCTCGTGGCGACCGTGGTCGGATCGGGAATCATGGCGGATCGGCTGACCGATGATGTTGCGCTGGCGCTCTTGGGGAACACCCTACCAACCGGGGCGATCCTTGTGGTCCTTATCACGACGCTTGGCCCCGTTTCGGGGGCTCATTTTAATCCGGCTGTGAGTTTCGCCTTTGCCTTGCGAGGCGAAATCAGTGTTGGCCTGACGCTAGCCTACGTCCTTACCCAGATTTTGGGCGGGGTTCTGGGGACATGGGCGGCTCACGGGATGTTCGAACTCGATCTCTGGCAGGTTGCGCAGACCGTCCGCGCTGGACCCGCCCAAGGCTTTTCCGAGGTCGTGGCGACTTTCGGCCTCGTTTTTACGATCCTGGCTGGCCTCAAGCACCGGGCCGACGCGATACCATGGCTGGTCGGGCTTTACATCACAGCGGCCTATTGGTTCACCGCCTCGACCAGTTTTGCGAACCCCGCGGTGGCGATGGCGCGGTCGATCAGTGACACGTTTGCCGGTATTCGACCTCAGGATCTTGCGATGTTCATTTCTGCCGAGCTGGTCGGCGCAGCGCTCGCAACGGCCCTGGCCGCCTGGCTTTTTGCTGATCGCGGCGCCTCCTAAGGCAAAATAACCGCGTCATTTTAGCGCCCGACAAAGACCATTTCGGCCATTGCAGCGGGTGCCATAGCCTTCTAATAGTTGTCCAACCGCCTGGGGCGAACCCTGTGGCATCGAACGGGACCGATTAGGAGGCACCTAATGGCAGACGCAGCCATTCAAGGCCACGAAGACCATCACGACACGCGGAGCTTCTTTGTTCGCTGGTTCATGTCAACGAACCACAAGGACATCGGGATCCTGTACCTTTTCACCTCGGCTTTCGTCGGCTTTATCGCGGTAGCCTTCACAGTCTACATGCGCATGGAGCTGATGTCGCCGGGCATTCAGTTCATGTATCTGCCCTGGGTCGGCACGCTAGACGCCGTCGCCACGAACTTTGAAGCCGCGCGGACTGCGATGGCCGCAGCGGGCGGCGTTGTCGGGGAAAGCACCCTTGCAGGCCTTGAGTCGATGCTGGCAAGCCTTCCGCAAGACGCTGATGGACGGATTACGATTGAAGGCGGCGATCGCCGCGAGGTTGTGAACCTGCTCGAAGGCCTTATTGCACAGGCAAATGAAGGCCAGGGTGTCGCGCTTCATGCCCTTCTGAACGAGCTCGATGGCGACCCGAACGGCCACGTGTGGAACGTGATGATCACGGCCCACGGCATCCTGATGATGTTCTTCGTGGTGATCCCGGCCCTGTTTGGTGGCTTTGGCAACTACTTCATGCCACTCCAGATCGGCGCGCCGGACATGGCGTTCCCACGCCTGAACAACCTCAGCTACTGGCTTTATGTTGCTGGTTCCTGCCTTGCCATTGCGAGTGTGATCTCACCAGGTGGCAACGGTCAGCTTGGATCTGGCGTCGGTTGGGTCCTGTACCCGCCTCTGTCGACCAATGAGCAAGGCTACTCGATGGACCTCGCGATCTTTGCGGTCCACGTCTCGGGTGCCT
>CAZWZG010000091.1:0-6972 GCA_964638245.1 uncultured Rhodobacterales bacterium
TGGCTGGGAAGGCAGGACTCGAACCTGCAACCTACGGTACCAAAAACCGGTGCTCTACCAATTGAGCTACTTCCCAAGACCGAGCGCGTAAGTAACGGCGAAGTTCGGCCAAGACAAGGGGGTCTTGGCGCGAAATTGGCGTTAGCTTGAGACTTGCTCGCGCAGGATCGATGCCGTCAGCGATGCCATCAGGTAAATCCCCGCAAATACAAGGAATGCCAGCATCGTGTTTTCGAACACGCGCGGATAGGCAGGCTCGTCCGGGGGGGTCGGTTGAACACCCACGGACAGATACCGCGCCTGACGGCTTGCTTCGATTCGCGCGCTTTCCAGAAGCTGCAGGCTTTCCTGCATCATCAGGGTGCGCGTTTCGAGCTCGACTTCGGCGATGCGCAGCTGACTGGTGGTTTGCGCCAGTGATCCTTGGCCCGATTGCGTTGACGTCAATTGGGCGCGAAGGCTGGCAATCAGCGTTTCCAGACGCTCGATGTCACCTTCAACACCCGATACCCTCGCCGCATTCGGGCGCGAGTTGTCCAAAAGCTGGGACAGTTGAAGTTGCTTTTCGGCTAGCTGGACTTCGAATGTCGTGATCTGATTCATCACCAGGCCGGTTTCAGACGCGGGGTCCAAAACGCCCAACTGCTCCTGAAGCTCCAAAACACGCGCTTGTGCGGCAAACATCTTTGTTTCGGCGTCCCGGAAGCTTTCTTCGGACCCGGCCATCTGATCAGCGCGCTTGCGTTCGGTAAGCTCGTCGACGTTTTCCTCAGCATAGGAGATCAGCGCTTCGGAGAATGCTGCCGACACCTGCGGGTCGGCGGCAACGACTTCCAGCCGCAAGATGCCCTCGGTGGGGTCGTAGCCAACTGATACGTTACGCTTGTAAAGCCTGAAAGCCGCTTCATCCGTGGCATCTGGGTCCAGACGTTGAAGCCGGTCGATGTTGTCACCGCTGAAATGGGCCTTGAACCCAAGCTCTTCGTCCAGTCGCTTCATCGCAGCCAGCGACAGCAAATAGTCCTGGGCTGCAATTGAATCCAACGTTGTTGCGAAAGCTGTGCCACCCAGCAGGCCACCGCCGCCTACACTTTGAGTATCGGCAGATTGAATGACGAAGCTCGACTTCGTGGCATACATCGGCGTCGCGACGACAGAGTAATAGTAGAACGCGACAAGCGTCGGAAGAAGTACGAACGCGGCAAGGCGCAAGCCCAGAAACGCCAACCGCTTGCGTCGACGTGCAGCGATGTCTTTCTGGATCTGCTGGACTTCGTATGTGCGCTGGGTTGCGGGATCAGCCGCCGGGCCGGGCAGGTTCTTGGTCGGTTGTGGGTCGACCGTTTGCGGCAGCTTGGGCGCAGTTGCGCCGGATGCTGGTTTCTTTGGCTCACTCTGATCTTCGTCCGGAACAACCAGTTCAAGAACGCTGGAACGCGAGAACGGATCAATCCCCTGTTCGCGAAGAAGGCGGACCGCATCATAATCTGACGTTGGTGCAAGCCCGTGCTTTTGCGCCAAGCGTCGCGCCATGCGAAGCTGTCGGCCCGTCAGCCCCTCTTGCTTGATGGCGGCCATGCTTTCAGCGGCTTTCGCGCTATCTGCTGGCGACGGCTTGGCGCCCTCGGCCTTGGCCGAACCGGGAAAGGCCGCTTCGCCAAATCCGTCTTCGTGCCCCTCGAAAATGCCCTCCGGTGGCGTGTCCTTTGCGGGCGACTTCGTCGTCTGCTTGGGCGCCGACGTCGAACCCGGCGTGCGCCGAATGCGAAACTTCTTGGCTTTAGGAGTCGTATTCATACAAGTGTTTCGCTTCTTCTAGCGTGTCGAACATGTGGAATTGGCCGTCGCGCAGGACCGCGGCCGATCGACAGAATTTTTCAAGGGTCTCGGCCTGATGCGACACGACGATGACCGTCGCGTTTTCAAGCCGTTCGCGCAGGATCGTCCCTGCTTTCTTGTTGAACTCGACATCCGTGGTCGAAGGCATGCCTTCGTCGATCAGGTAGATATCGAAATCAAGCGCAAGGAGCAGCGCGAAGGTGAAACGGGCGCGCATGCCCGAGGAATAGGTGCCCACAGGCATGTCAAAGTATTCGCCAAGCCCGCAAAGCCAGCGGCAGAACGCTTCGAGATAGTCGGGGTCCAGCCCGTAAAGTCGCGCAATGAAGCGTGCGTTTTCCATGGCGGACAGTTTCGAGATGACGCCGCCCATGAAGCCAAGTGGAAAAGACACGCGGCAATTGCGGTGAATTTCGCCTTCATCGGGCTTTTCCAGCCCTGCCATCATGTTCACGAGTGTGGTCTTGCCGGTCCCGTTTGGAGCCAGGACGCCGAGCGAATTGCCGAGTTCCACGCGAAACGACGCCTGGTCAAGAATGACCTTGCGCTGCGAGCCCGTCCAAAAGGACTTGCTGACGTTTGCGAACTCGAGCATCTGCTGCCCTTCTATGCCCCAACGAATCGCTCATTCGTACCCAAGCTTCATTAACTTTGAGCTAGGTTTGTGCCGAAGTTATGCCGGATTCATCCTCTGTCATGCAATGGAGTTGTTAACACATTGCCAAAACGGACGGCGGTGAGCCGCCGTTCTGTGGCAGTTATCCCCAGTTTGGGGCTAGAGGACCTGCCGTTGGACCTTGGTGATGCGACCCGATGCGATGGCTATGGCAGCGGCAAAGAAGCTGAATAGGGCCCCCATTTTGGCGGCGTCCTGCACCGGTCCGGGATCGAACGCCACAGCTGCGATGAAGAGCGAAACGGTAAAGCCGATCGCTGCGACGAACCCAATCACCACGAGGTCAATGATGCGCATACCCTGTGGTAGGCCGAGCCCAAGCGGTTTTGCCGCGATCCACCCAAAAAGCAGGATACCGACGGGCTTGCCGATCAGGAGGCCCGCAAGAACAAGCCATGTGGGCGAGCCGATGGACGAGAACGTGACGCCGGCATTGAGCAATCCAAAGAGGAACAGGATGACTTCGACCGGATACCGCAAAAGGTGCTCGGAGTGGTTCAAGAGGTCGTGCAAGTGCTCTTCTGCAGCCGAGAAAATCCCGAACGCGCGGTCGGCATGGGGAATAGCGGGAACGATGGGAAGCAAGCCAAGAGCCGGGTGAAGACCCGCTTCCTGAAAGCCGTACCAGCTCAATGCGCCACCAATGAGGTAGGGCCAGAAGCTGAGTTTTTGGCGCATCCAGGTGGACCGGGGGCGTAGCTGATTGCCACGATCCAAACGGCGTGGCAGCCAGTTGAAGAAGAAAAACGCGCCAACAGCGGCGGCCAATGACAGCAAGAGCCACTCTGGCGCAAGCTCGCCCGATGGATAGAAGACGGCCAAGATGATCAGGCCGGCTGCGTCATCTGCGATCGCCAGAAGCAGCAGGAACCGGACGGCGGGGTGGCCTGCGCCGAAAACGATCCGCCCGACCAGATAGGAAAACGCGATGTCGGTTGCGGTTGGAATGGCCCAGCCGTTGGCAACGGCACTGTAGGTCTCGGACCCAAGAAGTGCCGCGATCCCAAGGTACAAAGCGATTGGACCGAACATCCCGCCTGCGGTTGCAAACAGCGGAGTTGCCGCCTTTTTCCCGCGCAGACTGCCGTTTTTGAGGATCACGGCCTCCCACACTTCCTTGGCCGCGACGGCAAAGAAGAAGGCCATGAGGACGTCATTGACGAGGTAGTGGAAGCTCAGAACGCGTGCGCCCTCGACCCCTTCCTTCATGCCGTAGGCGTAGCCATAGCTTTTCGCCCAATAGCCGGCTTCGGCCCCGACCCAGTTGTTCACCCAGAGCGGGTATTCGACCATGTATTTGTAGCTTGAGGCGTCGATATTGGCCCAGACCAATGCGATGAACGCACCTGAAATCAACAGAATCGAGTTGTCTGTTACAAAGCTCCACACGCGATACATGGCTGATCCCCCGGCGTCTTTTCGGCGAGCCTAGAAGACGAGACGCATCACCACAACTCAATTACGCGAGGGTGTTCCATAGAAGCCCGGCTGTGATCGAACCAACAAGCGCGTATCCAAGATAGGCTGCAAAGACCCGCGGCTTGACCAGCGACCAGACGGCGACGGCAGCGGGGATGGAACTGATCCCGCCCGCAATGGCAAAACTCATCGCCGCACCAGGTGCCATACCTTGTCCGATCAAGCCATCTAGAAGTGGTACCGCCGCAAACCCGTTGAGATAGGCGGGCATCCCAACCAGTGCTGCAATCGCAACGGGCGCGACGCCAGGTCCGCCAACGACCGAGGAAATGAGCTCGGCCGGGACATAGCGGATCATGAGGCTTTCAAGGACGTAGGCCAGCAACAGCCACTTCCCCAGGAAGAAGACGTTTTCAATCCATGTCTGGCGGAAAACCTCGCGGCGCGGTGCTTCGCCCCAGAACCGCCAGACGGGCTTTTCCGATGGCGGCAATTTTGGACCGCAGCCGCATCCTGAGGCTGGAGTGGCCTTTAGTGGATCGCGGAAGACGGGCGAGCGGGCGAAAGCCAGCGTCGCCAGGCCGCCCAACACCCCGATCGCGACGGCAAAAACTGTTTTGGCCAGCGCGAAGTCAAAGCCAAGCGTGCCCGCGGTGATCGTGAACATGGCTGGGTCCATGAGCGGCGACGCCAGCCAGAAGGCCATGACAGCGGCCAAAGGTGCGCCGACCGCGAGCAGAGCGGCGATAAACGGGATGACTTCACAGGAGCAAAAGGGGGACAATCCCCCAAGAAGCGCGGCGAAAACGATCATGCGCAGGGGCGGGCCTTCAAATGCCTTGGCCAGAAGCTTTTCCGATCCACTGGCCTTGAGATAAGCGACTGCGGTGATGGCAATGACAATGAAGATGCCCGTGTGCCCGAGGCTTTTGCTCGTACTTTGTAGGGTCGGCACGATTTGGGCGGGATCAAAGACCGCCAAAAGGACGAAGATAAGTGCCGTGACAGTCAGTGCTGGGTCGAGGCGGCGCAGCACGCTGCGCGGTGAGAGGGTGCTGCTGAGATCAGCCATGATGATGTCCCTCTTCGCCGGCATCGGCGCAGCATTCGTGTAAAAGGTAGTCCGATAGGGATTTGACCCGGTCATAGGCCGCGCCAACGCAAATGATCTGACGACCCTTCTTGGCCTGCGCGACCAGACCCGCCTGCAACAGGATTTTCATATGATGGGTCAAGGTCGAGCCGCTGACGCCTGTGCGCTCTCCAAGTTCTCCGATGGACAGGCCTTCGGGACCCGCTCGCACAAGGGTGCGCAATACGCTGAGGCGCTGCTCAGAGCCCAAGGCGGCAAAAGCCGACGCGGTTTCGACAAGTTCGGAGTCGGAGATGGGTTCTAGCTTCATACATCGACATTTCTAGAAATATCGAAATGATGTCAAGTCCGATTGTATCCTCCGGCATGATCGGCAAGGGTCTGGGCGTGATTGAAGACCCTGAAACCCTGGCCGAAACCATCCGGGACTGCACCCTTTGCCGTGACCGGTTCAGGGCAACAGAAACCCGGCACGCCCCGCGACCGGTAGCCTGGTTTGCGCGAAGCCCGCGCATTCTGATCGCAGGGCAGGCACCCGGATTGCGCGTGCATGAATCGGGCACACCGTTTCTCGACCGCTCCGGCGATCGATTGCGAGAGTGGATGGGCATCGACAAAGAAACCTTCTACGACCGCAGCCGCGTTTCAATCGTGCCGATGGCCTTTTGCTTTCCTGGGTATCGCAAAGGCTCCGACCTCCCTCCGCCTCCGATATGCGCAGCAACGTGGCGGGCGCGAGTCATGACGTCGATCGGGCCAAGCCAACTGACGCTTCTGATCGGTGGCGCGGCGATGAAATGGCATCTGGGCAAAACCGGATCGGTACGTGATCACGTTGCCGCGTGGCGCGACAGCGCACCGGACGCTTTCCCGTTGCCTCATCCGTCCTGGCGCAATAACGCGTGGCTGACGAAAAACCCGTGGTTTGAAGAAGACGTCCTTCCAGCGCTTCGCAAACGCGTCAAAGAGGTTCTCGCATGACCCGTCTGGATGAAGCCCATTCCCGCTTGGCGGCAACGCCCGACGACGCGGATGCGCGTGCGGGATATCTGGGTGCGTTGGGCGATACGGAGATTCTTCTTCGCCTGACGTCCGAGCCGCTCGGAGAAGCCATCGAACCTGAATTGATCGAAACCACGTCCGGGACCTTTGCCTTGGGGTTCGACACGGCTGAACGCTTTGCAAGCGGGACGCCCAAACCCATGCCCTATGCTGCGTTGCCTGGGCGCATCGTGGCCGAACTATTGGCAGCAGAACAGATCGGCCTCGCTCTGAACATGGGATCTGAGACCGAGATGATCGTCACGCCTGCCGAACTGGCGTGGCTGACCGAGCAACTTGGTCATGACCCGTCGCAAACCGCCGGTCGTGTTGTCGAAGTCCGCGCACCGGGTCGATTGCCAGAGCCGCTTTTGAAAGCACTGGACACGCAACTTGCCCGGGCCGAGGGGCTGGCTAAGGCCGCCTATCTGGCAGAAGTGACATATGAGGACGGTCGGCTCGGGCATCTTCTGGGCATTGTGGACCCCGCAGAGGGCAGTGAGGCCGCTTTCGCCCGGTCCATCGACAACGCGCTGCGGTTCTCGGGCCTTGATGCTGCCGAGCTTGATGTTGCGTTCTTTAGGTCAGCGGATCCCGCGCTGGAGCGGATCGCCAAGGTCGGCATGCGATACGATCTTCCCGAGCCTGCCGCCGAGGTTCGACCGATCCCCGGCGGCGATCCGACAAAGCCGCCGAAGTTGCGCTAGTAGCCTGCCGCTCGGTCGACCAAGTGCAAGAATGCCTCGCCGGCCTCGCCGCGACGAATGTTTTCGGCAATCACGCGCGCGGCGGTCTGTGGCCGGGTTTCAGAAGCAACATGAGGCGAAACGGTAACCCCTGGATGCGCCCAGAAGGGGTGATCGCCGGGCAAAGGCTCTTGCCGGAAAACGTCGAGGGTCGCGTG
>CAZWZG010000091.1:7072-12104 GCA_964638245.1 uncultured Rhodobacterales bacterium
GGGATCACGCGCGACCAAGACCCGTCCTGTTTGTCCAAAACACCGCCAATTTCGAGGTGGTAGAACAGCGTATAGCCGACAACCCACTCAACCATCCCTTCGGTCAGTCCGGGATCGACCATCCGCGCCAGGGGCTGCGTCAGCGTCGGGTTTCCGACCAGGGTTTCGACCCCGGCCCACAGGTTCAGAATGGCTTTGGCATTGATGAAGTTGCTGAAATCCGTGATCGGACCCGACGGTTCGAGCACGATGTACTCGACGTGGTCTGCCGGATGCTCTCTGGACAGATCAACGTCGAGCCTAGCCTCCTTGAACGCCGCACGCAGCGGCGCCTTATACGCGTCAAAAACGGAATCACGTCCGGCGAAAAGAACGCGGATCATCGCGCGCGAAGGCGGTGGATATGCGCCGACTGGACCAGTCCGAAGGCCACCATCAGCACCAGCATCGCCGATCCGCCATAGCTGACCAGCGGTAACGGCACGCCAACCACCGGCGCTAGGCCCATGACCATCGACATGTTGACGGCGAAGAAGAGGAAAAACGCGGCCGCCACGCCAAGCGTCAAAAGCGACCCATAGCGGTCGCGGTTCCCGAGCGCGGACACGATGCAAAAGATCACGATCAGCGCGTAAAGCGCCAAAAGGCTGATGCCGCCGAGAAAGCCGAATTCCTCCGCTAGCGTCGTGAAGATAAAATCGGTGTGCTTTTCGGGCAGGAAGTTCAGGCGGGATTGGGTGCCTTGCATAAAGCCGCGCCCGGTCCAGCCGCCAGAACCCAGCGCGATCTTGGATTGGGTGATGTGGTATCCGGCCCCGAGCGGATCAGACGCGGGATCAAGGAAAGTATCGATGCGGCGGTACTGATAGTCTTTCAGAAGCTGCCACTCGGTCCCTTTTGATGCGATAACAGCCCAGATCAGGCCGACTCCGCTGGCGATGACCGCACCGAAATACCACCAGCTGACGCCGGCCAGAAACATGACGATCCCGCCACCAGCGACCAACAGAATGGACGTTCCGAGGTCTGGTTGCTTCAGGACCAGCGCAGTAGGGATCAGGATAAAAATGACTGGGACAATGACCCAGATCGGACGCGATACCTTATCCACGTCAAGCCAGTCGTAATACGCCGCCAGAAGCATCACGAGCGTGATTTTCATCATCTCGGAGGGCTGCAGGCGCATGAAACCAAGGTCGATCCAGCGCTGGGCCCCCATGCCCGTAACGCCGCGAAACTCTACGAACAACAACAGCACGATGGTCACGCCATAGGCCAAAAGAGACACGTTTCGCCAGAACCATATCGGCACCATGGCCACGATGAACATCGCCACAAGGCCAAGGACGAAGCGCTCCATCTGCGGTTCGGCCCAGGTGTTGAGGTTTCCTCCAGCCACCGATGTCAGCATCAGGAACCCGATACTGGCGACCGCTGTGACCAGAACGATCAGGGCCCAGTTTGCGTATAGGATCTTGCGCAGGCCCGTTGGGACCGTCTTCAGATTCTGCTCTAGATAACTCATGCGCGGCTCCGGGCAGGGGCATCGCGCGTCGAGGGCCGCAAAGGCAGTTCTTCCTGCATGGTCCGAATGCGCTCACGCTGATCGCTCGGATAGGCCTCCAGCGGGGGCAGGCCACCGTAGAGCGCTTGAAGCAGAATATCTCTGGATGGCGGTGCCGCCGCAGACGATCCGCTGCCGCCGTGTTCTACAACCAGCGCGATGGCGTATTTAGGTCGATCAAACGGGGCATAGGCCACGAACAGCGCGTGGTCGCGCCGCTCCCACGGCAAATCCTCATTGCGAAAGACTCCGGCGGCGCGTTCAGCAGCCGTGATATTGCGGACCTGGCTGGTGCCCGTCTTGCCCGCCATTTCGAAGCCTTCCGCCACAATGCGCGAGCGCCGCGCTGTGCCGCGTGATCCGTTCGAGACGTTGTACATCGCCTGGCGGATTTTGTTCAGATAGGACGTCGGAACATCCAGCGGCGGCGCCTCGGCAACCGGCGTCTCGACACTGTTCACCGATTTCACAAGGCGCGGGACCACTGCACGCCCTGTGGCAATTCGAGCCGTCATCACTGCGAGTTGCAGCGGCGAGGTCAGGACATCCCCCTGACCGATCGAGGTATTGAGCGTCTCGCCCGGGTTCCAACGCTCGCCCCGCACTTGGGCCTTCCACTTGGTCGACGGGATGATCCCCTCACGAATGGCAGACATTGGAATGTCGTGGCGCACGCCAAGGCCGAACTCGAAGCAAAGCTCGGCCAGCTTGTCCACGCCAAGGCGGTTGGCCGCCTCGTAGAAATAGACGTCACAGGACTGCGTGATCGCGTCGTCCAGATCCATCCAGCCGTGTCCACCCCGCTTCCAGCAATAGAAGCGACGCCCCCCGAAGGCCATGTGTCCGGGGCAGAAGACCCGCTCTTCCGAGCCGATGGCCCCGTGCTTGATGGCAGCCAGCCCTGTCATCATCTTGAAGGTCGAGCCGGGCGGATAGAGCCCCTGAACCGCTTTGTTGAACAAGGGCACATAGCGGTTCTCGGTCAGAGCGGAATAGTCCTTGGACGAAATTCCGCGCACGAACAGGTTCGGATCGAACGCCGGGGTCGATGCCATGGCGACGATGTCGCCGGTGTTCACGTCCATCACCACCGCGCCAGCGCTTTCCTCGGCCAGCCGAGCATGGGCAAAGTTCTGCAGCCTATGGTCAATGGTCAGCTGGATGTCAGAGCCGGGCGTACTTTCGTCGCGCCCAAGCTCGCGCATCACGCGGCCCGCGGCGTTCACTTCGATCCGTTTGGTCCCTGCTTTGCCGCGCAATTCCGCTTCAAGACGGGTTTCAACGCCGTTCTTGCCGATCTGGAACTTCGGGATCTGGAGCAGGGGATCAGGATCCTCGATCCGGGACAGATCATAGTCGCTCACCGGCCCGACATATCCCACCACATGGGCAAAGTCGTGCTGCATGGGATAGTAGCGCGAAAGGCCGACGTCCGGCGTGATGCCGGGCAAAGCAGGCGCGTTTACGGCAACCTCGGAAATCTGCTCCCACGTCAGACGGTCGGCCAGCGTCACGGGCACGAACGGGCTACGCCGGTTCATTTCGCGCAAAGCGCGTTCCAGATCATCCTCGTCCAGCGGGATCAGCGTTTTCAGCTTGGCGACAACTGCATCGACGTCTCCTGCGTCTTCCTTGACGATGATGATTCGGTAGTTCTGCGAGTTTCCGGCAATCTCCACGCCATTGCGGTCGTAGATCACGCCACGCGCGGGCGGGATCAGGCGCACATTGATGCGATTTTCTTCGGCCAGCAGGCGATACTCTTCGGCTTCTTCGACCTGCATTTGCCGCATGCGGAGCGCCAGACCGCCCATGAAGGCAAGCTGAACACCACCTAGCACGAGGCCACGGCGCGAAATCGTGCGCGCGCTGATCTCGGTATCTTTTGGCGACCGCTTCATTGCCTGTGTCCCAATGCGTCCGGCTCTCCGGGAGCGCGTTTGCGAATACCCAAAGCCCGACCAAAAAGGGCGGAGGCAATCGGATAAAAGATGATCGTCATGATAATCTGAATGATCGTCGCACCAAGGGCCGGTTGTGGCACTACAAATACGGCGAGCACGATGATCTGGGCAAGCGACATCACCGTGATCATGATCGCTGCGGTGAGCCATTCGACAAGATAGGGCATGTCCCGCCAACCGGTCTCGCGCGTCCGAATGAATTCGGTGCCCACGACCACGATCAAGGCCCACAGACCGGGCGGGCGCATGAGCAGGAAATCCGCGATCAGGGTTACGGCAGCAATCAGACCGACGGGGGCGAAATCGGGGCGTCGCAGGATCCAGACAAGACACAAAAGCAATAGAACGTTCGGCCCCGGGATGGACGTCGTCGTCAGGTCCAGTGGCAAAAGCCCGATGAACAGGATCACACTGGCCAGAACGCAAAACAGACCCCAATGGAGCCATCTCTGAAGGGAAACCGGATCACCCATCGGCCAGTTCCTCTTCCACGGGCTCAGGCTCAGGTTCGGGATCCGGGGTCGCAATCAGGCTGCCTTCCCCTGCGATGGGGTCGGGCGCGCGTGAGCGCAAAACGCGCAGGAATTCGAGGCGTTCGTAGTCTGCAGAAAGTCGAACGCGCTGGCGCCCGGTCGCATCGAGTGCCACCTGCCCGACCAGAAGCCCGGCCGGGAAGACGCCGCCATCACCGCTGGAAACGACACGGTCGCCGGGGCGGATCGCGCTCGTTTCTTCAATGAAGTCCAAAAGCGGCAACGCCCGGTTGTCACCCACGACAAAGCCGCGCTGGCCCGAGGGCTGGATCGTCACGGGCACGCGGCTTGCGGCGTCGGTCAGTAAAAGAACACGGCTGGAGCTTTGGCCGACGCCAGAAATCCGCCCGACCAAACCCAACCCATCGGTAGTGGCCCAGCCGTCGATGATACCATCGCGCTCGCCCACGTTCAGGATCACAGACTGCCGGAAAGGCGAGCCACTGTCGGCCAACACCACGCCCGTCACAAATGTCAGTGACGGGTCAAGGCGCACGCGGTTGAGGTCTAGAAGCTTTGCGTTTTCCTGTTCCAGTTGAAGCGCGGCCTCGCGCCACGACTTCATCTGTTGTAGTTCGCGACGCAGTTCCTGGTTCTGTTCCGCCAGTCTTGTGTAGCTCTGGAAACGCCCGATCAGGTCGGTGGCCTTGGTGACCGGAACAAGCGCCCAATCCATGCGCGGCACGATCGTGTCGACAATCTCCATCCGCAGGCGTTCTGCGCGCGGACTGTCGATGCGCCAAAGAAGGAAGATGGCCAATAGGAACACAACGAGACAGCCCAGAAGGATCCGACGCACGGGCCGGGTGTATTCCTCTGGATTGGTTGCGTTTCTTGCCACGAACCGAGTCCTTTCGCGGGCCCAGCGCGGTTCCTGTCGCCCGGGCCTAGCTGTCGTAGTCTATCACGTGCCGAAGTTGTTTTTCATACTCAAGCGCCTTGCCGGTGCCAAGTGCGACACAGTTGAGAGA
>CAZWZG010000092.1:0-3324 GCA_964638245.1 uncultured Rhodobacterales bacterium
AGGCGTCATCTACAAGGGCAAGGTCGTGAAGATCGTCGACTTCGGTGCCTTCGTGAACTTCTTTGGCAAGCGCGACGGCCTTGTGCACGTCAGCCAGATCGAAAAGCGCCGCCTGAACCATCCGTCGGATGTGCTGAAGGAAGGCCAGGAAGTCTGGGTCAAGTTGCTTGGCTTTGACGATCGCGGCAAGGTGCGTCTGGCCATGAAGATGGTCGATCAGGCCACCGGCGAAGAGATCAAGGAAGAAGAAAAAGCAGAGGAATAACCTCCGCTCCTTCCTAAAAATGAGGCCCCGGCGGAAACGTCGGGGCTTTTTTGTGCTTAATGATCGGGCGGTCGGCCAATCATCGCTCAAAGACTGGGTGCTGAGACGCGCTCTAGCCTGCGTCACTTGACTGTTACAGGGACGGATAATCCTAATGGTTGTATCCAGCCAATGGAGATCACCCATGCGCAGTCTCGTCCTTGCCGCCGCGATGTGCGGTGCCTTTGCAGTTCCGGCCACCGCCGCCACGTTCACCGGCTTTGTCGGGTTTTCCGACAGCTTCAATGATGAAGGCCGCATCATTGGTGGCCTGAACTTCCCGAGCTTCGGAGACCGGTTTTCCGATGGGCCGGTCTGGTTCGAGCAGGTGGGCGAGCGGTTCGAGAACCGTGGTTTGACGGATATCAACCTGTCACTGGGCGGCGCCACGGCGGGGCCGCAGTTCGATGATCCAACCGACCCAACCGACAATGTTGACCTTTACACGGCCTTCGATGCGCTGGCCCCTGTCCCACCGGGGTCTATCCCGCTGACGAACCTTCAGGACTTCAATAGCCAGATCGATACTTACCTGGCGCTGGACGCAGATGTGGGCGACCATCCGCTTTATGCGATTTCGCTGGGCGGCAATGATGTGCTTCAGCGCGGGCTTGCGCTTGGCATCCCGCAAGCCGTGGAAGCGGTTTTCTTGGGGATTACGCGTCTGATTTTCGAGGATCCAGCCGCGACGCAGACTTTCCTGATTTCGAATTTCATCGACCCGCTGGTGACGCTGGACCTCGACCCGTCGCAGCTGCTGGAGCTGAGCCTTGCCAGTTCCTTGGTCTCGGACGTCAATGAAGTGTTGGCGCTTTCGCTGGCTGTCCTTCCGCTCCCGCCGAACGTCACGATCGAAATTTTTGACATGTTCAGCGTCTTCAACGAAATCGTCGACGAGGCGCGGCTGGCCGGGCTGACGACGGACCGGACCTGTATCGACGGCTTCGTCAACACCAGCCTTTTGCTAGGTCCGGTTCCCGTGCCCGGTTCCCCGGAATGCTCTGAAGGCGATGCGCCGTCGACCTTCCTTTTCGGCGATCCTGTGCATCCCCTGAGCTTTGCCCATGATCGCCTTGCCGCCGCGACCATCGCTCAATTGGACGACCGTCTGCCGCCGATCCCCTTGCCTGCCGGGCTGCCGTTGATGGCGGGCGCGCTTGGACTGCTGCTGGTTGTGCGGCGATTGAAGGCGACGGGTTTGTCCACGTAACGCGATCAACGCGTTTCCACATCCAGAACGATCCCCAAGAACCGCCAGTAAACAAAGGTTTCTTTTGTCAACGATCGTCGTGCGGTCGTGAACCATGCTATTGAAAATCTTGCACAAAGTTTCATGACCTGCCTAACTGCGGCAAAGTTCGATGAAGGGGGATCCATGAAATACCTAGTACCTGCCACCGCCGCGGCTGTGGCTCTTTGCGCTCCGCTGCAGGCCGCTCAGGTGCAGCTGACGCTCGACTACGACATATCAGTGTTCGGCTTTGCGCCTAGTGACGACTTTTCAAATGACGATGCATCGGGTTTTGCGTTCCCTGATGTCGGCAATACATTCACCGAGTACGATGCCGCCCGCACCAACACCCTTCTGCAGGACGTCTTCGGCAACAGTCAGCCCTTTGGCGGTGCGACCTTTGGGGGCGACAACAACTGGATCCAAGACGAGGCGTTCTGGGACTTTGACAGCATCCGCGCGACCTTCACGATCGATACCGACGACTTCGTCAAAGGCAACGTCGTCGGCGCGATCCCTAACGACGACATCCGCTTCTACGATTTTGATGCAACCATTCAGCTTCTGAGCGGCGGAAGCCTTAATGAGGAAATCTCGTTCAGGGGTTACAGCACGGTCGCCGCAGATGATGTGCAGGTCGGCGGCACAGACGAAGCACCTATCTTCGGCGATGTGATTGCGATTTCGGTGGATGCCAGCGAAGCTGGTGCACCAGGGCTGGCCACGCTCGACTTCTTGTTTGGTGACACCACAGGTGTGAAGCAGTTCCAAAGTCTGCCAGACGGCGGCAATGCGTTGGAGCAGGCCTTCACGCCCGGGTCAATTGGTATCGTCGAATACTCCGAAGAGATCGTGGAAGGCGATGGTCCGGCTGGGATCTACTTTATTCAAGGCGCCGTTCAGGGCTTTGACCTGATTTCATTGGACGATGTTGCGGTCACCGGTGGTTCGACAGAAGCCGCGCCGCTGGTTCCCGATGCGCCCGCCGAAGGTGAGCCTGCGTCCGAGACCTTTGGGTTCTCGGTCGATCTTGCGACGCTGCAGGAAGAATTCGAGGGCACGCCTGTGGTCTGGATCGATCCGATAGTTGCGGTAGGCTACACGTACACGATCGAGGATATGGACGGGAACGCGCTTCCTATCGCGGGTGTCATCGCGCCAAGCCTTGAATTCGTGAATGATCCAGATGGCTACTTTGTCGAGTTCACCGCTGGTGGCACGGCCTATAAGGAAGCCATCGCTCCGGGTCAGCGTATCCTGTTCGGCGATCTGATCGGGGGCGGCACCGGAACAGTAGAACAGTTCGTGCTGAGCGGGATCGATCCGTCGCTGATGCTTGATCCGACCAACCCGACGCTGTTCCGCACCGGGATCCTTCCGGGCCGAGGTGTCCAGGGCGAAGTGCGTCTGACTCAGACGCCGATCACCGAGGACTATCCCCCGGCACCGATCCCGTTGCCGCTTCCGGCAACGATGCTGTTGGCTGGTCTTGGTGGACTGCTTCTGGTACGCCGCAAAAAGGCATGAAGCACAGGCTTTTGAATACGAGCGCGGCGGCCTTTACCGCCGCGCTTTTTGCATCCGCTTCCTTGGGGGCTGATGCCGATGGTCGTTATGCCGCCGATGCGCCGGGCACGGTCGCCTGTAGCGTCGTGACGGCCCATGCCCCCGAAAGCGAGCCGGCGCGGATCCTGGCGGGGTTTGCAGCGGGTTACATGTCGGCGCATTCCAAGCTGATGGAGGACGTGTTCGACATCACGCCCTGGCAGACCCCGGAGTACGTCATGCT
>CAZWZG010000092.1:3424-11962 GCA_964638245.1 uncultured Rhodobacterales bacterium
TGATGGAGGACGTGTTCGACATCACGCCCTGGCAGACCCCGGAGTACGTCATGCTTCAGGCCCGCCGGTTTTGTGAGGCCAACCCGACATTGCGGTTCACCAATGCGCTTGATGCCTATGTTCAGTTCCTTGAGGACGACGCCGTTGCCAGCGCACAACCGATGCGGCCTGTGACCAATAGCGGGCAAACGGTGCTGCTTTACGATGTGACCATTGCGGCCATTCAGGCGAAATTGAACGAGCTCGGGTTTCCTAGCCCCGAAGGGCTGGAAGGGCTGGCCGCGTTTCAGATCGACCGGGGTCTGAACGTCACCGGTGTGCCCGATCAGTCGACACTGGCGCTGTTGTTCGGCGGGTAGTCGCCGAATAGGCCCTCAAGACCGCAACGATCTGTTTACCTTGATTTGGCGAGAGCCCTGGTTCTGCCACAAATTGGCCGGAAACGGGCCTTGGTTCGGTTTGACCCTTCGACGACGGGCGCGGGGGCGGAACCAAGGCCGGACATGGACCCCATCATTCTTCTGGATACCTTGCGGATCACGCATCTGATCGGGTTGGCGCTGGGCTTTGGCGTGGCGATGCTGGCGGACCTTTATGCCCTGCGCTCGCTCGTGGTTCCCCTGAAGGATCAGGACTTTGAAACGCTTGAGCGGATGCACCATGCGGTGACGGTCGGGTTGGTTATCCTTTCGGGCTCGGGTTTGGGGCTGTTGGCGGTGCGGACCGGGTTCGACCCGGATGCGTTTTCCCCAAAGCTGATGATGAAGCTGGCAGTGATCCTGTTCCTGACGGCCAATGCGATCGTGATCGGGCGCGTGGCGCTACCGGTGATGGAGGCGTATGCCGAGCTGCGCTTTGGCGAGTTGCCTACGCCCGAGCGAGCGCGCCTTGCCTGCGTCGCCGGGTTGTCCTTTGCGTTCTGGATTTCGGCGCTGTCGCTTGGGGCGTTCAGCGCGATGAAGACGATGGCTGGGGATGTGCTTTTGACGGTGATCGGAGCGATTGTGGTTCTGGCCTGCACGGGCGCCGCGGCGATGGCGGTCCTGTCGCCACGCATCGCGCGGTGGGCCGCCAGGCGTGACGATTGGGAGCCTCTTTTGGCGGCCGAATAGGCAGATCGGGCCGGATCAAGGGCCCCAGAGCGCCTCCGGCGGGAGTATTTTTGACAAGAAGAAGGCCGGGGGGTTGCTTCGCGGGCTGGGCATGTCACGCTGTCGGGCATGAGTGGATTTTCAAGCTGGCAAGGGAGTGCGGCGCGGCTGGTGGCTGTGGCGGCGGGGCGTGAAGCAGCGGATCTGGTGATCCGGGGCGCGCGTTGGGTAAATGTGCATACGCGCGAGGTGATTGACGGCACCGACATTGCGGTGGCTGCCGGGCGTTTTGCGTATGTGGGACCGGATGCGTCCCATTGCATTGGCGAGGCGACCGAGGTGGTCGAGGCGGATGGCGCCTTTGCGGTGCCGGGGCTGTGTGATGGCCATATGCATATTGAGAGCGGCATGCTGACGCCTGCCGAGTTTGCACGCGCAGTCATCCCCCATGGCACGACGACGATGTTCACCGACCCCCATGAGATTGCCAATGTGTTGGGCCTGGAAGGCGTGCGGTTGATGCATGACGAGGCGTTGATGCAGCCGATCAACATCTGGACGCAGATGCCGTCCTGTGCGCCGTCTGCGCCGGGGCTGGAAACCACCGGGTTCGAGATTACGCCAGAGGATGTGGCAGAGGCCATGGGATGGCCCGGGATCATCGGGCTGGGGGAGATGATGAATTTCCCCGGCGTGGTGCATGGCGATCCAAAGATGCTGGCCGAGATTGCGGCAACGCAAGCCGCGGGCAAGACGGTGGGCGGGCATTATGCCTCTCCCGATCTGGGCCCCGCGTTTCACGCCTATGCCGCGGGCGGGCCAGCGGATGATCATGAGGGGACGCAAGAGGCCGATGCGATTGCGCGGGTGCGTCAGGGGATGCGGGCGATGCTGCGGCTGGGCTCGGCTTGGTATGATGTTGAAGCGCAGATCACGGCAGTGACCGAGAAGGGGATGGATCCGCGAAGCTTTATCCTGTGCACCGATGACTGCCATTCGGGGACGCTGGTCAATGACGGGCATATGAATCGCGTTGTGCGGCATGCGATTGCCTGTGGATGCGACCCGCTTGTGGCCTTGCAGATGGCAACGATCAATACGGCGACGCATTTCGGGCTGGAGCGGGAGTTGGGCTCGATTGCGCCGGGGCGGCGGGCGGATGTGATTTTGACGTCCGATCTGGAAACACTGCCGATCGAAAAAGTGTACGCGCGGGGCGTTTTGGTGGCCGAAGCTGGCCAAGGCTTGGTGGACTGTCCGCATCTGGATTGGCCAGCGGCTGCGCGCAATACGGTGCATCTTGGCAAAGCATTGAGCGAGACGGATTTCGAGATCGCCGCGCCCGAAGGGGCCAATACCGTGCGGGCCAAAGTGATCGGCGTGGTCGAGAACCAGGCGCCGACAAAGGCGCTGGAGGCGGATTTGCCGGTCGTGGATGGCCGGGTCGAAGGCCAAGGCGATGTGGCGCAGATCGCGCTGGTCGAGCGGCACCAGGCGACGGGCGGAGTCGTGAACGGGTTTGTCTCCGGGTTTGGGTACACTGGGAACATGGCCATGGCATCGACCGTGGCCCATGACAGCCATCATATGATCGTTGTGGGCACCTCGCGCGCGGATATGGCACTGGCGGCGAACCGGCTGTCGCAGGTGGGCGGCGGTATCACCGTCTTCAAGGACGGCAAGGAATTGGCGCTGGTCGAGTTGCCGATTGCCGGGTTGATGTCCGATAGCCCGGCGACAGAGGTCGCGGTGAAGGCGGACAAGATGATCGCGGCGATGGCGGAGTGCGGCTGTACGCTCAACAACGCATATATGCAGCATTCGCTCTTGGCGCTTGTGGTGATCCCCGAGCTTCGGATAAGCGATCTGGGACTGGTCGATGTGACCACGTTCCAATTAACAGAGCTATTCGAAAGCCAGCCATGAGCCCCGCAAATTTGCCGATCACCAGTCCGGACGTGCCCGAGCCGCAAGCCTTCACTGACCCAAAGGCGGCCGTTGCGCGCCTGAAAGAGCTGTATGTGTCGGCCAGCGAATTTCTGTGTACGCGGTTTCTGGACGCGCTGAAGGGGGAGAGCATCCCGAGCACGCGGTATCGGGCCTATTACCCTGAGATCACGCTGACCACGACGACGTTTGCGGCCATCGACAGCCGGTTGAGCTTTGGTCATGTGACCGAGCCCGGGCATTATTCGACCACCGTGACGCGCCCCGACCTGTTCGAGAATTACCTGATCCAGCAGATCGGGCTTCTGATCGAAAACCACGGGGTGCCGGTGACGATTGGTGCGTCGCGCGTGCCGATGCCCGTTCATTTCGCGGTCGCCAATGATCCGACCCTGACCGTGCCCCAGGAAGGCGCGATGGCGTTCCCGTTGCGCGATGTGTTCGATGTGCCCGATCTGGCCACGACGAATGATCAGATCGTCAATGGCATGGGCTTTCTTTACGAAGACGGCTCTCGGCCCCTTGCGCCGTTCACGGCACAGCGTGTGGATTACTCGCTTGCGCGGCTCAGCCATTACTCGGCGACGGATCCTGAGCATTTCCAGAATCATGTTCTGTTCACGAACTACCAGTTCTACGTAGACGAATTCGAAGCATATGCGCGCGCCATGCTGGCGGATCCGAAATCGGGATATAGCGGCTTTGTTGCGTCGGGGAATGTCGAGATTACGGACCCAGAGGCGCCGATTACAGTGCCCGCCAAGATGCCCCAGATGCCGACGTATCATCTGAAACGCCCCAACAATGCAGGCATAACGCTGGTCAATATCGGGGTCGGACCGTCGAATGCGAAAACGGCGACGGACCACATTGCGGTGCTGCGATCCCATGCCTGGCTGATGGTGGGCCATTGCGCAGGGTTGCGCACATCGCAAAGCCTTGGCGATTACGTCCTGGCACACGGGTATCTGCGCGAGGATCACGTGCTGGACGACGACCTGCCGGTCTGGGTGCCAATCCCGCCGCTCGCCGAAATCCAGATCGCGCTGGAAAACGCGGTGGCGGCTGAGACACAGCTTGAGGGCTATGAACTGAAGCGCGTGATGCGCACCGGCACGGTTGCGACGATCGATAACCGGAACTGGGAGTTGCGGGATCAGTCCGGGCCTGTGCAGCGATTGAGCCAAAGCCGCGCGGTTGCGCTGGACATGGAAAGCGCAACGATCGCGGCCAACGGGTTCCGGTTCCGCGTGCCCTATGGCACGCTTCTGTGCGTGTCCGACAAACCGCTTCATGGTGAGCTGAAACTGCCCGGCATGGCCAGCGAGTTTTACCGCACACAAGTGTCGCGCCACCTGCGGATTGGGATCCGCGCGATGGAAGCATTGCGCGAGGCCCCGCTCGAAAGAATCCACTCTCGGAAGCTCAGAAGCTTCGAAGAGACGGCATTTCTTTAGAAAAAGGCCAAAAAACCGCCTATGGGGCCTGTTTTTAAGGCCACAAGTTGTTGTGTGGACCCCCAATATCGGGTTTACTCGCGTCAATCGCCCCAAGAAAATAAGGGCTTTTGAGGAGAGATCACATGGCAACCAAACCACTCACAAAGACACAACTCGTCGCCGCGCTGGCCGAAGAGATGGATTCCGACAAGAAAGGCGCAACCGCTGCGCTGGACGCGATCGTCGCTGTCATCACCAAGGAAGTATCGGGCGGCGGTGCCGTGACGCTTCCCGGCGTTGGCAAAATCTACTGCCGCGAGCGTCCTGCACGCACCGTGCGCAACCCGGCCACGAACGAGCAGATCCACAAGGAAGCCGACAAGGTCGTCAAGATGACGATCGCCAAGGCTCTGAAGGACAGCGTCAACGGCTGATCCGGATCGGATACGTTGGAAGGGCCGCCCGCTGGGCGGCCTTTTTTTATGCGCGCTTGCTGAGAAGCCGCGCCTTCAAACCGGTCGGGAAAAGCGCGGGGCCACCGGGTTGGTCCAGTTCTTCCAAGGCAAACCATCCAGCGGTGCATTCCGTGCCGTTGTCTTCGACAAACGTGATGCGGGACCGATTGGCGAAGGCGTCCTCCGGAAAAGCCACGTCAAAGATCACCAGGATCTCGTGGCCCTGTTCGCCTTCGTGCACATAGAGGTTTTCCATGAACATCGGGGCCCCAATGGTGTGCACCTCGACACCGAGTTCCTCTTGGAATTCACGGATCACGGCGGCGTGCGCTGTCTCACCGAACTCGATGGTGCCCCCAAGCGGCCGCACGCCTTTCAACTGACCCGCATCGTCGTGCACTTCGGCGGCCAAGAGACGACCGCCTCTCCAATGCAAACCAAGCGCTTTGGCACGGATACCGGGATGAGGACGCCAGATAGTCATGAGGTCTGATAGGTCGGCGCCCCGCCATCGACAACGCAAAACAGGCGTTGCCCTCAATGCCGCGAGGTGATCCTAAGGCACCATGGACTTCAAAGCCTTGGGCATGGGCGTCGCTTTCGCCTTCATGTGGTCGTCGGCGTTCACCTCGGCCCGCATCATCGTGGCGCATGCGCCCCCGATGCTGACACTGTCCGTGCGGTTTGCGCTGTCGGGGCTGATCGCGATCGCCATCGCATGGGCACTTGGACAGCGGATGTCCCTGACAAAAGAGCAGTGGCGCGCAACTCTCATTTTCGGGCTTTGCCAGAACGCGCTGTATCTGGGGCTGAACTTCATGGCGATGCAGACGGTCGAGGCATCGCTGGCCGCCATTGTCGCGGCCTCCCTGCCCCTTTGGGTGGCCGGGTTCGGCTGGGTTCTGTTTGCTGAGCGGCTTTCGGGGCTTGGTCTGGTCGGGCTATTGGCAGGGTTCGGCGGCGTCGCGTTGATCATGGGCAGTCGGGTGACGGGCGGTGCGGATGCCTTCGGCGTCATGCTTTGCCTGATCGGCGTGCTTGCGTTGACCTTTGCGACACTGGCGCTGCGAAGCGCGTCTTCGGGTGGGAACCTGTGGTTTGTAATCGGGGTTCAAATGCTGGTCGGTGGGGCCGTGCTCTTGCCGTTCGGCGTCCTGTTCGAGGCGCCGGTTGTTGAGATGTCGTGGTCCCTGATTGCCGCCTTCACCTACACCGTTTTAGTGCCAGGGTTGCTGGCGACATGGGTCTGGTTCCTGCTTGTGAACCGGATCGGGATGGTGCGGGCGGCGACGTATCATTTCCTGAACCCGGCCTTTGGTGTGGCAGTCGCCGCGATCCTTCTATCGGAGGTTTTGAGCGCCACAGACCTTGTCGGTGTTGTGGTGGCAACATTAGGCATCCTGCTCGTGCAGCTGGCACGCACGGACCGCTAGCGCGGTTGTGAACGAATGAAACCCTATTTTCAGTGACTTTCGCGGGGGTCCACCCCATTTTCCCGGCCATGGATCTGATCCTTGGATATGCCGCGGGATTGCTGACGCTGATCAACCCCTGCGTTTTGCCGGTTTTGCCAATCGTGCTGGCCACCGCTCTGCAGGCCAGCCGTTGGGGCCCTGTCGCGCTGGCGGCGGGGATGTCGCTGTCGTTTGTCGTCCTTGGCATGACCGTCGCCGTCCTGGGCCGCGCTTTGGGCATCACCGAGGAAACCATCGCCAACGCGGGTGCGATCCTGATGATTGGGTTCGGCGTCATCCTTTTGGTGCCGCAGTTTTCCGAACGCTTCGCCACAGCGACCGCGGGTTTTTCGTCGCGCGCCGATCAGGGCATGGACAACCTCGACCGGAACGGTCTGAATGGTCAGTTTCTTGGCGGTATCCTTCTGGGCGCGGTCTGGAGCCCGTGTATCGGCCCGACCTTGGGCGGCGCGATAGCCCTGGCCAGTCAGGGCGAAAGCCTGCTCTGGGCGGGCCTGACGATGGCGTCCTTTGCCCTAGGCGTCTCGACGATCATCCTTGCGCTGGGCTATGGTGCCCGCTCGGTCATCCTGAAGCGTCAGGCGATGATGCGCCGCCTTGCGTCATCTGCCCGACCCGTGATGGGCGGCATCTTCGTCCTTGTGGGCCTCGGCATCCTTTTCAAAGTTCACCACTTCCTCGGTTTCTGGGCGCTGGAAAACCTGCCCGCCTGGCTCATGGACCTATCTGTTGCGATTTAAGGAGACACACATGAAACGTCGCGATTTCCTGATCACTGCTGCCGCTGGCCTTGCTGCTGCCCCCGCGTTTGCCGCTGGCATGGACTACAAGCCGGGCCTCGTTGAGCAAGAATTGGCCGCTGGCAAAACCGTCTTCCTCGATTTCGCCGCCGATTGGTGCACCACCTGCCGCAGCCAGGAGCGGACAATCAACGCGCTGCGCGATGCCAACCCTTCCTATGACGAAGCCATCACTTTCATCCGCGTCGACTGGGATCGCTATGGCGATAGCCAGCTTGCCCGCCGCCTGAACATCCCGCGCCGCTCGACGCTGGTCGTCCTCAAAGGCGACGAAGAATTAGGCCGCATCGTTGCGGGCACGAACCGCGGACAGATCCAGGCCCTTCTGGACACCGCGCTGAACGCAGCCACCGCGTAACCGCTCCCTTCATCTGGCCATAAATATCCTGGGGGGTCTGGGGGGCTAGCCCCCCGGGCCTATCCAATCGGGCCGCGCACCCCACCGGTCTGAGCGCGATCCAAAAGCAGATGGTCAAGCACAACGGCGGCGGCCATCGCTTCGGCTACGGGTACGGCACGAATACCGACACATGGGTCATGGCGACCCTTCGTGACAATCTCGGTCTCGTCCCCGGATTTCGTAATCGTCGCCCGCTTTGTCAGGATCGATGACGTCGGCTTCACGGCAAACCGTACAACGACATCCTGACCAGTGCTGATCCCACCAAGGATGCCGCCAGCGTGGTTCGAGTGGTAAACCGGTCCCTCAGGGCCCATGGAAATCTCGTCCGCGTTGTCCGATCCCGTCAGCCGAGCGGCGGCCATGCCTTCGCCGATCTCGACGCCTTTGACGGCGTTGATCGACATCATTGCGGCCGCCAAGTCGGTGTCGAGCTTGCCATACACCGGCGCACCCAGCCCCGGCGGGTAGCCACGCACGGTCACTTCGATCGTCGCGCCGAGCGAATTGCCGTCTTTGCGGTGCTGATCCAGCACCTCGGCCCAATGCGATGCTGCTTTTGCATCGGGAACCCAGAACGGGTTTCGCTCGATCTCGTCCCAGTCGAACTTCGACCGGTCGATTTCGTGCGGACCCATGCCGACCATATACCCGGTGATGCTTAGCCCCGGCACCAGCTTGGCGAGCGCGGCTCGTGCCACACCGCCTGCCGCCACACGCGCGGCCGTTTCACGCGCCGAAGAGCGTCCGCCGCCGCGATAGTCACGGATCCCGTATTTCTGCCAATAGGTGATATCAGCATGGCCGGGCCGGAATTTCTCGGCAATCTCGCCGTAGTCTTTTGAGCGTTGATCCGTGTTGCGTATCATCAGCTGGATCGGCGTGCCGGTTGAGACGCCCTCGAAAACACCCGACAGGATTTCCACCTCAT
>CAZWZG010000093.1:0-11906 GCA_964638245.1 uncultured Rhodobacterales bacterium
CACCTCGGGATGATCCGTGCACAAAACCGCCAGCCCGTAAAACGGAATATTCGACACGAAGTCGTTGAACCCCTTGCGCAGGTTCTCGATCGAGCCCCAGTGCTCCATGTGCTCCGGATCGATATTCGTGACAATCGCGATCGTTGCTGGAAGCCGGTTGAAGGTGCCGTCGGACTCGTCAGCCTCCACCACCATCCATTCGCCCTGCCCCATGCGCGCGTTCGAGCCATAGGCATGAATGATCCCGCCATTGATCACGGTCGGGTCGATCCCACCTGCGTCCAAAAGCGTGGCCACCATCGTCGTTGTCGTTGTCTTGCCGTGCGTCCCAGCCACGGCGATGTTGGACTTCAGACGCATCAATTCAGCCAGCATTTCGGCGCGCCGCACCACCGGCAGACCCATCGCGCGCGCCGCATCCAGTTCGGGGTTGCCAGATTTGATCGCCGACGAAATCACGACAACCTCGGCGTCTTCCAGATTGCTCGCCCGCTGGCCCTCGAACACCCGCGCCCCCAAGCGCGCCAAACGCTCCGTGATCGGGGTCGATTTCAGGTCAGAACCCTGCACCGTGTAGCCATGGTTCAGAAGGACCTCTGCGATCCCCGACATCCCGATCCCGCCAATCCCAACGAAGTGAATGGGACCCATCTCGGTGGGCAGTTTGGTTGCTGCTGCTGCGTTCATGCCTGTTGCATCCTTTGCGTGGGTCCCGCGATGTTTTCCACCAGAGCGACCAGCCTGTCGGTCGCATCCGGTTTGGCCAGTCGCAGCGCATTTGCCGCCATGCGTTCGGCGGCCTCGGGGTTGGTCAAAATCGAAGTGATCTGTTCTGCTAGCACTTCGGGCGTCAATTTCGCCTCGGGAATAAGCACTGCAGCTTCAGCGTCAAGAAGCCCGCGCGCGTTGTAGGTCTGATGATCGCCTGTTGCCGCAGCGTAAGGGATCAGGATCGAAGGCCGCCCGATGATCGAAATATCGGCAACCGACGATGCGCCTGCCCGGCTGACAATCAGCGAAGCCGCAGCCAGGCGTTTCGGAATGTCATGGAAAAACGGTTCGACTTCGGCAGTGACCCCAAGCGCTTCATAAGCGGCGACCACTCGGTCCTGATCTTCGGGCCGCGCCTGTTGTGCCATCCGCAGTGCGGAACGCAGGTTCTCGGGCAAAAGCGCGATGGCATCGGGGACGACGCTGGAAAGGATCTGAGCACCTTGGCTGCCGCCAAACACAACGAGCGAGAGTTGTTCATCATTCGGGGCCTGATACGGCGAACCGGACCGTTCCAGAACCGATGCACGCACGGGATTGCCCACCGGAATCCCCTCCACCCCATCGGGAAGCGTTGTGGGCCAAGTTCCGCAAGCCACCGCGTTGACCCGTTTCGCAAAGACCGTGTTCACACGCCCAAGAATGCCGTTCTGTTCGTGCAGCAGACGCGGAACACGAAGAAGATACGCCGCCGACAACGCAGGGATCGACGGATACCCACCAAAGCCAGCAACGACAGCGGGACGGTCCGACAGAAAATCCCGCGACGCCGAAAGGATACCACCTGCGATCTTGAACGGTGCGCTCAGCTTGCCCGAAAGCCCGCCCCGCGCCGTCGTCGCGCTGGAGATTTCGCGAATGTCGACCGAATGGGGAAACCCGCCCGTGTAGCGTGCGCCGCGCGCATCGGTCATCAGCGTCACACGCCATCCGCGCCGCAACATGGCCTCAGCCAGCGATTGTGCCGGGAACATGTGCCCACCTGTGCCACCTGCGGCAATGACAAGACGCGGCGCCTTCATGACAGATGCTCGCGCTGGAAGACGTCGCGGATCTCGCCCTGTGGCCGCGAGCGCGTGAACGCGATCAGCATGCCAAGCGCGATCCCGCCCGCGATCAGAGACGAGCCGCCATAGCTGACGAACGGCAAGGTCATACCCTTGGCGGGCATGAGACGCACCGCAACACTCATGTTGATCAAGGCCTGAATGCCAAACATGCAGGCCAGCCCCGTGCCCGCGAGGCGGATGAAAGGATCACGCTCCCGCATCAGGCGTACAAGCGAGCGCAGAACGATAACCGCGTAAAGCGCAATGATCAGCATCACGAGTATCAAACCATATTCCTCGGCGGCCACGGCAATCACAAAGTCCGTATGGGCATCGGGCAACGACCACTTTACGCGCCCCTCCCCAACACCAACCCCGAAGATACCCCCTTCGCGGATCGCGTTCGCGGCATAGCCCAGCTGGCTTGTCGGATCGATATCCGCCGACAGATAGCCATCGATACGGCGCGCAAAATGCTCGGAATGATTATAGGCGAAGGCTCCGGCCAGAACCACCATAACAGCCATTCCAATCAGGATCGCCATGGGTGCCCCGGCCGTAAAATACATCACGCCCCAGGCGAACAGCACCAGACTGGCTTGTCCGAAATCCGGCTGCATCGCGAGAACGGCACAGATGAAAATCGCCAGACTGAACGACACGGTCCGCCCGGGCGGGCCAGCAACTTCGGTCGATGCCGCAATCAGCCAAGCCGCAACGACGACGAATCCGGGTTTAAGGAATTCTGACGGCTGGATCGACCCGAACCCTAGCGAGTACCAGCGTACCGCCCCTTTGCCGAAATCCGTGCCAAACAGAGGCAAAAACAGAACTGCGATCAAGGCGATACCAAAGCCGATGACCGCCAGACGCCGCACGAGCAGAGGCGACATCATGGTCGTGATCAGCATCGCCGTCAGACCAAGGCATCCGAAAAACAACTGTCGATAGGCATAGTGAAACGGCTCGAACCCGTTTTTCTCGGCCAAAGGCGGCGATGCGGCCATCGCAAGAAGAAGCCCTATCCCCATCAGAGCGATCACCGCCAAAAGCGACCACTTGTCTACTGTCCGCCACCAATTGGGAAGGATCGGCTCACCGCGTGATGCGGGCACCGCTCCATAGACCATCTCAGTCATGGGTCGTCCTGCTACTGCCTCGCTCGCCCGTTTTCCGGGTCTGGATGCAAGAGTAGCGAATCAGTGGGCAAAGAGCCAGCAAAAGCTGAGGATTCAGGCGATTATTCTGCCTCTTGAAACGCCTTCACGGCGGCCACGAAGGCATCACCGCGCGCTTCGAAACTGTCGAACTGATCAAAGCTTGCAGCCGCGGGCGCCAACAGAACCGTCTCTCCGGGCTCGGCTTCGCGTAGCGCAGCAGCAACCGCGTCTTCCATCGTGCCCGAAACAGTTTGATCTACATCCTTGAGGGCCACGGACCAACCTTCGGTTTCACGTCCGATGATGTAGGCTTTCACGACGCGCCCCAAGGCAGGCGTCAACGCCTCCAGGCCGCCCTCTTTCATCTGTCCGCCAACGATCCAGCGAATTTTGTCGAACGCCATGAGCGCGTGATACGCCGCATCCGCGTTCGTGGCCTTGCTGTCGTTGATGACAGCCACACCGTTGATCGTCGCAACCCGCTGGGATCGGTGCGGCAGGCCCTCAAAGCTCTCGAACGCTTTCGCGATCTCCTTTGGCGAAAGGTGTAGAGCACGCAGTGCCGCATAGGCTGCACAGGCGTTTTGATGGTTGTGCGCCCCGGGCAGTCCGTGGATATCGCGCAGATCGATCGACCCCGCCTGCCGGCTGGACCGTGTTTCGGACAAGAAGCCTTTGCGGGCATGGACCGACCACCCCGGCCCCGATAGCTTTTGGGTCGTGGAGACGCGAATGACCCGCGTATCGCCCGGCCCCTCTGCCATCTGATTGGCCAGATATCGCCCCTCGGGCTCATCAATCCCGATCACCGCCCGGTCCGGGCCGCCTTCCGAGAACAGCCGACGTTTCGCGGCAAAATACCCGCCCATGCCGCCGTGGCGATCCAAGTGATCGGGCACGAGGTTCGTGAAGACCGCGATGTCGGGCGTCAGTGCACGCGCAAGTTCGATTTGATAAGACGAAAGCTCGAGAACGATCACCCCACCGTCTTCCGGCGGATCGATGTCGAGCGCGCTGGTTCCGATGTTTCCGGCAAACTGCACCGAGCGACCGGTTTCCTGCAGAACATGCGCAATCAGCGCGCTGGTCGTCGATTTCCCGTTCGAGCCGGTGATCGCCACAACACGCGGTGGGGTTTCAAAATCCTCCCACGCGCCATTGCCAAGCGACCGAAAGAACAGACCGATGTCGTTGTCCACGGGCACGCCCGCCGCCATGGCCGCCGCGATATGTGGGTTGGGCGCAGGATAAAGGTGCGGAATGCCCGGCGACACGATCAGGCTTGCCATTCCATCAAATGCGCCGGGCTTTGAGAAATCCTTCAGGGCGTATCCAGCTGCCTTAGCTGCGTCGCGCCCCTTGGGACCATCATCCCAGCAAACAACCCCAGCCCCCCCTTCTGTCAACGATGCCGCAGCGGCCAGTCCCGTGCGACCCATCCCAAGGATACCGACGCGCGCGCCGCTGAATGCTGTGACCGTGATCAAGCGTCGCCCTCGTCATCGACCTCGATCTGGCCGGAGATGCGCCGCCACAGGATGCCCCAATACATCCCCATCGCCAGAACCACACTTAGGGCTAGGATGGCCACCCAAGTCATCACGCCCGGGTTGTCGAGATTGAGCCACCCAGAATCGACAAGAACCCAGACCAGCGCCGCGACGACGGCAAGGATCAGAAGAACCCCAAACGCTCCGATCCCGCGCAGCACCGCGAGAATGAAAACGACGTAAGCCACGGCTAGGAGCATCCCAACAAGCACGATGATCGGGGTCTGATCGGCCCAGTTATCGCGCGCCCAGTGAACAAACGATGTCCCCGTCGGATTGAACGTCACCGTCAGAAGAACGAATGCAGCCAGCCAGCGAACAAGAAATCCCATGAGCGCCTCCTATCGAATCTTGAGGGTCGCGAGACCGATCAATGCAAGGATCAGGCTGATGATCCAGAACCGGATCACGATCTGTGGCTCGGTCCAGCCCTTCTTTTCAAAGTGATGGTGGATCGGGGCCATCAGGAACACGCGATTGCCGGTGGCTTTGAAGTAGGTGACCTGAATGATCACCGACAAAGCCTCGACAACGAACAAACCTCCAATGATCGCCAGAACGATCTCGTGCTTTGTCGATACGGCGATCGCGCCCAGTGCTCCGCCCAATGCAAGCGACCCTGTGTCGCCCATGAAGACGGCCGCAGGGGGCGCGTTGTACCAAAGGAACCCAAGGCCGCCCCCGATCAAGGCGGCAACGAAGATCAGGATTTCTCCCGTACCCGGTACATAGTGAACGTCCAGATACTCGGTGAAATCGACGCGCCCGACGGCGTATGCAATCACACCCAGGGATCCGGCTGCAATCATAACGGGCATGATTGCCAAACCATCCAGCCCGTCCGTCAGGTTCACGGCATTCGCCGCTCCAACAATAACAATCATCGCGAAGGGGATGAATAGGAAGCCAAGGTAGAAAAGCGCGTTCTTGAACACAGGAAGGGCCAGATACATCGACAGGTCATCCGGGTGCATCTGTGCCGCCCAGAAGCCTGCCACTGCGGCCACGGCAAACCCAATCGCAAGGCGCACACGCCCCGAAACACCATTGTGACTGTTCTTTGTAACCTTCTGATAATCATCAATAAAGCCGATCAGCCCAAAGGAAACGGTCACAAAAAGAACCATCCAGACGTATCCGGTATCCCAGCGCGCCCAGAAAACCGTCGCGGTCAAAAGCGCGCCAAGGATCAGCACGCCACCCATGGTCGGTGTCCCTGCTTTGGACTCGATATGGCTTTGAGGACCGTCATCGCGGATCGGCTGCCCGTGCTTTTGGCGCCTCCGCAAAAGGTTGATCAGCGGCTGCCCGAAGATGAACCCAAAGATCAGGGCGGTCAGAAAGGCCCCCCCGGCGCGAAAGGTAATGTATTGGAAGAGATTGAAGAAATCCCCGCCATCCGAGAAATTCGTAAGCCAATAGAGCATGGCCAGTCCTACCTTTCACCCAGCGCTTTGAGCGCATCGGCGACGCGTGCAACGCCGCTCCCGTTCGAGCCCTTCACGAGCACAACATCGCCCGACCGAGCAATCGCGTCGATATCCAAGTCATTTGGTGTGTTTGCCCATTGCCCACGCTTGCCCTCGGCAAGAGTGCTCCACAACATGCGCATCAGCGGTCCGACGCAATGGACCTTCGCGATCGATTTCATGGCAGTCAGTTCGGCAATGGCCCTGTGGAACTCTCCGGTCCGTGACCCAAGCTCCAGCATGTCGCCCAGAACGGCCACCCGCGCACCACCGTTGCTCGGCTCGGCGGCGGCCAGAACGTCTAACGCCGCTTCCATCGACGCGGGGTTGGCGTTGTAAGCGTCGTCGATCAACGTGAATGTGCCATCTGACCCAGTGACCTCGTGCCGTGTCCCGCGCCCGGCTGGCGGCGCCCAAGCATTCAACGCTTCAACTGCGGCCCCGACATCAAGGCCCAAGGCCCCAATAACACTGACCACGGCAACGGCGTTCACTGCGAAATGCGGCGCTGTCGTCTGCAAAGAGAACCCAAGAACCTCATCGGGCGTTGCACAAGTCGCAACCAGATGGTCGCTGTGAATGCGTTGATCCAGAAGACGGTATTGAGCTGACCCGCGTCGTCCAAACCGAAGCGACGTAGCTGCGGATTGCCAAGCCAACCCTTCGACGATTGTGAGCGCCTTGCGATCCATATCATCGTGGAAAATCGCTGTACCGGACGCCTTGAGTCCCTCGAAAATCGCGCCTTTTTCTTGGGCAATCCCTTCGATCCCCTCGAAAGCTTCGACATGGGCAAGCCCGACGGTGGTGATCAAAGCCACATCGGGCTTTGCCATTTGGGCCAGCGGCGCGATCTCATGCGGGCGGTTCATGCCGATTTCGATCACAGCAAAAGCCGCATCCTTGGGCATACGCGCCAGGGTCAGCGGTACGCCCCAATGGTTGTTGAAGCTTTTTTCTGCCGCGTGAACGCTCCCAAACGGTGCCAGTGCAAGCCGGAGCATTTCCTTTGTCGATGTCTTACCAACCGATCCAGTGATTGCGACGACGCGGGCGTTTGTGGCTGCACGTCGCGCACGGCCCAACCGCTCCAACCCTTCGAACGTGTCATCCACAATCAGAAGCGGGGCATCTTCTGACACACCTTCGGGCACTTTGGACACAAGCGCACCCGCGGCCCCCGCCTTGAGTGCTTGTGCAACAAAATCATGCCCGTCCCGCGCCGCTTCGAGCGCAACGAAAAGGTCACCGGGCGCGACAGACCGGCTGTCGATTGATATCCCTTTGGCATCAAACGGCGTGTCCATCCGCCCGCCCGAGCCATCTATCAATTCCTGAGCCGTCCAAAGCACGCTCATGCCAGCCGCCCGTCAAGGGCCGCAACCGCGACGCTTGCCTGTTCGGCATCATCAAACGGCAGAACATCGTCGCCGATGACCTGCCCCGTTTCGTGGCCCTTGCCCGCGATCAGCAACGCATCGCCTGCACCGAGCGCATCCACGCCGCGCAAGATGGCCTCGGCGCGGTCACCGACTTCTGAAAAATCGCCGGACATGCCTTCGATCACGGCGGCCCGGATGGCGGCGGGGTCTTCGCTACGCGGATTGTCATCGGTGACGATGGCCACATCCGCCCCCCGGCTGGCCGCCGCACCCATCAGCGGACGCTTCGTGCTATCGCGGTCTCCGCCGGCACCAAACACAACGATGATGCGGCCCATAACGTGAGGTCGTAGCGCGGCGAGCGCGGTGGCAACGGCGTCAGGCGTATGGGCATAGTCGACAAACACCGTCGCTCCGTTTTCCCGGGTGGCCACATGCTGCATTCGGCCCCGGACCGTTGTCAGATGCTCAAGCGCGTTGAAGACATCGCGCGGCTCACCGCCACACGCGATCACAAGCCCTGCGGCAACCATAGCGTTGGAGGCCTGGAACCCACCAATTAGGCCAAGCCGAACCTGATGCGTCTGACCGGCCCAAGAAAAACGGAGCGTCTGCGCTTCACTCTCGAAGCGTTGCGCAAGGATATGAAGCGCGGCTCTGTCGGACGCACCAACAGTCAAAACATCCTGCCCGCGCGCTTCGGCTGTCATGACGACTTCTGCTCCGCGTGGGTCATCCAGATTGATCACCGCTGTTCCGTCGTCGGGCAGAACGCGCTCGAACAGGCCCAGCTTTGCTTCAAAGTAATCGTCAAAGGTGTCGTGGTAATCCAAATGATCTTGGCTGATATTGGTGAACGCCGCCGCTAGCAGCTGCACTCCATCCAGGCGTTTCTGCTCAAGCCCATGAGAAGACGCTTCCATCGCAACATGGGTTATGCCTTCGCGCACCGCTTCCGCCAGTGTGCGATGCAGCGTGATCGGTTCGGGCGTCGTGTGGGCCAATGGCGCGGTCCAATCCCCTTCGACGCCGGTGGTGCCAAGGTTGATCGCCGGATGGCCCAGCACTTGCCAAATCTGGCGCGCAAAAGCGGCGACGCTGGTTTTCCCGTTGGTTCCGGTCACGGCAGCAATCGTTTTGGGCGTATTTGCGAACCAAAGCGCTGCGGCATGGGCCAGTGCCTGACGCGGGTCTTCTGTGCGCACGACTGGAATGCCAGCTTCAGCAATCTCGGCTTTGGCGATTTCTGCGCCAATCCGATCCGTCAGGATCGCCGCGGCCCCCATGCGGATCGCATATTGGATGAACTCGCCGCCGTGAATACGGGTGCCAGGGAGTGCCGCAAAAAGATGGCCGGGTTTGACGAGACGGCTGTCAACGGACAGGCCGGTGATCCGGGTCTCGGCCGCGCCGGATGCGGCAAGCCCTAGATCGGCCAAACGCCGTTCGCCTGTGTTTGTCATTTCTACTGCCCGGATTGCCCGCCCGTATTTGATGCCAACCTTAGCTCATCAATGGGGAGAGCTTCAATCTCTGGTGCAAGGCCCAGAAGCGGCGCTGCGCGGCGAATGATTTCTGCGGCGACAGGCACGGCTGTCCAACCTGCGGTTCGGCGTGCTTCTTCGCCCGTTGTATCGACCGGCTCATCCAGCGTGACGATCAGGACATAGGCCGGGTCATCGGACGGAAAGACCGACGCGAACGTGGCGATCACCCGGTCGTCATAGTAGCCGCCGGTGGGCTTGGGCTTGTCCGCGGTCCCGGTCTTGCCCCCAACGGCGTAGCCTTCGACTTCACCTAGGGATGCCGTGCCACGCACGACCACCTTGCGCAACATGTCCCGGACAATCGCAGAGGTTTCTTCCGAGATGATGCGCTCTCTTGGAGCGGCGGGCTGGTCAGCCAGAAGCGTTGGCTCGACGACCAACCCGCCGTTCACGAGGGAACTGTATGCGGCGGCCAGGTGCATCGGAGATGCGCTTAGGCCATGCCCGTAAGAGATTGTCATTGTTGAAATTTCCGACCAACGTGGCGGCAAGAGCGGCTGTGCGCCGCGCGCCTCGATGATCTCAACCGGTGTCGGCTTGAAGAAGCCAAGATCGCCAAGGAAATCCTGCTGACGTTCTGCGCCCAGCCCAAGAGCAAGGCGCGCCGTCCCGATGTTGGAGGACTTGACGATCACGTCCTCAACACTGAGCGCAGGACCGTAGTTGCGAAAATCGCGGATCTTGAAACGGCCCCATGTCAGAGGCCCTTTGGTGTCGACCATCGTGCTGGCGTGAGCGGTGCCTTCTTCAATAGCTTGGGCCGCGGTAAAAATCTTGAACGTCGAGCCAAGCTCGTAAACGCCCTGCACTGCGCGATTGAACAGTGGGCTGTCGCCAGCGTCGCCTTCCGTCAGGGGGCGGGGTCTGTTGTTGGGGTCAAAGTCGGGCAGGCTGGCAAGCGCGATAACTTCACCCGAATGCACATCCATCAGAATCGCTGAGCCTGCCTTGGCGTTCATCAGCTTCATGCCGCCATCCAGCACACGCTCGATCGCATCCTGAACCGCTAGGTCGAGCGACAAGCGCACCGGTTCGAACCGGGTCGGGTCCCGCAAAGTGTCGTCGAGTGCTTTTTCGAGGCCTGCGCGTCCTTCAATCTCTGCCGAACGGACGCCTTCGCGTCCAAACCCGGCCCCGCCCAGCACATGCGCAGCCAGCGCGCCGTTGGGATAAAGGCGCATCTGGCGCGGCCCAAACAAAAGACCGGGGTCGCCGATGTCGTGGACGGCCTGCTGTTCTTCGGGGCTGATGGTGCGCTTGATCCAGAGGAACTTGCGCCCATCCGTGAAGCGGCGCTTAAGGGCGTCCGCGTCCAGATCAGGGAAGATCTCGGCAAGCTTTTCGGCCGAACGCGCGGGGTCAATCATGATGGGCGGCTGAGCATACAGCGCGTGCGTGGTCAGATTGGTCGCCATGATGCGGCCACGACGATCAACGATATCCGCGCGCCCACCTGAAATACCCGTTGTCGAAACGCTTGCCTGAGGTTCGCGCGGGTCAGTGACCGAAACGTGCCCCATGCGCAGTCCGACCACGACGAATGCACACAGGAAGAAAACGCCAAGAACCAGCAGTCGCCCTTCCGCCATCTGTCGGGCTTGGTCACGGCCCAGTTCGCGGCGACGGGCCAGGTTCTCACGCTCGATATTGTCGGGGTTCTCACCCTTTGCACGGGCTTCAAGGATGCGCGCCAATGGGCGTAGAGGTAACCGGCTCATTCACCCTCCTCCCCGTCAGCGACCAAGTAAAATCCTGGCTCATCAAGCGGGTAAGCGATCTGCTCGGCACTTCCGAAGTGCTCTGGCGACAAGGAAAGAAGACCCAGACGGTCGTAGTTCAGCTCAACAAGGTCGCGTAGACGTTCAGGGCGGTTCAGCCATGCCCATTCGGCGCGCAAAACCGAAAGCGTTTCGCGATCTGCAGCGATAGATGCGTTCAGCCTTTCGATGTCGCGCAACAAGGCCTGCGTGCGATAGTTCTCGTTATAGGCCCATGTGGCCAAGGCCATGACCAAACCAGCAGAAACAAGGTATAAAAGCGCCTTCATCGCTGCGACTCCAACGCTAAAGCAGGCAGGCCCAGGGCGCGGCGATCCGCCTTGCCCGCTGCGGTTGATGTTCGGCGCCCCATCCGCAGACGCGCTGAGCGAGAGCGGGGGTTGCACGAAAGCTCTGCTTCGGAAGGTGCGACAGGTTTGGCAATCCGATCAAACGCGGCGGGATCCTTTTCGACCTCGGGCGCATAGCGGTTTGACCCACCTTTGGCCGCACGCGCCTGAAAGAACCGCTTCACAACGCGATCCTCAAGCGAGTGAAAGCTGACGACGGCCAGCCAGCCCTCTGGCTTCAATGCCTTTTCGGCAGCCTCAAGCCCTGCTGCAAGCTCGCCAAACTCATCGTTGACGGCAATGCGGATGGCCTGAAAGCTCCGCGTGGCGGGGTGGCTTTGCCCTGGCTTTGGTCGCGGCAGAGAGGCTTCGACGATGTCACGAAGCGCCGCCGTCGTCTCGATCGGCGCGTCTTTGCGCGCCGCTACGATCGCGCGGGCAATCCGGCGAGAGGCGCGCTCTTCGCCATAGTGGAAAAGGATATCTGCCAGAAGGGTTTCCGAGGCAGCATTCACAAGTTCGGCGGCACTCGTTCCACCGCCCATGCGCATATCGAGCGGGCCATCCTTCATGAAGGAAAACCCACGCTCGCCCTGATCCAACTGCATCGAAGAAACGCCAAGGTCGAGCACGACGCCGTCCAGATCGGACCCGTGTTGATCAAGGTTCGAAAACGTATCTTCGACAAGCGTCAGCCGGTCGCCGTACTCCGGCGCCCATTCAGCCGCCATGTCGAACACCATAGGATCACGGTCGATTGCGATCACGCGGGACGCGCCCGCGTCCAGCAAGGCGCGCGTGTACCCACCAGCGCCAAACGTACCATCAAGCCAAACGCCCGAAATCGGCGACGCGGCCTCGATAATGGGCT
>CAZWZG010000094.1:0-11762 GCA_964638245.1 uncultured Rhodobacterales bacterium
CGGCAATCTGGCCGACGAGAGCAAGAAAACCAGATGCGGGGGGCGGAATGACGTATAGTACGATCAGCCGCATGCCAAAGCCGGATAGTCGCGCGCCGCTCGCGCTTTGGGTTTTGGACGGCGCGTTAGACAGGCTGATCCGAACGGGAACGCTCGAAGTTCGTTTGCCCGATGGCGAGACCAGGCGTTACGGCACGGGAACTCCCGCGATTGGGGTCGCCATCCACGATTGGCCGACGCTCCGTCGGATCGCGGTCCATCCGGATCTTGCTCTGGGTGAATCGTGGATGGAGGGCGGACTGACGGTCGAAAAGGGTGACCTATTCGGCCTCATTGCCCTTTGTCTGGAAAATTACCAGAACGCCCGCGTGCCTTGGCTCTGGCGGGTCCGCGACCGGCTTCGGATGGCGCTAAGGCGCTTGACAATGCACAATCCTGTTCCGCGTTCGCGACGGAATGTCGCCCATCACTACGATCTGGGCGACGACCTCTATGACCTCTTTCTCGATGCCGAACGGCAGTATTCCTGCGCCTATTTCAAGACCCCGGAAGACAGTCTCGAGGACGCGCAAGTTCACAAGATGCGCCATATCGCGTCCAAGCTGCGCGTGCTGCCGGGGCACAAGGTACTGGACATCGGTTCCGGCTGGGGCGGTTTGGGGATGTATCTTGCCCGTGTGTCCGACGCGCGGGTGACTGGGGTCACGCTGTCGGTGGATCAGCAGAAATACGCCACCGATCGGGCGCAGCGCGATGGGTTGCAAGACCGGGTCCGCTTTGATCTGCGCGATTTTCGCCACCAGGCGGGCCGCTTTGACCGCATCGTGTCGGTCGGCATGTTCGAGCATGTCGGTGTCGGGCACTACGGCGCGTATTTCGCCAAGCTCGCGGAACTGCTCGATACGGATGGCGTGGCGCTGGTGCATACGATCGGCAGCGCTCGCCCGCCGCGTGCGCCTGACCCGTGGCTCTCCAAGTACATCTTTCCCGGAGGCTATGTTCCGTCGCTCTCGGAAATCGTTCCGGAGGTTGAACGGGCGGGGCTCATCATCGCGGATATCGAAGTGCTCCGCCTTCACTATGCCGAAACGCTGAAAGCCTGGCGGGACCGCTTCATGGCGCGGCGGGACGAGGCGGCGGCGATTTATGACGAACGCTTCTGCCGGATGTGGGAGTTCTACCTTGCGTCCTGTGAGGCCGGTTTTCGTCATAACCATCTGGTTGTGTTTCAACTACAGCTTGCACACCGATTGGATGCCGTGCCAACGACGCGGAACTACGTTGAGGCATCGAAACAACATCTCCCTGATCTGCGCGGCAACGAGGATGCGGATATCGTGGAGCGAGGAGCAGGCAGAAAAAGCAAAGCCGCCGCCGAATGACGCTCCGAAAAACCTCTCTGATTGTCCTGGTCATGTTTCTCTGGGCGGCCTGCTTCCCGCTCATCGTCGCGGGTTTTGCGTATGCGCCACACCTGACCTTCGCAGCATTGCGCGCGTTTCTCGCCGGATCGGCGCTCGTGGCTCTCGGGATGATACTTGGCCGGTCCTGGCCGCGCGGCATGCGGGTATGGCTCGTGATCTTCGGTATTGGCCTAGGGGCGACCTCGCTTGGATTTCTCGGTATGTTCATGGCGTCCGAATTCATCTTGCCCGGCCTTGCCACGGTGCTGGCCAACGCACAGCCGCTGATGGCCGCGGCACTAGCGATCGTGGTACTTGGTGAGCGGTTGGGCGGGCGCGGCAAGGCGGGCCTTGCGCTGGGATTTATCGGCATCCTGCTGATTGCAGCGCCACAGTATCAGGCGCCGGCGGGTAACACTTTCGCGCTTGGCGCCTCTTATATCCTCTTGGCTGCCGTGGGCATCACGATCAGCAATGTGCTGATCCGCGCGCTTGCAGAGCGTGCTGATACCTTGATGGCAATGGGAAGCCAGATGCTGATCGGTGGGATCCCACTCCTGGTAGGAGCGTTTCTGTTCGAAGATCCAATGTCCGTTACGTTCTCACCTCAGTTCCTTGTAATCCTGCTTGCGATCAGTTTCTTCGGCACATCGCTTGCCTATTGGCTTTGGAGTGAGATTCTTCGAACAACTGAGCTCAGCCGCGCCAACGCCTTTGCGTTTCTCGTACCTGGCTTCGGGCTCGCCATGGGCGTGGCCTTTTTTGGAGAAACCATCGGGCTTCTGACGGGTCTGGGCATTCTTGTAACGCTCGTCGGCGTTGCCATGACCAATATGGATCGCCCCAAATCCGCCCAAACGACTGATGCCTCTGCGCATTGATTCGCCGCAGCCAACCAGCTGACCACGTGTAATGCCTCAGACCATTGAGCGTCTTTCTCAGTAAGCGCCAGTCATCGCACTGCGTGAGAAAAGGAGGCTCTGACATGACCATCTCTAGCGAAACACCCCGCGCTGCGCGCATTCCAATCCAGGCCCTGGGATGGAGCCTGGGTATTTTCTTCGCGATCACCTACACGATCTGCGTCGTCTTCGACTTGGCTTTTCCGGGCCAGAGCATGACCGACCTCTGGAACCCGCTGCTGCCATGGGTCGATGGCATCAGCCCGGGAGGTTACGCCCTCGGCGTCGCCGAAACCCTGCTTTACGGATGGTTCGTCGCGCTAATCTTCGGCCCGCTGTTCAACTTCTTTGCAGAGCGGAGCACGTGATCGGTGTGTTGAGCATGACAATCGGCGGATAAGGCGAGCCACGCTGGAACCAGTCGTTCCTCCGGCCCCCCGCCCGCGCAACCTCGACATGTCGCGATACACGCTCGCCGATGATCCCATGTTGATCATTGGGGCGTGGAGGAAACCGACCAACAAAAAGGACGCAGTACCATGAAAGCAAAGGACATCATGAAGACCGCTGTTGTCTCTATACGCGACGACGGAACGGTTGGGCAGGCCGTCAATTTGATGCTGGAAAATCACATCAGCGCACTTCCGGTTCTCGACAGCGACAACAGGCTCGTCGGCCTCATCAGCGAGGGAGACCTCATCCGAAGACTGCGCGACGGCGGAGCAGAGCGGCGCTCGTGGTGGCTGGAGATGTTTTCCGGCGAAGGCGACGCGCGGGATTATGTGAAGGCACGCAGCCATCGCGTTGCTGACGTTATGACCCGTGATCTCGTCACGGTTGATGAAGGTACACCGCTTAGCGAGATTGCCAGAACGCTCGAAACCCGCCGTATCAAACGCGTCCCGGTCCTTCGGGACGAAAGGATCGTCGGAATTGTATCCCGCGCTGACCTCGTGCGCGCATTGGCCCAATCGACGGACGGAAAGCTGCCGTCACCCGCTCCCGAGGACGAGCCGCTGCGTAAATCGGTCGAGGCCGCGATCGCCGAGGTCCCCGGCGCATCGGTCAATCTGATCAACCTTATGGTAGAGAACGGCAACGTTTCCATCTGGGGCATTGCCGACAGCGATTTCGTTGATAACGCAATCCGGGTCGCTGCTGAAAATGTCGATGGTGTGCGTTCAGTTGACGTCCGCATGGGTCGACTACCAGCATGGGCCTACGGGATTTGAGGATGGTGGCGACCGCAACCTGAATTTCCGCGGATGCTTTTATCAATCGGATCAGGATCAAGGACATCGGGAAGGAATTTGACATGGATCATAGTTCCGAAGTGAGCGGCTGCGCTAGGCTTCCTGCAAAGGCGGGTGCTTCAGTCAATAAGCTATGGGCCGAAGGCACCGGGAACGCTTTTGCCCAAGCGGCCTTTTATTCCGGCGCTGGCCTCTGTTCTTGAGTGTGGAAAGTAAGAGGTCTCGCACCTTGGCCACCAGTGGCTCGGGCCTTGCTCTGATAAGCGATGGGTCAGTTGAGATAAAGGACGAAGCGGTCAATCGAAAGGAGACTGACTAATGGGTGGTTTTGGAATGGGTTTTGGCGCGATCTGGATGATCCTCGTCCTGATCGTCGTGGTTCTCGCGATTGCCGCGCTGATAAAATACCTCAGAAATTGAAAGGCCAAGACATGGGAGACGCGAGAGACGGCAGGACGACCATCAAGAGACAGATAAGAAGGAGAAGTCAGATGAACCGGAAAACGCTTCTTGCAAACTTGTTGTTCCCCGTTGTCCTTGCTTTGCGCGTTCAAGGCCAAGAGGCGGGGCAAGACAGAGCCCCGATGGTGGGAAGCGGGCTTTTGTTGCCGAGTTTCGACGCCGCGCTGGGGCGTGAGTTGTTTGCATCGAAAGGTTGCGTGGTTTGTCATTCCGTCAATGGCATCGGCGGAGAGGATGCGCAGCCTTTTGCGGCGGAATACATGGAAGAGGTGATGAACCCCTTCGAGTTTGCAGCGCGTATGTGGCGCGGCGCCCCGTTCATGATCGAGCTTCAGGAGGAGGAGCTGGGTGCTCAGATCGACCTGACTGGCGAGAAACTCGCAGCGATCATCGCCTTTGTGCACGACGCTGAAGAGCAGGCGCGTTTCAGTGAGGAAGACATTCCCCATGAAATCGAAGAGCTTATGGCGGGCCACGATGACGATGAGGAAGATGATGGTCACTCAGAGGAGGAGGAGGACGATGACGACGAAGACGCCGATCATTCCGAATGACGGATCGGGGCCTAAATCCTTGACTTAAGCTGTAATGATTGCCACCGCGAAGCGTCTCCTCTGTGAACCTTGAAAATGGAGGCACTCATGAACGATGAAACAGCCACCCCGGCTCAGCAAGTCATCGTAAGCACAAGATCGGGATGTTGCTGCAGCGGATCGGCACGTCCTGCGCAGCACACGGATCACCAGTCCGGTGCTGCTGCAAAGCGATCTGAAGGACCTGAAAAAAGCGGTAGCGAATGTTGCAGCCGCGCCTGAAGCGCAATGTCGATCGTGCGCCGCGCGCATAAGGGCAGAGGCCCTCCTGCCGATCCGATAACGGCCCAAAGCGGTGCCTGACCGACCAAATCCCGAATGGGGACTTGGATATCGTACCGTGGCAATCTCAATTGTCACCTGGAGAAATTTAGAAATGGAAACACACGAACATCAGGGCAAACCTGAACAGGAGCCGACGCCTGCAGTGCCCTTCTGGAAAACACGTGCCGGTATTTATCTGATTGCGGCGCTGGCTCTAGGCGGTCTGCTTCTCGGCTACGAGTACCGAGAGTTCATCTTTGCAACGAACCTGCTTCTCTGGCTTCCCTTGCTGCTTTGCGTCGGGATGCACTTCTTCATGCATGGTGGCCATGGTGGCCATGGTGGCGGTGGATCGGGGAACGACAAGTCCTGAACGACCGGCAAAGGGCTAGACGGGTCTCGATCCCTGGACAACGCCGAGCAATGACGGCGCCCTGATCCGGGCGGCGGACGGGACAATCGGGTGGCGCGATGCGGGTATTGGGGCGGCTCCGGGTCTCAGCACAGTGCTGACTACCTTGATCCGGAGCAGGCGCTGGGCGGTCTGCGTCGCCACTTGGCAGGCGGAGCGGCGATACACACGAACGCTTGGCAACGGCCAAATTAAGAAACGGGAAAGACGGGGCAAATCATGAATCACGAGCACGGCCACGGCGGCGACGGCTACAAGAAGAACTCCATTTCGTTGGGCGGCGCGGTTGCCATGGGCACGGGCGTGATGATCGGGGCAGGGATCTTTGCCCTGACCGGGCAGATCGCCGAACTGGCCGGGCCGCTCTTTCCCATTGCCTTCATCATCGGTGCGATCGTGACCGGGTTCAGCTCCTACAGCTACATCAAGATGTCCAACACCTGGCCCTCGGCAGGGGGCATCGGGATGATCCTGCAAAAATGCTACGGACCGGGAGGCATAGCGGCGGGGGCGGCGCTGCTGATGGCGCTCAGCATGGTGATTGCCGAAAGCCTTGTTGCGCGGACATTTGCCACCTATCTCTTGCGTCCGTTCGATATCGAAGGCGGGCCGCTCGTGCCCATCTTGGCTGTCGGGGTGATCCTGTTTGCCTTCCTCGTGAATATTGCGGGCAACCGGTCCATCGGGCTGTTCTCGATGATCATGGCCGCGATCAAGATCGGTGGTATCGCGCTCTTCGGTATCGCGGCCCTTTGGTCGAGCGGGTTTGGCTTTGCCGCCGCGACGCAAGACGCTGGCGACTTTGGCGCGATGGGTTTCGTGGCCTCGGTCGCGCTTGCCATCCTTGCATTCAAGGGGTTCACAACGATTACCAACAGCGGGGCCGAGGTCACTGATCCCAACCGCAATGTGGGGCGCGCGATCATCATTTCGATTGCGCTGTGTGTCGTCGTCTATCTGCTTGTGGCTTTCGGTGTCGGCTCCAGCCTGACCATCGATCAGATCATCTCCGCCAAGGACTATTCGCTGGCCGAGGCGGCGGAACCGGCATTGGGACAGGTCGGCTTCCTGCTGACGGTCCTCCTGGCCGTTGTGGCGACGGCCTCGGCCGTGCTGGCAAGTGTGTTTGCCGTCTCGCGGATGCTGGCGATGCTGACGGATATGAAGATGATCCCGCACAGCCATTTCGGCATGTCCGGTCCGATCCAGCGGCATACGCTGGTTTACACCGTGTTGATCGCATCCTTCCTTGCTGTGTTTTTCGATCTGAGCCGCATCGCGTCGCTGGGTGCGTTCTTCTATCTGACGATGGATATGGCCGTGCATTGGGGTGTCTGGCGCTACCGCAGGGCAGAGACCGGTGCCTCGGGGGCCGTCATTCTTGCAGCACTCGGATTTGATGCAATCGTTCTGGTCGCTTTCACTGCCATGAAGCTGCAAAGCGATCCCGCGATTGTTATTTATGCCCTAACCGCAATCCTGATAGTCTTCATCTTTGAAAGACTGTATTTGCGTGCGTGGATTGCAGAAGCCGCCGAGTGATGCCTGCATCCGGCAAAGAAAGACAGAGGGCCTGAACCGATGATGTCAATTGCGCGAAACGTCTGGTGGGTCCGGCATGTTCTTGTTGTGATCTTCGCAGTGCTTGCAACTGCGCTTTTTCTCTACAGCCGCGCCGAGTGGTCCCCGATGCATCGCTGGAACCGGGCCATCGGAGACGTGTCACTGGTCCTGATTGCCATGGCAATGATGCTTGGGCCGCTGTCGCGGCTCTGGCGCAGCGCGGCGCGCGTCTTGCCCTACCGTCGGGAGCTCGGGATATACGCGGTTGTTCTGGCATTCATCCATGCGACGATCATCCTGTTTGGCTGGGTCGAACTGGATCTGATGCGCCTGTTCGGGTTCGAGTTCCACCCCGGGCTGCAACGCTATGTCATGGTCAATCATGGCTTTGCGCTGGCGAATGTTCTGGGTCTGCTGGGATTGATCTACGGCCTCGTTCTGGGGCTGACATCGAATGATCTCAGCCTGCGCCTAATGGGGAACAACATCTGGAAATACGTCCAGCGCGGGACGTACGTGCTGTGGTGGTTGAGCGTGGCGCATACCGCTTATTTCCTGTTCATCCATTTTCTGGACTTCCATCGGCAAACACCCGAACCGAACTGGGCGCAGTGGCCTTTCGTTGCACTTGTCGTCCTTGTTCTTGGCCTGCAGATTGCAGCCTCGACGGTAACATGGCGAAAGTCGCTTGGTGGCGGAGCAAAGGCGGCGGTGGCCGAATAGCCCGATGCGCCTGTCCGTGTTTTGGTCGAGGGCATCTGGGTTGGTGAACACCTGCCAAAGGAATGCAGCCGGTCCCGCTTGCATGGTTGGACGAAGATGCCTGAGGTGCCGTGCTAATCCTTTGGCTCGACGCAAGGCTCCCAATCCCAAAGACGGTTCATTGTCGCAAACAGGAACGAGGCCGACCAGGCAATCAACAATAGCCCGTTGAGCGCCTCGACTCCGACGAGAAACCGCAGATGCCCGGTCGGGACGATGTCCCCGATCCCGAGCGAAGTGTAGATGACGGCCGAAAAGTAAAGGTAGTCTAGCGAATGTGCCATGGCGGCCCCTTCGAAGCCACCGATCTGGAAAAATGTCGCCGCAATCCAGAAGCCACCCGCGAAGAGCCCGATCTGCAAAAGGTGCGTGACAAACAGAAGGCTCACGATGGAAAGCACGCGCGTGTGCGGCCGCATTGGAATCGATGCCATGCGGCCGGAGCAGAAGCGTAGCGACAGCAGGTGCAAATAGGCCGTTGCGACGAAAAGTCCGACGGATATAGCGATCGAGATGAGCAACCTTTTGACCCTATGTTAATCCTGATGTCAAAGTCTTGGGATTGAACGAATGTTTGGGGACGGGATAGCACAGAATGTCCTGAAGTTTCAGGTCGCATGTGCCTGGCAATTCACATTTTCGGCTCAAACGAAAGAACACGTGGCATCGCATCGGGAACATCGGGTACGGACATCTATGCCCCGCGCTGAAACAGCGCGGGGCACACGGATTGGTTGGAACTTGTCAGTCTGTCACGGTCCCGCATCAGAGATTTACTGGCGGTGTCGTAACAGATGTCAGCGTAGCCGTCGCAATCAGGATGACCCCGACTGCCAGACTCTCCAGCTTTATGGATCGGCGCAAGTGTCGGGCCGCATTCGGCTGGGACTGTGCAAGAGCCGGGACAAACCTCAGTTTGTTCAGCGCAGCAAGACCCATTAATCCGGAAACGACGGCAACTTTTGCCACGAGTGTCCACCCATAGGCTGTGGTGATCAGCCCATTGAACGAGCCCACCATCAGCCACGCAAATGTCACCCCGACCAGAACCAGGATTGCAACGGTTCCGCTTGCCAAAACGCCGAACCGATGCAGCAGGTCCGCACCTTTCAAGGTCGCTGTGGCTCTATGGAGGGGAGCGAGTGCCCCAACCCAGAAGGCTGCCGCCAGCAGATGCACGGTCAAGAGACCTGCCAGAAGCCAACGCGGATCCCCAAGGGAATGGCCGACGAAGGTGTAGGACGCTGCGATCAGCAGCGCCCCGAGGAGTCCCGCACCCGTCCCGATCATACCTCGGAACAAAAGTCCCAGAACCATGACAAGGCCAATGCTGCGCAAGACTGCCGCGGTTCCCAAGGGAGACTCCCAGACAAATCCAAGCATCATCGGATCAACGGCACCCGAAAATCCCATCCCGGAGATCCGGGCGGCCCTGATGCCAAAACGAACCGCAAGGACTGTCAGGCCAAGCGCAACGGCGACGAGAGCGATGTTGCGGGCAACACGGCGGGACGCTTCAGGCGCATGTGGAAATGACGCCAAGAACAACGCGCCGCCCATTGCCAATAAAGCCGCCGTATACCCCGCTGCCTTGGCCAAAATGGCCAGGACTCCCAGTGCCTCGATGGGCGCGAGACCTTCCATCAGTCAGCCCTCTACATCAAAGGAGAAGCTGCCCTGCATCGGGTGCCCGTCCGGCGAAAGTGCGCGCCAATCTACCGAATAGCTTCCGGCAATCAGGTCTTCGGCTGGAACTGCACGAAACTCGGTCACCGCATCCATGCCGGTTTCACGGTCAATCGCCACTTCGCCATCCGGGCCGGCAACTGTAATCGCGATCACGCGCATCGGGTTGTCAAAGCGCATTTCGATAACGTCAACAGTCTCAACCGTGGCTTCGTTTGCTGGCGTGGTCTTTTCGGCCGTGGCATGGGCGAATGCGCCAGATGCCATGAACGTCAAAGCGACAGCGGCGATAAGTGTCTTTTTCATAGTTGGTTTCCTTTTGTCATTGTTGTGGCGCGAACCTCGTCCGGCCGGTTTGTGGGTATGACGCATGATCAGTCGTCAGTTTCGGAAGCCCGCCCTTTGGGCGTGCAGGTTTTTGTTGGGATCGATGCGATCGATGTGTGGATGTATCGATGCAGTTCGTTCAGCCATCGCGCAGGCGTGGCCTTCGTCAAAACTGCACGGCGTGATCTGGTTCCGGTCCTTGGGCTACCAGCCGCTGATTGGTGCGCGCGGGATGGGACGGTCTGTGATCGACGCCTATCTTGCGCATAACCAGCGGACGGTGGAAAGGTCGGAGGATGCGATCGCCCTCCATTGACCTCTTTGGCACCAAAGGACAAGGCGCGGTAAGTGGATCGATCAGATAGTCGGTGTATGCACGTGTGCTGTACAAACCTGGCTATATCAGCGTGTTTTCTCGATAGATCTGCGCGCTAAGCGCTGCCCACTGGAACCGGGACCCGTACGGTTCTTTTGCGCGATCACGCGCCTGACCGTTTTCCCGCTAGACAAATCGCGGCGGTTTGAGCGGACCGGATAGGGACGCATCGGTCATGGAAATGTCAGTCGCGAAAAACCGATTGCCTTCAGCGCTCACATACACTTCGTCATATGCGTCGCAGAATAGTTCCAGGCCTTGCGCGTGGTGGCAGGACTGGACGATGTCGTGGCTGCTTTCGTTGCCGTCCTGATCTCCCGACGCGGCAATTTCAACGGCGGCGGGATGCGGATGCTTGCCACCTGTCGCGAACTCCTCCACACCCACTCCGAAAAGCGCGATCGCAAGCCCGAGCACGAGGATCAAAACTGTGCGAACCAAAACCATGCCGCTGACCTAATGAGGAGATTTTTTTGCTTCAAGAGGCCTCTTGTATCTGTTTGTCGCAATGCTCGAAATATGGGCATTCTCCGACCCGGCCCGGTTGACCTGCCGACGGTTCGTGGTGAGCCACGACGCGCGGCGCGCCCGACCTCCCGCGACCCGGCCTAGCGTCACGAACGCAACACGCATCAGACCATTGACGTCTTTCCCTTCGGCTCGAAATCCTATTGCAAGCGTTGGATCGGCACCAAGCGTGACGGCTTTTTACGGTGACGCGGTGTCCCAACCAGGAGCTGCATCACAAGCTGCTCTCGCCGGAGGACGCCCATGACTTTCGCCAAGGGACGGCCTGTAATCTGGACTATCCGCTGGCGGAGATGTGGGGAGGGCAACTGAAACGCACTCAGCCGCTCGTTTCTGGCGGCAGGTATTGTCATTTCCGGTATGCGCGCGCGAAGCGTTAGAGACCTACGAGTCAATAGACTTTGATCAAAGGCGAAAGGAAAATCGCGAAATCTTTTCAACACCCTGTGTCGGATAATTGATGCAAGATCAGCTCTGTGAATTCTCGTTGTCAAAATCTCTAGGTCTCGCGATCCGTTGGAATCGGAAAAATCGTCGCTTCTTTTCGATGGAGGATCGGACCGACTCCGTAGCGACCTGATGCGGCTAGGGCGCGTCAATGTGCGATCCGTGTGCAAATCGATCCGCCTCAGGGTCTGCGACCAAAGATGCTTAACCTTGCTCGCCATCGGGTTGTGCTTGCGCTTCCGGCGGCTTCTTGCGGTTGGTCCGTGAACCCGCCTTGCGCGCTGTTGCGAACCCACGGTCGGTTGACATGAAGCGAGCAAGCATGAGGGTCTATCAAAGACATTCGACGTCACCTGTGCCGAGATCTGGCCGGGAAGGTCGGAGCGCAGGCCGGTGATCAGGGCGGCCGGGATCACCGTGCCGGCCTGCAGGATGTAGGGGTTTGGCGGCGGCACTATGGGTTGCGCACTGACGGTGTCCGTGTCTCCGGGACGGGTGAGGAACGCCTCCCGGCCGGAAATCGGATCGCTTGCCGTAGGGCTGCCCAATGTGGAGGGGAAGAGCGCGCCGGTCGCGGGGGAGGTTGGTGTGGCCTGTGTTCCGCTGCGCGGCACGGTTTGCGCCTCGGCGAAAAGGGCGCTCAGCCGGGCGGCGTCGAGTTCCTGGAGACGGCGTTGTTCCTCCGGATCGACTGTGGGGGCCAATGGACCGGAAAGTGGCGGTGCCGGGACCGGCTGGCCGCGATCTTGCGCCCCAAGGATGGCGCGGCCCAACTCACCGGGCA
>CAZWZG010000095.1:0-5918 GCA_964638245.1 uncultured Rhodobacterales bacterium
TGTTTCACGTGAAACATAGTGATTTTGATGTTGTTGTCGTTGGTGGCGGACATGCAGGCGTTGAGGCCTGTCATGCAGCTGTGCGCATGGGAGCTCGAACCGCGCTCTTAACGCTTAAGGTTGCCTCCATAGGTGTTATGTCATGCAATCCAGCTATTGGCGGTCTCGGAAAGGGCCACCTTGTCAGAGAAATCGATGCCCTTGATGGGATTATGGGACGCGTTGCGGATAAGGCTGGCATTCAATTTCGTCTTCTCAATCGCCGTAAGGGACCTGCGGTACAAGGACCAAGGACGCAAGCTGATAGAGAAATATATAAGACGGAAGTACAAAGTGAGCTTTCATCTCTAAGAGATCTAACCATCCTCGAAGCGGAGGTGGACGATGTAATCTTCGAGCGCGGACGGATACGAGGTGTGCGTTTGACAGATGGCTCCGAGGTTCGATCCAAGGCGTGTGTTCTGACGACGGGAACCTTTCTCGGGGGAATGATCCATATTGGCTCCGAGAGACGCGCCGCAGGACGTTGGGGTGAAGACCCGTCTAACAGGCTGGCGGATAGACTGGTCGATCTTGGTCTTGATCTCGGTAGGTTAAAAACAGGGACACCACCGCGCCTCGACGGTCGTACGATTGATTGGTCGGGACTAGAGATGCAGCCCGCGGACGAGGAACCCACACTATTCTCATTCCTTCATAAAGAGCCATTTTTCCAACAAATTGCCTGCGGAATCACGCATACGAATGAGGTGACGCACGAAATCATTCGAGCAAATCTGGACCAGTCGGCATTGTATGGCGGGCATATCGAAGGGAAGGGTCCGCGTTATTGTCCATCTGTGGAAGACAAGATCGTCCGTTTTGCGGAAAAATCATCTCATCAGATCTTTTTAGAACCAGAAGGCCTATCAACCAGCACAGTCTACCCGAACGGGATTTCAACATCTCTACCGGCCGACGTTCAAGAAACTTTGGTGCGTTCAATCGTTGGGCTTGAAGACGCTCAAATCCTTCAGCCGGGGTACGCGATAGAATATGACTACGTCGATCCAAGGGCTTTGTCTTTGTCGCTCGAATTGCGCACATTGCCTGGCCTATATCTAGCGGGCCAGATCAACGGAACTACTGGATATGAGGAAGCCGCGGCACAAGGTCTGGTTGCGGGCTTGAATGCAGCGGCCAGTGCCCAAGAAAATGACCCGATCCATTTTCTGCGATCAGAAAGCTACATTGGTGTCCTTGTCGACGATTTAACCACACGAGGAGTGAGTGAACCTTATCGTATGTTCACATCGCGTGCAGAGTTTCGTCTGTCCTTGAGGGCTGACAACGCGGATCAGCGTTTGACTCAAAAGGGTATAGACCTGGGTTGTGTTGGTGAGACAAGAAAAGTGGCATTCCTGGATAGACTGTGCGAGCTGGACACACTCCGAGACCGCCTTCAATCAACAAAATTCCATCCAAAAGACATATCCGAGGTTGGGGTCAAAGTATCAAACAAAGGGCCATCGCGATCTGCTTGGGATGTTCTTTCATTTCCCGACGGCTCTCTTGATGCTGTACGAAGGCTGATGCCAGAACTGCAAAAGGTCCCTTTTGATGCTCTCGAGCAACTGAAAAAGGATGCGACATACTCTCGCTACTTGGAGCGGCAATCAAAGGATATTGCTATGCTCCGGCGCGATGAGCTGCAAGAAATTCCTAAAGACTTCGTCTTTCGTGGATTGCCAGGGCTTTCCAATGAGATCGCTTCCAAGCTCGAGGATGTCCGTCCGTCTAACATTGCTCAAGCATCACGTGTCGAAGGAATGACGCCGGCAGCGCTTACTTTGATTCTTGCGAAAATTCGTCGGGCCAAGCGCCAATCTGCATGAAAACCGCCCAAGAACGCCTTCAAGTTGAGTTCAGTGTTTCACGTGAAACACTGGAAAAGCTGGATGCCTACGTTGCGCTGATTGCTCGCTGGACTAAAAAGATAAACCTCATCGGCCCGGGCACGTTGTCCAGCGCTTGGGATCGACACATACTTGATTCCGCACAAACTGTTTTGCTCACGGGTGACTCGAATGTTTCACTTGCCGATTTTGGGTCCGGTGCCGGGTTTCCGGGAATGGTTCTTGCTATTCTTCGGCAAGGCCAAGGATTTGTCGATGAAGTTCATCTTATCGAAAGCGACCAGCGCAAAGCCACCTTCCTAAGAACAGTGGCGCGTGAAATCGAACTCTCTTTAACTGTACATGCAAAGCGCATTGAATTATTGGACCCGCTTAACGCGGATGTTGTTGTGGCTCGTGCGCTAGCTCCTCTTTCCGATCTCTTGAAATTTGCGCACCGACATAGCCACGACAAAACCAAAGCAATCTTTCTCAAGGGACAAGGTGTCAACGAGGAGATCCGGTCAGCTTTGGTCAACTGGTCCTTTACCTACCACCTGCATCAAAGCATAACCAACTCGAATGCTTGGATCATCGAGCTTGGAGATATTCGTGAACAACGCAACTCAGGCTGAGTCAGCAGAATCCAGCAAGATGGCTCCGACCCCGCTCCAGATCATTGCCGTTGCGAACCAAAAGGGTGGCGTTGGAAAGACCACGACGGCGATAAACCTTTCAGCGGCGTTCGCAGAAGAGGGATACAACGTACTGCTCGTTGACCTTGATCCGCAAGGTAACGCATCTACCGGGCTAGGGATTGATTCCGCGGCACGCAAACATACAACATATGATGTTCTTGTTGATTCCATGCCCCTGTCAAAAGTTATTCTGGCAACGGAAGTGGATGGTTTGGTCATCGCCCCTGCAACGACTGATCTGAGCTCGGCCGATCTGGATATGGCAAACGATCAGGGGCGCATTTTTCGGCTGAAGACTGCTCTTGCGGACCCTTCGCTTGCGCCGTTCGAGCTCGACTATGTTCTAATTGATTGCCCGCCGTCACTTAGCCTTTTAACGATCAACGCTATGGTTGCCGCAAACAGTGTTCTTGTTCCGCTTCAAAGTGAGTTCTTTGCGTTGGAAGGCCTTTCGCAGTTGATGCTGACCATGAGAGAGGTCAGGCAAACCGCAAACCCTGATCTCCGGATCGAAGGCATCGTTTTGACCATGTTCGATGGTCGCAACCGCCTAAGCCAGCAGGTCGAGCACGACGCGCGCGAGACTTTGGGCGAGCTCGTCTACGAAACCATCGTGCCACGGAACGTCCGCGTGAGCGAAGCACCATCATTCGCTCTGCCCGTTACCGAGTATGACAGTGAGTCGAAAGGCAGTCTGGCGTATCGAGCATTGGCCCAAGAAATAGTAGCGCGGCAAGAGAAAAACACATAATATAGTATAATGGCTGAAAAGAAAAAATCTCAGAGAGGGGGGCTTGGTCGCGGACTTTCAGCCCTCATGGCAGAAACGCAGCCGACGGTAGCGTCTGAAGGCGCGGCTCAGGCCACAGCACCGGAACGGTTTGTCCCGATTGAGCAAATTCATCCGAACCCGGATCAGCCGCGCAAGGTTTTCAATGAAGACGCGCTTTCAGAGCTTGCCGGGTCCATTGCCGAAAAAGGGTTAATCCAGCCGATCATCGTTCGGACCGCTCCGGGCGGTGACGGATTTCAGATCGTTGCGGGTGAGCGGCGTTGGCGCGCAGCGCAGCGCGCGCGTCTCCACGAACTCCCAGTCGTTGTTCGAGAATTTACCGACACCGAAGTTCTTGAAATCGCAATCATCGAGAACATCCAGCGCTCCGATCTCAACCCGATCGAAGAAGGGCGCGCCTATGCGCAACTGATGGACCGGCACGGACACACGCAGGATCAACTCTCCACGGCCCTGGGCAAAAGCCGGAGCCATATCGCCAACACGATGCGTCTCCTGAAGTTGCCGGAGCCGGTTCTGGATATGGTTCAGGACGGGCAGCTTAGCGCGGGTCATGCTCGGGCGCTCTTGACGACCGACGACCCGCTTTCGATTGCTCGTCAAATCGTGAAAGCCGGACTTTCGGTGCGCGAGGCAGAGCGTCTGGCCAAGAAAGACAGCACGAAGGCGCTTAAGCCGAGCACTGCGCCCAGCTCACAAAAGGACGCCGACACCGTCGCAATCGAGCAAGAGTTGTCGGCGACCCTTGGTGTCAAAGTCGAAATTGATCACCGTGAAGATGGTCGGGGCAAGTTGATCCTGTCCTATTCGACGGCTGCCCATCTTGATGACCTATGCCGTCTGCTCACGAAGTCTGAGTTTTAAACGAGTAGACGTTCAATCACTGCGTTCAGGACAAGGCGGCCGTCAGACGTTGCCGAAAAACGATCGCTCGAAAGTTCAATAAAGCCTTCTTCGGAAAGGGTTCTTAGGCGATCGAGCGTGTCTTTTCCAAGTGCCCTGCGGGTCCAATCGATTGGGACGCCTTCGGCTAACCGCAGCCGCATCATCAACTGTTCTTCCGCACGGTCGAGATCTGGAATGGCTTCGTTCACGCAGTCTCCAGACCCAGCTTCCGCTGCTGCGATCCACTGACCTGGCATCTTGTGGCCCTCCGTAGCATACCAAGTGCCATCAAGTTGAATGCGCCCATGCGCACCCGGGCCTACACCAAGATACGCGTCACCGCGCCAGTACACCAAGTTGTGGCGGCTTTCCGCGCCTGGTCGGGCGTAATTTGATACTTCATAAGCTTCAAATCCTGCTTCAGCACAGCGCGCCGTCGTTAAGTTGTACAGGTCTACAGCCAGGTCTTCATGTGGCAACCCGCGCAATTTACCCGCTACGTGGCGCGCGCCGAACGCAGTGCCATCCTCAATGGTCAGTTGATACAGCGACAAGTGGTCTGCGGCCAATTCAAGCGCGCGATCCAGTTCGTCTGACCATTGAGGCAGGGTTTGGTTCTGACGGGCATAAATCAGGTCGAGGCTTATGCGCGGAAAGATGTCCCGCGCGACCTCAAAAGCATGGGTCGCCTCGGATGCGGTATGCAAACGTCCAAGCGCACTCAAATCCTCGTCGTTCAATGCCTGAACACCGATGGAAAGCCGATTGACTCCCGCGTCACGGTAGGCCTCGAACCGCGTTGCTTCAAAAGAAGTTGGGTTGGCCTCGAGCGTGATTTCAATGTCATTGGACAGGCGCCACTCTTTTGTGATCACACCCAAAACAGATGCGACCGTTGACGCCTCCATCAGGCTTGGTGTCCCGCCGCCAAAGTAGATACTGGAAACGATATTGTCCTGCGTTAGAGACGCATATCGCCGAAGCTCCGAGCCGAGTGCCTTGGCCCAGCGCGACTGATCTACGTTGCTGACGACATGACTATTGAAGTCACAATAGGGACACTTCGCAGCGCAGAAGGGCCAATGAACGTAAATGCCAAAGGCCATCTCAGGCGCGCAACGCCTCGGTCAAGGCAACGATGGACCTACCCCGATGACTTATCGCGTTCTTTGCCTCATGGCTCATCTCCGCAAATGTCTCCTCATGCCCAAGCGGTTGAAACACGGGGTCATAGCCGTGTCCCAGCGCCCCCCTCATTGGCCACACAAAATGCCCTTCGGCACGCCCATCGAACACGCTTTCGGAACCGTCTGGGAAAGCTAGGACGAGCGTCGAGACGAACCGGCATGTCCAGGGCTGAGGCGCGCCCGATGCCAGCAATCGCGCGTGGCTCTTTTCCATCGCCATCACGAAGTCGCGCCCGTTTTCCGTTTCTGCCCAATCCGCCGTGTAAACACCCGGGGCACCGCCCAGAGCATCGATTTCGATCCCGCTATCATCGGCAAGACAGGGCAACCTACTTTCCTTGACCGCCGATTGCGCCTTGATGCGGGCGTTTTCAATGAAGGTGGTTCCCGTTTCCTCGGGTTCGGACAACCCGAGCTCCTTTGAAGACACCAGCTGGAACGGAAAATCCGCCATCAACGCGCGCATCTCTTCCAGCTTGCC
>CAZWZG010000095.1:6018-11733 GCA_964638245.1 uncultured Rhodobacterales bacterium
CCAAGCGCGACCCGATCCACACCCGCCCGCAGGGAACGACCAATAAGCCGTTGAATTTCCTGCGTTCTTCCGGACTGACCGTTCTTCGCCTCACGCCGCATCCGGCTGTGGGTTGCGCGCGGAAGCATGCCGTATTCCGCCGTCACCCAACCAAGACCCGAATTCTTCATCCAAGGCGGTACGCGCTCTTCAAGCGAAGCGGTGCACAGCACATGCGTGTTTCCCATACGGATCAGGCATGACCCTTCTGCATGGGCGTTGACGCCGGTTTCAATGGAAACGGATCGAAGCGCGTCGGTGTCGCGTCCTGAAGGTCGCATAAGGTTCTCCTGAAAAAGCGCCTCAGCCATAGCCTTGGCACCCTGAACACCGCAAGGGCAATTGACCCTTGGCGCACAAGACCTTTAATTTGTCCCGTCGAGGCAGGACCCCATGACCGATCACGCTACTAGCATCGAAGACCTCAATGACCGCAGCCGCGAAGTGTTCCGGCGTGTGGTCGAGGGGTATATCGCCGATGGGGAGCCGGTCGGGTCACGCACGCTTTCCCGGCAGTTGAGCGAAGGTATTTCCCCGGCGACGGTTCGCAATGTGATGCAGGATCTTGAATACCTCGGCCTGCTGGACAGCCCCCATACATCCGCTGGGCGTCGCCCGACGGAACTTGGGCTCCGCATGTTCGTGGATGGCCTTCTTGAGGTTGGGGACCTGTCCGACGACGACAAACTGCAACTCGAAAAACCGCTGACAGACAACGATCAGGGCGTTTCGGCCTTGCTGGACCGCGTGGGTTCCGTGCTTTCGGGTGTCACTAAAGGCGCAAGCCTTGTTCTGACGCCAAAACAAGAAGCCCCGCTGCGCCATATCGAGTTTGTTTCGATTTCCGCTGACAAGGCGCTGGTCGTGCTCGTTTTCTCAGACGGGCGGGTTGAAAACCGCCTGTTTTCCCCGCCACCCGGGCAAACGCCGTCCTCCATGCGTGAAGCTGCGAATTTTCTGAACAGCCTCGCCGAAGGTCAGACTTTGAGCGAGTTGCGCGATCGTGTTGCGCGCGAGATGAAAGAGCGCCGTCAGGAACTGGATGCTTTGGCTCAGACGCTTGTCGATAGCGGTGCGGCGATCTGGGATGGCAACGGCGAGCAAACGGACCGCCTGATCGTGAGGGGGCGGGCGAATCTTCTAAACGATACCGGCGAAGATGAACTCGAGCGCATTCGAGAGCTTTTTGATGACCTTGAACGCAAGCAGGACATCGCGGAATTCCTGCAAATGGCGGAAACCGGTGAAGGTGTGCGCATTTTTATCGGTTCCGAGAACAAGCTTTTTTCACTTTCGGGTTCCTCTTTGGTGGTCTCTCCTTATATGAACGGCGATCGAAAGATTGTCGGTGCGGTGGGGGTTATTGGGCCCACGCGTCTGAATTATGGACGGATCGTTCCGATCGTGGACTATACGGCGCAATTGGTAGGTAAAATCCTGTCCGGGCGCAGTTGATAAGGATTGAAGATGGCCAAAGCAAAACCTGAAGAGACCGAGCCAGAAGTGCCCGAGGGATTTGCCGACGCAGAAGACGGATACACTGCAGACGATGCGGTTGACGACATCGCGGCTGAAATCGCGGCGCTGGAAGCGGAACGCGATGATATGCGTGACCGGTTCATGCGCGCCTTGGCGGATGCCGAAAACGCTCGCAAGCGTGGAGACCGGGATCGTCGCGAGGCCGAACAGTACGGCGGATCGAAACTGGCCCGCGATATGCTGCCCGTCTTTGACAACATGCGGCGCGCTCTGGAAGCAGCGACAGACGAACAGCGCGAGTCTGCGTCTGCTCTGATCGAAGGTGTCGAGTTGACCATGCGAGAGTTGATCAGCGTCTTTAAAAAGCACGGTGTCGAGCCCGTGACGCCCGAGGTTGGCGACAAGTTCGATCCGCAACTACATCAAGCCATGTTCGAAGCACCCGTGCCGGGCACTAAGGCAGGCGATATCATTCAGGTTATGGCCGACGGCTTTATTCTGCATGACCGTCTACTGCGTCCCGCGCAAGTTGGCGTCAGCTCGACCCCTGCCAGCTAGGGCTTTTCGGCCAGTTTTTTCAGCACATAAAGGGCGTCCAAGGCATCCTTGGGCGTCATCGTGTCCGGATCAAGATGGTCCAACTCGATCAGGGCCTCGGGCCGTTTTGGGGGCTCGGGCTGTTTCACGGCAAAAAGTGGCAACGTGTCGGCCAGAGCCGATGCATCCTTTAAATGCTCGGGCGACGTTTCCAACTCGGTCAGGATGATCTTTGCGCGTTCGATCACCGACGCGGGCAACCCGGCGAGGCGGGCGACCTGAACGCCATAGCTTCGGTCGGCGGCACCTGGGCGAACCTCGTGCAGGAAGACAACTTCGCCGTCCCACTCCTTGACCGCCATTGTGGCGTTTTCAACGCCGGACAGTTTCTCAGCCAATGGGGTAAGTTCATGATAATGCGTGGCAAACAACGCCCGACAGGCGTTCGCGGCATGCAGATGTTCGAGCGTTGCCCAGGCAATGGACAGCCCGTCATAGGTTGCCGTGCCGCGACCGATTTCATCAAGAATGACCAGCGCGCGATCATCGGCCTGGTTCAGGATCGCCGCGGTTTCCACCATCTCGACCATGAAGGTCGAGCGACCTCGGGCCAGGTCGTCGGATGCACCAACGCGGCTGAAAATCTGACTGACCAGACCGATCGTTGCGTTTTCAGCGGGGACGTAGAACCCAACCTGTGCCAACAAGGCGATGATCGCGTTCTGGCGCAGGTAAGTCGATTTACCCGCCATGTTCGGCCCGGTCAGAAGGCGGATTTTTGCGCCAGGCGACCCGTCAGAAAGCGTGCAATCATTGGCAATGAAGGGATCGCCCGACGTCTTGAGGCTGCGCTCGACAACCGGGTGGCGGCCAAGGCGGATGTCAAAGCTGTTGTCGTCTGTCAAAACGGGCCGTGACCAGTTTTCTTCCCGGGAAAGGGTACCGATGGCCGCCGCGACGTCTGCCTCTGCAATCCAGCGGGCCAAAACGGACAATCGGGCCGCTTCGGCCTGACACGCGGCGATCATGGATTTGAAATGAGCACGCTCAAGCGATAGCGCCTCATCAGCAGCGCGCAGGGTTTTCTGTTCAAGCTCTGCCAGTTCCACCGTCGTGAACCGCAGGGCATTCGCCGTTGTCTGCCGGTGGCGATACGTGTCGGACATCGGCGGGTTGAGCATTGCCTCGGCGTGGCGCGACGGGACTTCGATGAAATAGCCAAGCACTGCGTTGTGCTTGATCTTGAGCGCCGTGATCCCAGTCTGGTCGACATAACCCGATTGCAGGCTGGCGATGACTTTGCGGCTTTCGTCGCGAAGGGCGCGCGCCTCATCTAGCGTCGGGTCAAATCCAGTGCGAACGAAGCCTCCGTCGGAAATATTGACCGGAAGCTCGTCCGCAAGGATTTCGGCCAGATGCGCATGCAAACGCTCTGCGCCCTCGCGATCGGAGGCTTGCAGTTGAAGTTGTGGTGGAGCGTCGGGCATCTCGGCAGTCAGGACCTCGACGCCGGCCAGCGCATCGCGGATTGCGCCCAGGTCGCGGGGTTGTGCTCGGTCAAGCCCGATCCGCGCCAGGGGCCGATCCATGTCGGGGCACCGCTTGAGGTGCTTGCGCACGGTATCGGACACATGGTGGTCATTGGCAAAGTACTGCACGGCGTCAGCGCGAGCAGAAATAGTCTCTAAATCGCGGATTGGGGTCGAAAGCCGCTGTTTCAACAGACGTCCACCGCCTGGAGTAACCGACCGGTCGACCGCCCAAAGAAGCGATCCTTCCCGCTGACCCGAAAGCGTTTCGGTCAGTTCCAGATTGCGCCGCGTGGCAGCGTCGATTGTCACCGCGCCATCCACGGCTTCGCGGCGCGGGGCTTGCAGAAGCGGTGCGCGACCAACCTGAGTGATGTCGAAATAGTCGATCAGTGCGCCAAGGGCCGATTGCTCGGCCCGACTGAACTGTCCGAACGCATCGCTACTTTGAACTGAGAATGTTTCCTTGATCCGTTCTTGCGCGGCCGTTGAGTCGAAGGCCGAGCGCGGCCGCTCCGTGATCGCAAAGCCCGGCGTCTCGAGGTCGTCCAGACCATCGAAACCGTCCGGGATCAAAACCTCGCTCGGGGCGAGACGTGCCAATTCATGGGCCAGCTGCGCGCCGGTCAGTGCTTTGGTGGTGACCTCTCCGGTCGAAAGATCCGCCCAAGCGATGGCTGCCTCGCCTCGGATTGTCATGAGCGCGGCCAGATAGTTGTTGGATCGTGCATCCAGAAGCGTGTCTTCGGTCAGGGTGCCCGGGGTCACCAACCGGACCACCCCGCGTTTGACCACCGATTTCGAGCCACGCTTCTTTGCCTCGGCAGGCGCTTCAAGTTGTTCGCAGACAGCGACGCGGAACCCTTTGCGGATCAGGGTCAGAAGATAGCCCTCGGCGGAATGTACCGGGACCCCGCACATCGGGATATCCTGACCATCATGCTTGCCCCGCTTGGTCAGTGTGATGTCGAGCGCGGCTGCGGCGGCCTCGGCATCCTCGAAGAACAGTTCGTAGAAATCGCCCATCCGATAGAACAAGAGCGCCATGGGATATCGCGCCTTGATCTCCAGAAATTGCGCCATCATTGGCGTCACGCCTGCGCCCACGCTTGCCCCCCGGTTTGCTGGACGACAGGTTAGGCGCAGCGCGCAGCAGGGACAACCGGTTGCGGACGCCATTCGCCCGCGGATATGTCTGTTGGGCAGTCAGGGAGGAATCGACGGTGGCGAAGATGAAAGCGACGCGCGAAGACGCGTTGACGTTCCACATGAAGCCCACGCCGGGCAAGTTCGAGATCCAGGCAACCGTGCCGATGAGCACGCAGCGGGATCTGAGCCTTGCCTATTCTCCCGGTGTGGCGGTGCCGTGCGAAGAAATCGCCGCCGATCCGGAGACGGCGTACGATTACACCAACAAGGGAAACCTTGTGGCTGTGATTTCAAACGGGTCTGCCGTTCTGGGGCTGGGCAATCTTGGCGCCTTGGCGTCCAAGCCGGTGATGGAAGGGAAATCGGTCCTTTTCAAACGCTTCGCGGACGTGAATTCGATCGATATCGAGTTGGACACGAGCGATCCGGACGCGTTTTGCGATGCAGTCCGCCTGATGGGGCCGACCTTCGGGGGCATCAACCTTGAAGACATCAAGGCGCCCGAATGTTTCATCATCGAACAGCGCCTCAAGGAAGAGATGGATATTCCCGTCTTCCACGATGATCAGCACGGAACGGCGGTGATTTGTGCGGCTGGTCTGATCAATGCATTGGCGATCTCGGGCAAGAAGATCGAAGACGTGAAGATTGTGCTGAACGGGGCAGGGGCCGCCGGGATTGCCTGCGTCGAGCTTTTGAAATCGATGGGGGCGAAACACGAGAATTGCATCGCCTGTGACACCAAGGGCGTCATCTATCAGGGTCGTACCGAAGGGATGAACCAGTGGAAATCGGCCCACGCGATCAAAACCGACAAGCGGTCGTTGGCTGAAGCGGTTGATGGGGCTGACGTCTTTATCGGTGTGTCTGTCAAAGGCGCTCTGACATCCGAAATGTTGGAGCCGATGGCCGAAAACCCGGTTATCTTCGCCATCGCCAACCCCGAGCCGGAACCTACGCCCCACGAAGCACGCGCTGCCCG
>CAZWZG010000096.1:0-11528 GCA_964638245.1 uncultured Rhodobacterales bacterium
TCGCGCGACGGATCAAGGATCTTGGGTGCACGCCGCATCAGGAACAGCGATAGCCAGACCGTTCCAATTATGATCGGGGCCACGACCAGCGCCGCCGTCAAGTGCCCCTCAGCCGTGTTGCCCGCGATCGCGGGGACGGCCGCGCCACCCAGCAGGATACCGATGGATGCAAACGCCATGCGCCAGCCGGTGATCGCCGAGCGCTCTTTGGGATCTTGCGTGATCTCTCCGGCCATCGCGCCGTAAGGGATGGCCGTCATCGTGAACCCAAGCGTCGCCAGCACAAAGAACCCGCCAACCCAAATCGCAGGCGATGCCGCGCCGGGCGCCGCAAAGAGGCCGATCATGCCCATCGCCATCACCACCGCGCCAACCGCCATCCAAGGCGCGCGCCGCCCAAAGCGTCCGGGCGTGCGGTCCGAAAGATAGCCGATGATCGGGTCGGTCAGGATATCGAAGACGAGGATGCCCGTTGTCAGCGCCCCGGCCAGTGCAATCGGCACGCCAAGGTAGTTGGTCAAGAACGCCAGAACGAGCAACTGCTTGACGACCACAAATGTCACAATGCCCATATCAGCCAGGCCCCAGCCCGCCTTCTGTCCCGTCGTCAGCGCCATGATGTCCCTCCCGCCCTCGTCTTCGGCGGGCGCGGCAGACCGGTCAAGAAAGACGCTGGGTCAAACGATAGATGGCCACGTCGACCGATTGGTTGAGTGCGTCAGACCACGCGCGATCCGCACCCAAACGCTCTGCCCCAAGCTTTTCCAGAACCCGGATCGATGCGGCGTTGGCAGCCATTGCGCCGGCCAACAGGCGGTCCTCATCGGACTGCGCAAAGAACGCGCACGCCGCAGCGTCGGCCATCTCGGTCGCATAGCCTTTGCCCCAATGCGGGCGCGCCACCCAAAAGCCCAAGCCGTTCTCGACCGAGACGCCGCCAACCAGCTGCGTCGCACCCCACGCCAACCACGATTGGCCCAGAACGGCGGCTTCAATCATCGCCGCCGCCTCGGTGTCTTGAAATGGATAGGGTTTGCCGATCAACCAGCGCGCCACGTCATAGCGCCCCATGGCCTCGGCCAACGCAGGCGCGTCAGCGTAATTGAGCGGCCGCAGGTGTAGCCGCTCCGTCGTTAGCTCTGCGTACGGATGTACGTCCATGTCGGCACAGTAGCACCCCGCGCCACCGAGAACGTTTCGGCATCGCCGATATAGCCAAAGCCCTGGTTGGTCAGCACGCGCGCCGAGGCCGGGTTGTCCTGAAACACCGAGGCAAAGATCGTCTTGGCCCCTTGCGGATTCGCTTCGAGCAAGGCGGTTACGGCTTCACTGGCAAGGCCTGTGTTCCAAAACGCAGGCGCAACCCAATAGCCGATTTCGGACTGCTCACGATCCATCGCTGTCAGGCTAATCACACCCATCAACTCGCCTAGGCCCGATTTTAGGCCGTCCATGGCCCAGGCATCCTTAACCCGGTCCTCTCCGTGGCTGCGGGCAATATACGCTTCGGCTGTGCCAGGCGCCATCGGGTGCGGGATCGAGCTTGTGTTGCGGGCAACACGTTCGTCCCCGGCATACATATCCAGAAGGCCCGCGTCAGACTTGCGCAAAGGGCGCAACACCATCCGCTCGGTTTCGATCACAGGCTGTGCGATCATCGTCTCGTGTTTCATCGGTCTTGCCTCCTCGCAAGATCGGGGACGGCCAGAAATAAGAAAGGGCCGGCGTTTGCGCCGACCCCCTAATCTCTCGCCTTTAAGGATCGGCTTACTCGGCTGCCTCCACAGCTGGGAGAACCGAAATAAAGGTGCGGCCTTTGAGGCCTTTGTGGAAGGTCACGGCGCCGTCAACGGTTGCAAAGATCGTGTGGTCTTTGCCCATGCCAACGCCTTCACCCGGCCACCACTTCGTACCGCGCTGGCGCACGATGATGTTGCCAGGAATGACCGCTTGGCCACCGAATTTCTTCACACCAAGACGACGACCGGCGCTATCGCGGCCGTTACGGCTGGAACCACCTGCTTTTTTGTGTGCCATCTCGTTTACTCCTTCTCAGCGACTTTGGCTTTGGCCTGTTCGACCCAGCCTTCGCGTTCGATGCGGCCTTTGAACGAAAGCTTTTCGTCAAATTCCGCGATTTCGGCTTCGCCCCAAGCGGCGATCTGCGCGAACGACGTCACGCCAGCAGCATGAAGCTTCTTCTCCAGAGCCGGGCCAACACCCGAAAGCGCCTTCAGATCGTCCGCACCAGCGTCAGCCTTAGGGGCTTCCTTCTTCGGAGCAGCCTTGGCTTCTGCCTTGGGCTCGGCCTTTTTCGGTGCAGCCTTTGCTTTCGGCGCAGCAGCGGCAACAGCAACGGCTGCCACCGAACCAGCACCAACAGCGGCTTTGACGCCCGACTTGTCAGCGCCTTTTTCCAGAAGCTCGGTCACTTTGACCAGCGTCAGTTGCTGACGGTGACCCTTCGTGCGCTTGGAGCCGTGCTTACGGCGGCGCTTGACGAAATGGATGACCTTGTCGCCCTTCACCTGATCGACGACCTCGGCCTGAACCGCCGCACCATCAACCATCGGCGTGCCAACCTGTGCACCGATCATCAGAATATCATTGAATTGAACCGTTTCACCCGGTTCTGCCGCCAGTTTCTCGACGCGAAGAACGTCTCCGCTGGCAACGCGGTATTGTTTACCGCCAGTCTTCAGGACCGCAAACATGCGCCCTCTCCTATCATTTCCGCGCCTTGCGGCCGCTGGTTGCCCAGTGTTTTGGGGGCCAAAACCCCGCCTCAGGCTGCGCGCCCCTCCATGGGGACGACATTTCAAAACCAAAGGCGGACCAAGAAAGTCCGCCAGAGATCGCGCTTTTGGCTCCAACGCCCCTTTATGTCAAGCCTCGTTTGCACGCCGCTCTGTTGATTTGAAATCTAGAAAGCGCCAAACTTCCGAGCATTGCTAATAAACCCTAATTGACTGGATTTAGACATGCGTCGCTTTTGCCTTGCGTCCGCGCTTTCATTTTTGGCCTTTCCCGCGGTTTCGGATGATGCGCCCCAACGTCCGGACCTTCTCACCTTCGCACAAGGCGTTTTACCGGTCGCGATCCAGATGCCGGGCACAGACATGCGTACCGGTATGGAACATGCCATCGCGGCCATTGACGGCAACCCCGTCAAGTTCGGCGCCACTCCGAAACCCGGCCTTGCGACGGACGGTGTCGCTCTTGTTTACGCGATGCCCGCACCGACAAGGTTCGACCGCTTCGCCGTTCCGGGAATCCGCGAAACACCAAGCCCTTCGCAGACCTTCTTCAAAACGGTCGAACTCTTTGGTGCCCCGACAATCGAAGGACCTTGGGCATATTTGGGCGGCGGCGAACTGACGCCTCATGATGCCAGAGGTCAGATCACCGAGCTTGGCGTGCAACCCGATGCACCGGCCGTGTCCTTTGTCGCCCTCAGATTGAGCGGTGGTGTCGATCTCCAGCGCGAAATGACGTTTTTCGAGTTCACCGAGATTATTGCCAACGGGACGCAGGCCGACCAAGCGCTCGCCACCGGATTCAGCGGCATTTGGTCTGGTCGTGGGGTCAAGATCGAGTTGGCTCAGGATGGGCCGACTGTTGCGGGATGCTATGATCGAGGAAGCAAACTGTCAGGCACGGTCGAAGGCCCGGTTTTGCGCGCACTAGGTCAGGATCAGGCAGGCATCCAATCCCAGTTCATTCTGTTGCTCGACGATGGTGGCGCACTTCGCGGGCTGCGCTCCTCCAACGGGGCACCGTTCAAACCTTATGATGGCGAGGTATCCAGCAACGCGCCAGAGTGCTTTGCTCCAGAACCGCCGAAACTCGGCTGTGGCGCAATCATCCACGGTCTTGGATTTGATTTTGATTCCGACGTCCTCCGCCCATCTTCGGCACCTGTCCTCCAGGCACTCTACAGCGGCCTCGCCTCTGAGCCTGCCCAGCGCGTTCAGATCATTGGCCATTCTTCAAGCGAAGGCGCCGCCGACTACAACCGCGACCTGTCCCAACGGCGGGCGCAATCGGTTGTTGCCGCTCTGGTCCAGATGGGCCTTGATCCCGCGCGCCTTTCCGCGGGCGGCAAAGGCGAGGATGAACCCATTGCAAGCAATGGCGACGAAGCTGGCCGATCGCTCAATCGGCGCGTCGAAGTCTCGTGTGCTGGATGAAACCTAAAGGTCCTGACCGGCGATGAAATCCGCCGCCGCCCGCCCGAGCCGGTATGAGCTTTCGTTGAAGAAGGCATCGAACCCGGCAAAGATTGCACTGTTGAAGGACTTGCCCACATCCGTGCGCGCATGGGCGATGTAAGCTTCAACGTCCTCATCCGAGAGCCCGTCGAACGCAAGATAGAAGTAAGCCTGCAGCCATTCACGCGCATTGACCCGGATCTCGGTCTCCCGTTCATAGACGCGGGCGATGATTTCGCGCTGCGTCAGGCGCTGTTCGAACATCTCGTTTTCGGCCATCCCGCTTAAGAAAGCGAAATTCGTGTTCAGGGCGCCCATCACATTACGCTCGACAAGCCCGTTCACTTCCAAAAACCCGTCGATCAGCTCGCGGCGCGGATCAATCTCTCCGACGAGGTCTTCGTAAGCCGTGATCGCGGCCGCCTCGACGTCGTCGTCCTGTATCCCCTGACGCGCGCGCAATTCGCCCATGATGATGCGATCCCCCAGCGGGGTTTCGTAAAACGCAAAAAGCGGCTCCAGATCGACGTCTTCCATTGAAGCTACAAACGCGTCCTTGAACGTCGCGCGGACGGTTTCGACGTCATAGACATCTGCCACCAACGCCGCCCAGGCCGATCCGCCCCGCCCCGCAAACATCTCCTCTTCGATGCCCGCGGCCTCTTCGATCCCCTCTTCGGAAACGATGGCAAGGTATTCATCCAGCTGCAGCATCTCCAGCAAACGATCGACATCGCCCGATTGTGCGGCGGCAAAAGTCACCGAAAGGATCAGAGCAAAAAGAGAGACCAAAAGGCGTTTGAGCATCGTACTTCTCCAACGTGCGTGCCCTTGGAATGTAGGGCCGCTCCCCCATCACGCCAAGCAGATAAGCAAAAGCGATCAAAAGTGGTTGAAGTGTGCGCGCCATTCGCCTAGACGGCACGCCAGACCCCCGCGGAGAGGTGCCGGAGTGGTCGAACGGGGCGGTCTCGAAAACCGTTGTGGGTGCAAGCCCACCCAGGGTTCGAATCCCTGTCTCTCCGCCACACAGTCCTGTCTCGACAGTTGATTTCCAACGGCGCCAGAATAGTCCCGCATTTCCGGGAACTAGCGGGTGGTGGTGCATCCAGAGACTGACAGCGAGACCCGATTGCGAGCCCTTTCGGCCAATAGTCTCAGCGTCCCTTTTCCAGAGTAGACGAAGCGATACGTGGGATGATCAAAGCTGCGCGAGGATGTGGTCCTGTTCCGCCCAGGAGGCCGGAAGTCCTCGTCGGCGGATCCAGTTCGTGGTCAACGCGGGTGGTTGTCGACCTTCCAGGATTGCCCGGACGAGCCTTGGTGAGAGGAAAGCGAAGGGCAGCATCTGGCCGAGGTATTTGACCGATATGCCGTCTCGGGCGGCAATGGTGGCAAGGTCTTCGCCCTTTCGTAGAGCTTCACGTCAGGCTGATGCCCGCGCAATATTGGAGATCAGGATTTCATCTCTGCCGGTTTGTCCAGCGCCAATGACCAGCCTGCGCTCTACGCCGCGGCGACGCTGCAGAAACGGCAGTCGCAACGACAGCGCTTCCGATGAGATATTGGTACGTGCAACCTGCAGCCTCCTCGCGGTCTCACCGGGATCTAGATCGATCGCAACGGCGCCATCCGCAAGCCTTGCCTCTCTTACGATGCTAAGTACCTGAAGCCCAAGCGCATCCGCGCTTGACCTAATCCGCCCAATCACGTGCACGCGGCTCTCCGAGATGTCACCGCGATCGATGCATTCCACGAGGTGCTACAGCACTGAGCGTGCAAGATCTCTCTCCAGTTGGTCCGCCGGAAGCCGCCATCCAGTGCCGTCATCGGACGCTCCGGTCACGAGTCTCCGGGAGACATAATAGCGATACCGTTTATCCCCCTTGCAGGCGTACGAAGGGGTCAGACGATCTTCGGTCTCATCAAATATCTTGCCCGCCAACGGTGATAGATGGGCTGCGGAAGGCTTGCTGCGCGATCTGGCCGAGCGATCCTTCAGCCGGGTTTGGATGGCGTCAAAACGGTCGGGATCAATGATCGCGGTGTGCTGGCCTTCATGCACTTCGTCCTTATGGCGAATACGGCCGGCGTAGACTGGATTCGATAGTACATGGTGGATTTGCCTCCGGCCCATCAACGATCCCCCGCGCGGCGTTCCCCCCCGACCGATCCGTCTCTTTGATCTAAACCCGAGCTTCATGGCTTCCTTTGTGACCGCCGTCACCGAACCGAATGTCTCATAGAATTCGAAGAGCGTTCGTACGGTCGCCGGCTCCGTTGGAACAACGCGCAATGTTCGGTCTTCGGCTTCATAGCCAAGTGGCACGTTTCCTCCCATCCAGAGTCCCTTGGCCTTCGAGGTCGCGATCTTGTCGCGGATGCGCTCGGCGGTCACTTCCCGTTCGAACTGCGCAAACTACAATAGAACGTTCAGCGTGAGCCGCCCCATGCTTGTTGCATTATTGAACGACTGAGTCACCGAGACGAAGGATGCCCCAGCTGCGTCGAGCCGCTCGACCAGTTTCGCAAAGTCAGTGAGCGACCGTGTCAACCGATCGATCTTGTAGACGACGATCCGGTCGACGCGGCCTACCTCGACATCATTCATCAGGCGTTGGAGTGCCGGACGATCGAGATGGCCGCCGGAGATTCCACCATCATCGTAGCGCCCTTTGACCAACACCCAGCCCTCGTGCCTCTGGCTCTCGATATAGGCCGCGCAGGCCTCGTGCTGCGCATCGAGCGAGTTGAAGCCTTGGTCCAGGCCCTCCTCGCTCGACTTGCGGGTGTAGATTGCGCAGCGGGTCTTCTACATGCCGATCGCTTCTTTGCTAACCCGAAGAAGCGCGGGCCAGACCAGGAGGTCCCGGTAATCCGCTTGGCGACGGCGGAGAGCGAACCGTAGGTCGTATCATCCAGCACATAGCCTCTATCAGTGACCTCGACCCGATAGGTCCGGCCATTCCACTCCCGCAGCAGATGCGTACCCGCTGACGGGGTCGTGGCACCCACATCGCAAGCGCTTGTGCCTCCGGCTATGGCTTTGAGTGCCCGCCGTTCTTTCGGGCTTAGCCCGCCAAGAGCCCGCGCCTGGATCCCATAAGCCAGCAACCGCCTCAGTGTTTGGGCCCGCAAGCGAGATGGCAGCGTGATCCCCGGCAGGGCCGCCAGCGCCTTGGTGCAAGCGGCGTGGTCCATGTGGGCGATCTCCCAAATTTGGTCCGGGAGATCGCGAGTCCCACGCCTGCTCACGTGACGGCCTCGTTCCGGTAGGCAGGTGTCTTTCCGCTGCGATCGAGGGTGATCTCAGCTCCGTCCTTCCTGAGCTGGGAAATAGCGGCCCTGATGGTATGTGGCTGCCAGTGAAGCGCTTTCTGGAGCTGCCCGATGGTGGCGCCTCTTGGGCGGTTCAGCAGCCCTTCGAGGCGGGCATTTTTCGATTTGCTCGCAGCAGTCTTTCCTGTTTGCGTAGTCATTTTTGTTTCCTGTGGTGTTAGGCGCCGGACCGTCCGGCGCCTTTACCGCCGCAGGCCCGGGACTTCCGGGCGGAGACTGACGACGCGAGTGCGTCGCCTCGCCCACACACGCTCACAATGCCCGCGTAGTCCAGTAATTTGCGGGAGAAGAACGGGTTATCGGCGTGAATTCCCGCTAGGCCGGCGCACGCACGGTCATGCGCAACAACCGCACGGCCAAACCGCCGAAGTGTTAGCTCCAGAAAACCAAGTGAAAGTCCGGAATAAACAGAAGCCGCCGTTTGTGCAAACCGCAGCGAATGACCGCTTCGATGAAGGTTTTTCGACGCGGGCCAATGCGCGCGGGATTGGCTGGGATTGACTGTGGCCCGCGTTGACAAACCTCTCAGGGCGGAAGCCGCGGGTGATTGGTATCACCTATGGGGAAAGCGCGCTGTCGGCTGGGCCTGTGACGGTGACGAATGCGTTGGTCTGTAGGATGCAGGCGGCGGCTTCCAGGTTTCGCCGGGAGATTTGGCCTGTATCTGATCCGAACCGGACCCGTGATGCGCCTATTGCGCGACTTTTCCGATCGCTGTGGACAAGTTGGCTTGGCCGGTTTGGCCGAAGCAACCGGTGAGCGAAGGATGATATGAACGGGCAATCGGTCATGCGGCCTGTTTCCTTGGTGGTGCACGGGATCGAGGGATCTCGCCACGCCGGAATGTCTCAATGATACGCATCGTCCCACCGCATTCGGGACATGGCTCTTGCAAAGCCAGCGGGATGATCTCGGCGGTGGATGTGTCATCTTGCACGGGCTCTTCCGCGCCGAGCAATGAGCGGACCATCGCGATGTTGTTCTTGCGGGCGGCGCTTGCCAGCAAGCAGTAGTGGCGGATGCGATGGAAGCCATCAGGCAGAACATGGATCAGGAAGCGTCGGATGAACTCGTGCGTATCGAGCCGCATGACCTTCATCCGGTCCTCGGACTTGATGCGATAATCCTTCCAGCGGAATCAAACGGTATTGGCATCGGCACTGACGAGGCGGCTGTTTGAGATTGCGACGCGGTGCGTGTATTGGCTGAGATAGGCCAGCACTGCTTTGGGACCGCCGAACGGTGGCTTGGCGTACACGACCCATTCGGATTTGCGGAACGGGGCAAGCCATGCAGCGAAGGCGTTCGCATCCACCAGCTCGGCCTGGTCACCGAAGAAGGCAAGCTGCCCGGTGCGATGCAGCGCGACCAGCCCTTCGATAAACAGGCGCCGGAACAGCCTCGACAGAACCTTTACCGGCAGAAAGTAGCCCGGTCGGCAGGCGATCCACCTTGTGCCGTCCGAAGACAGACCACCGCCGGGCACGATCATGTGGACATGGGGATGATGCGTCAGTGCCGACCCCCATGTGTGCAGCACACTGGTCATTCCGGCGCGCGCGCCCATGCGCTTGGGATCGGCGGCAATTGTCGCCACCGTCTCGGCTGATGCTTTGAACAACAGGCCATAGACCGCCCGTTTGTTCCAATAGGAGATGCGGGCAATCTCAGCTGGGAGTGTGAAGACGAGGTGGAAATACTCCACGGGCAGCAGGTCATCAGCCCGCGCTGCCATCCAGTCGCGCGCCGCCGGTCCCTGGCACTTCGGGCAGTGCCGGTTCTTACAGCTGTTATACGCGATATGCTGGTGCCCGCACTTGGTGCAGGCGGCGACATGCCCGCCGAGCGCCTCTGTCCGGCAGGCCTCGATCGCCGACATCACCTTGAGTTGGGGAAGGCTCAGATGCCCTGCATTGGCCCGCCGGTAGGCAGGCCCATGATCACGAAAGATGTCGGCAACCTCCAGCGCGTGCCGTGGCACGCCGCCCCGCCCGTCAGGTCGCATCCTGGATATTCTCGAACGGGCTGGCGACCTTGCCCAGCGTCTTGGTCGCCACATGGGTGTATCGTGCCGTCGTGGTCAGCTTGGCGTGCCCGAGGAGAACCTGGATCACGCGCACATCCGTATCTGCCTCTAGAAGATGCGTGGCAAAGCTGTGCCGGAGCGAGTGCAACGTCGCGGGCTTTTTGATTCCAGCCATGCGCTTGGCCGAGTTGAAGGCACGGTTCAGAGAGCGTGGCGACAAAGGCTCAACCCTGCTTTGCCCCGGAAACAGCCACCCCTGTGGCCGGGCCTCGCGCCAATAATCGCGAAGCAGTTCGAGTAGCGACGGCGACAACATCACGTCGCGATCCTTGCCGCCCTTACCGCGCTCGACATGGATCAACATCCGGTCGCTGTCGATGTCGCGGACTTTGAGATTGGTCACCTCGGAGGCGCGCAGCCCCGCGCCATAGCCGATGCCGAGCGCTGCCCGGTATTTGAGACCCGGCCCAGGTGCCGAGGCCAAAATGGCTGACACCTCCTCGAAGCTCAGCACAATCGGCAGCTTCCGTGGCTCGGTGCGGAACTGCATGTACTTCTTCATGTCCTCCCGATTGCAGGTCATGCCGAAAAAGAACCGCAGCGCTGTGATCCGGGCGTTGTAGACCGAAGGCGTGACTTCGGTATCGGTCATGTGAAGCTGATAGGCGCGAAGTTCATCGGATGTCGCGGTATCCGGGGTCCGCCCCAGAAACGCAGTGAAATCCTTCAGCGCCCGGATATGCGCCTTCTGCGATGTCTCCGCCAACCCGCGGATACGCATATCCTCGATCATCCGCGCACGCAGCGGACTCATCTTCTCCTGTGTCATGGAAACCTCCTGTCCAATTGAGAAACCTCAATCGTCAGGCAGGTCAGTCACATCGCAAAACGCGTCTACATATTGGTCCGCTCGCTACTTCAGAAACAAGAGGCCATGCCGCGCGAGCGGCTTAGTCCTCGAGCCCAATTTGGCCGATGCTGCGCATTGCAGCAAATGTCAGCTTTCCTTGAAACCTACTGAAAGCGACGCTGGAACGGGGATCTGATATTCGTCGCCCTGCGCGAGTTCACAGACTTCAGCGCGCACAACTTCTCTAATCCTATTGCGTGCGTCGTCAGGTTGCGACCGCAGCATGGCGGTTGCGCGAACTGCACCCTCACTAAAGGCGTCAATTACCTCGTCTGGGTTGGAATGACGCCATGTCTGAGCGGCGACCACAGTGGAAAATCTCGTGAAGCCTGCCGGTTCCAGAACTGCTTTGACTTCTGCCGGGTCTGCAAAGCGAAAGTAAGGTGGAGCCGCGGGGAGTTTAGCGTCTGGGACCCCGTGCCTTTCGATGGCAGTCAAAACAATCCCGAAGCCTTCACCTTTCGCTGGAGCAGCCCACACGGAAAACGCAAAAGCACCACCCGGCTTCAAGACACGCCACGCTTCTTGGGCAGCTTTCTCTGGTTCCGGAAGATGGTTCATTCCAAATCCCATAACCACCGCATCGAATGCTTGATCTTCAAATGGTAAGTCTTGTGCGTTGCCTTGGACGAATTCGATGCCAGGAAAAGTCCTTCGGGCCAGTTCAACTTGGGCGCTTGAGAAATCCAAACCGACGGGAACAGCCCCAATGCTTTTGGCCGCCGCCGCGACGTAGCCAGCACCTGTTGCTACATCAAGGACGTTCGAGCCCCGTTTGACTTTTGCCAATTTGAGCATTGGGAGCGCAGACTGCGCCGACAGTGCTCCCCAATGGTCATGGTAGGCTTCGGCCGCCTTCTCCCAGCCTTTCCTTTCAAACGCAGTAAATGGTTCGATATCTTTCGAAGAGAATGTCATTTGCCCGGACTCAAAAACTCGTCTTGGACACTAGAAGCCGACATTCGCTTCGGTCAAACAAAAGTCCGTTTTGTCCGCAAAGCGGTCAATAGAGGTTCACCACGCCAATGACTGCTCTGCGGAC
>CAZWZG010000097.1:0-11490 GCA_964638245.1 uncultured Rhodobacterales bacterium
GTGCGCGAAGCCGCACTGGCCTGCGGCGACGGGCCTATTCACAGCTAGAGGCAATCAGATGAGCGCCGCGCTGACACTTCTCGGCTTCAACGATGGCGAACCGGCGGGGATTGCCGCACCGGCTTTCCTCGCATGCTTCGGCTTGGCCGATGCCGATCCCGATGCAGACGCCCACGCGCTTCGCTACGGCAGCCAAAACGCGTGCGACCTCTTTCTCGAGATGTCCGCCGACGGGGTCGTTGCGGCGACAGTAGACCGCCCCTCGTTGGCGGAGGCCTTCTGGGATGGCGTCGTGGCCGCGCTCAAGGCCGGGCCCTACGCCGCTTTCATGAGCGACCAGCCGATCCTTTACGTCGGCCAGCCCGAAATGACGCAGGCGCTTCCATCCGATATGGTCGAGGATTTCGAACGCGTCGTGCTCGTGGCCTCGGGTGCCGAGATGGCGCGCGCCGTCTCCGAATGAAGGGCTGCGGGCGACTCACGCGACATCACGCCCCCCTTACGCCCAACACACATCCCCGTGCGCTCGCGCGTGAATACCGGTTTTGTGACAAGGGTTTAGACGCGCCCCAAGCGTAGGCTGCGACCATCCGGGCCGCTTCATTGGGCCCCGGGGGATGAGATGCCGAGCGTTTCGGCATCCGCACCACAACTTGGAGGCTTGATATGAAGCTCATTGCAACGACCATGGCGGCGGCGCTTTTGGCCGCTCCGGCGATCGCCGGAACCGTCAAGGTCACGATCACCAATAATAACGGACCCGAAGGCCTGTTCTATACGCCCTTCCTGACCGTCATTCACGACGGCAGCTACGTGCCGTTCGTCAACGGCGATGCCGCGTCGCCCGGCATCGAAGAACTGGCTGAGGTTGGCGGCACCGGCACCGCAGCGGCAGAGGCCGTCGACGCCGCCGATCCGAACCGCATCATCCGCACGATCACCGACCCCGCAGGTGTGGGCGACCCCGGTGTCGGAGGCCCGCCAGTGTTTGACCCCGGCAATGCGGTCTCCGAGGTTTTCCGGATCGGTGCGGACGCACAGTACATCACGCTTCTATCGATGATCATTCCGTCCAACGATACCTTCCTCGCCGCCACGTTCGACCTTTTTGACGATCTCGGAGAGCTGAATGTCGGCTCGTTCACGCTTGATCGGTTGAATGTCTATGACGCGGGGACCGAAGTGAACCAGTCTTTCGGACAGGCCTTCAATCCCAGTGATGGCAACGGCCCGGGCACGCTCGGCGATCCAGAGAACGGGCTCATTCACCTGTCATCGGATGACGAATTGGCGACGCTTTTCGGGGAAACTGTTCCACCCTTTGCTGGTGGCTTCCTGACCAACCGGTCGGATGTCGATTTCTCCAATCTCGCTTCCGTCACAATCTCAGAAGTTCCATTGCCAGCCGCTGGTTGGGCGCTTCTGGCCGCGCTTGGGGGTATGGGCGCTTTCGCACGGCGTCGCCGTACCGCTGCTTAACCAAACCGGTAGGGTGCGCTTTTGCGCGCCCTACTGTTCGGACCAACACGTCCATTGGGTAAAGGCACCAACGCAGCGTAGTGCAGGCGACCCTGCAAGATCCACCCGTGCCTCAAGGGCCACATAGAAGTCTGCCGACTGGATCTCCATCCCGGACCGGATAACGCGCGCGCACCCATCAGCATTCACCGAACAAAGCACCTTCAACGTTCCCGACAGGACGTCATCCTCGCGATTGACCGAAAGATCGGCGGCCGCGCGCGTCAGGTCTTCGGTAATCTTGTCTTCCAAGGCGGGCACATCCGGCTTTAGGGCAAACGCCGCTATCGCCAGCACCACCAGAAACGCCAGCCACTTCACGTCACCAGCATCCGCAACCCTTGCGTGACATCCGTGCGTACCGCCAATCGCAGCCCGGGCTCATCACCGGCGCGCAAGGCGGAGACGATCATCCTGTGATGGGGCGGCAACTCGGTACGATTCATTTTGCCATAAAGCGCGCGCATCGTCGGCCCTAGCTGGAGCCAGATGGTTTCCGCTGTGGCCAGCATCACAGGGGCCTGGGCACGCAGATAAAGCGTGCGATGAAACTCAAGGTTCAGCCGGATGTAACCGACCGCATCCCCGTGGGCGATGACCTCGGCAATGTTGGCGTTGATCGCCTGAAGCCGGTCGATCAGCGCGTTATGGGCGCGCGGGAGTGCTCGGCTGGCCAGTTCGGGTTCGATCAACGCACGCAATGACGCCAGCTCTTCAATCCGTTCGCCCGACAGCTCTGGTGTCAGCGCGCGACCTGTGGGCGTCAGCGTCAGCGCGCCTTCCGCCGCCAGCCGCCGCAGCGCTTCGCGCGCCGGGGTCATCGAAACATCGAACTCTGCGCCAATGCCGCGCAAGGTCAGCGCGGTTCCCGGCGCCAGCGCCCCGTGCATGATGCGGCTGCGCAGGCTGCGATAGACCCGATCATGGGCCGCAGCGGTCTCGGTGGTTTTGGCTTGGATCAACATGCCCCATCGAATCACGCGCCGCCGCGCGGGTCAATCGCGGAAGCGATACCGATGCAGGCCCGGCCCATGCTCGCGAAGCCAGGCGCTGGCGCGTTTGTGATCGGGATACAGCGCTTCGACCTGCGCCCAGAACGCTGGCGAGTGATCCATGTGCTTTAGATGCGCGACCTCATGGGCGGCGACATAGTCGAGGATCTCGGGCGGAGCGAGGATCAGCCGCCATGACAACATGATGCCCCCCTTCGTCGTGCAGGACCCCCAACGCGAGCGTGTGTCTCGAAAGCTTAGCCGCGATGCGGTTCGACCGAGGACGCGAGCGTATTTCTCGACAGCGGCACTCCCTCGATCGCGGGCCCGGGCTTTCAAAAAGGCCTCCACCGCTGCGCCGGTTCCATGGCGAGGCGCGAATAGTACGTCGTCAGCGAGGTGCACACGTCGCCCCTCGGCAATCTCCAACGTCACCATGCCCCCCTCAACAGGCAGCTTGACCCCATGGCCAACCCGCACCGGATCCTCTTGCCGCCCTAATTGCATCCGCAGCCACTCTTCGCGCGTCGCCGCAAAATCCAGGGCGTCTTGCTCCTTGACCCAAGCCGGTCGCGTCAACGTCACCCGCCCATCCAGCGACGACACGCGCAACGACAAGCGCCGCGCGCGCTTTGACACACGCAGCACCAGCGGGATCGGCGGTGAGCCTATTGTTGCAGCACCCTCTTGCATGGCCGAGCCATAGCCTCCACACCCGCTGGGGAAAAGGCCCTGACAAAATGCTTTACAGCAGCCATCCCATATGGCACGTCGCGGCCTCAATCCGAGCACGGCACAGAAAGGGACGCCCATGCCCAAAGAAGAATGGGGAACCAAGCGAGTTTGCCCGACAACCGGTAAGCGTTTCTATGACCTTGGCCGGGATCCGATCGTGAGCCCGTACACAGGCGAAGTTGTGACCATCGACACTGGCAAAACGAGCCGGACGATGGTGGCCGACAAGGCCGACGCACAGTCCAAATCCAAGGTCGAGGAAGACGAAGACGTGGTCCTCGAGGATGACGACGACGATACAGATGTCGATCTGGGCGATGACGTTCTCGAAGAAGACGACGACAACGATGACGTCTCGCTTGACGAGATCGCCGACGTCGCCAGCGACGACGACGACACCTAACAAACCTCTTGCGGCAGGCGCGCGCCTGCCCTAGAGACATTGCGCAGCGCGCCAGACCCAAGCGCTGCCGGTTCGGGGCCTTAGCTCAGTTGGGAGAGCGCTTGCATGGCATGCAAGAGGTCAGGGGTTCGACTCCCCTAGGCTCCACCAAACCCTTCGTTTCGATCCGCCATTTAACTGCGTTCGTGCCACAAGCAGGTCACCGGATCCAAAAACCTGCCGAATTTCCGCGCAATCCATCGAATTTCTTCATCATTAAGTTTCGATGCTTGCCTTGTTGCCAAAGCCAGCGCGCCGCATACTCAAAACTACCACGCGTCAAGAAGTCCTAGCGGATATGTGCCCATGGCGATGGATGAAGTCGAAAGCAGCGACGCCTGGACCAGGGCGGACGACGCGTTCTCGCGAATGCGCTGGATGCCTTTGGTCCTGGCCGACATGCGCGACTATGCGCGCGAGCGCGGCCAGGACGAAATTGCTGACGAGATCGATGCCTGCCTCAAGCAGATCGATGCGATCCTGAAGCTGCACGAAGTGCCCACTACCGACCTCGAACAATAATCGCGCCCGCTTTACTCTCAGTGCGCCAATTGTAACTCTGGCTACGGGAGGGCCGACCAATGCGCCTTGGTGGAAAGACAGCAATCGTAACTGGAGCCGCATCTGGGTTCGGTCTTGGCATCGCCCAATGCATGCTCAACGAAGGCGCGCGGGTCGTCTTTGCCGACCTGAACGCCGACGGGGCCAGCGATGCGGCCGCCGATCACGGTGAGAACGCAATCGCAATCGGCGTCGATGTGTCGGACGGGACGTCCGTCAGCCAAGCCTTTGAACGCGCAAAGGTCCACTTCGGGCAGGTCGACATCGTGGTCAACAATGCTGGCATCAGCCATCGCAACCAGCCGGTTCTCGACGTTGACTATGAGACGATGCAGCGTCTCTTTCGCGTCAACGTCGACAGCATCTACCACATGACCCAAGCCGCCGTGCCGCACTGGCGCACGATTGGCGGGGGCGTGATGATCAATGTCGGCTCTACTGCCGCCATCCGCCCGCGCCCGGGACTGACCTGGTACAACGCCACCAAGGGCGCGGTGCACACGATGACGAAATCGCTGGCGCTGGATTTTGCGCCCGACAACATCCGCGTCTGCGCCATCGCCCCTGTGCTGGGCGCAACAGGGTTGATGGAAACCTTCATGGGCAAACCCGACACCCCAGAAGCACGCGAAGGATTCTTGGCCACCGTCCCCTTGGGCCGCCTCTCAACGCCTCAGGACATCGGTAACGCCGCGGTCTATCTTGCGTCAGATGAAGCATGCTTTCTCACCGGCGTTATTCTTGAGGTGGATGGCGGCCGCACGATCTGAGCCGGTCCACGCTCCTTCATCTGGACACAAATATCCCGGGGGTTTGGGGGCTGGCCCCCAATGGCTTACCGGTTTGCGCCCGGCACCCACAGCACGTCATCGGCGCCATCGTTATTGGCCACGCGCCCGGCCACGAAAAACCAGTCCGACAAACGATTGAGGTATTTGACCGCCGCCGGATTGATCGCCTCAACCGTGGCCAATTCCACCGAAAGGCGCTCAGCGCGCCGCGCAACCGTACGACACAAATGCAAATGCGCCGCCAGAACGCTGCCACCGGGCAGAATGAAGGATTTCAGCGGCGGAATGTCCTTGTTCATGACGTCAATCTCGGCCTCAAGCCGCTCAACCTGCGCATCCACCATCCGCAGCGGCGGGTACTCCGCCTCGGCATCTTTCTCCATGTCCGGCACACACAGGTCCGCGCCCAGATCAAAAAGATCGTTCTGGATCCGTCCAAGTGCTACATCCATGTCCCCATCCGCATGAAGTCGCGCCAACCCGAGCGTCGCGTTCAACTCATCGGCTGTTCCATAGGCCGACACGCGCAACGCATGCTTGGCCACACGCGCGCCGTTGCCGAGCGACGTTTCCCCGGCATCCCCGGTTTTCGTGTAAATCTTGTTCAGGACAACCATGTCAGCCGCCTCCTTGCCTTATCGCGACGAACAAAAGGATCAGGGCCACAGCCACGGCCTGCGCAATGATGCGATAGCGCATGATCCGGTTGGCGTGCTTGCGGTTGAACTCGCCGCCCTTGGCAAACCCGCCAATGCCGGTCAGCAGAATGCCCAGCACGATCAAAACCGCGACTGCGACTACCCAGAATAACGGATCATCGGCCATGTCTTCTCCCCTTTGGCCTCCACATAAGGCTTGGGTCTGGAAATGCGAGAGTTGGGTCAGACAAACCTACGATCGGCGGGCCGCGAAAGGACTGGCCTTGGGGCGTGCCAAGGCCAATGCCATCAGTACGCTCCACCAAACAGCTAGGCATCAAGCGCCTCATAGGCTTTCAACACGACCTCGCGCAGCCACTGATTTCCGGGATCTGCCGACAAACGCGCGCCCCAGATGAACCGAAACTCGAAGTCTGGAACACTGACCGGAGGGCGCACAACCGCAAGATCATAGGTTTCCAGATCGTGCACCACGAAGGGCTTAACGGTCGTCCACATCATGTTGGAGCGCGCCAGCAAGGGAGCAACGCCCGAGAATTCCGAGAGCCGCGCGCCTATGTGACGATTAAGGCCATCGCGTCGCATCTGTTCCTCGACCGTCTGGCGGGCCGCGCTTCCCATTCCGACCATAACATGCGGCCAATCGAGCCAAGCCTGCTGGTCCCACTTCTCGAGCGCCGGGTGTCCAGTCCGCATGACCGTGACGCGCTCGAGCGGCGGCATGCGTTTTTCCTCAAGACCATCGGGCAAGGTCTTGTCCGACCCCAGCAGGGCGAGGTCGATCTGCTCATCCGCAACAGAGGGCACAACGCTCGGCCCAAGCGGCACCCATTCGACGGACACACCCGGTGCCGCGTCACTGATCCGTGCGGTCACCTCGGTGATCAACGACGTCATCGCCGGAAGCGCGATACGGAAAACGCGATCACTGGTTGTCTCGTCGAAGGGCTCCGGAGGCGCCACCGCGCGCTCGATCGCGCGAAGAATGGGCCGAACATCTTCGACCAATTGCAGCGCGAAGGGACTCGGCTGCATCCTCCCGGCAACTCTAACCATTAGCGGATCACCGGTGTGCGCGCGCAACCGACCAAGCGCATGGCTGATCGCCGATGGCGTCTTCTTTAGCCGCTCGGCCGCCAGGGTGACGCTCCTGTCGGCCATAAGCGCTTCAAAAGTCACAAGCAAGTTGAGGTCGAAATTCCTGAGTTGAATATCATTCATTGTGCATGAAATCGTTTCTCTTTGTGTTTCATGAATTCTATTCAATAGATGGCCGCAGTCAAACCGCATCTTGCCTTTTTGGAGACAGCCAATGCCACTCACCGCATTCGACCACGTCAATATCCGTACCGTGAACCTGCCAAAGATGGTGGAATGGTATGAAACCGTGCTTGGACTGCGTTCGGGGGATCGCCCCGAGTTTCATGTGCCGGGCGCGTGGCTTTATATCGGCGACACTTGCGTCCTGCATCTGATCGAAGCCGACCCCGCGCCTGCCATTCATTCCGAAGACGAAAGCCTCAGGATGGAACACATTGCCTTCCGCGCGGTGGGGCTAGAGGACTTCACCAACCATCTTGAGGAGCAAGACGTAACCTTCAAACTCTTTCCCTTCGAGGCCCTTGGGATCGTGCTCGTGTTCGTCCGCGACCCCGATGGGAACCGTCTGCACATCGATTTCAAGGCGACTTTGCAGGACTAAGGGCCAGCATGATCTGGAACGAAGTGCACCACGTTTGCCCGATGCCAGCACCGCCGCGTCCCCTACGCCTTGGACAACAACCAATCATGCAGTCGCACCGGCATCACCCGCTTGAGCACGTTGGACACCCGTGTGGGCACCGTAATCATGTAATTCGGACGCGGGTTGCGGGCCTCCAGCGCGTGCGCCAACAACTTGGCCACCGCCTCGGGCGGGCGCGTGAACAGAGTTGGTGGGCGCGGGTCATAGAGCTTGGCCAAGAGCTCGTCGCGATACTGCTCGGCCCGCGCGGAATTCTCCCAATCCACCCATTTGTCGAACTGCGGCCCGGCCTTGGCAATGATGTTGGTCTCGATCGGCCCCGGCTGGATGACGCTGACCCGGATCGGGCTGTCCCGCATTTCGATGCGCAGGGTCTGAACCAGCCCCTCAAGCGCGAATTTGGACGCGTTATACGCCCCGCGCCACTTGTAAACGATGAACCCCAGCACGCTCGAGGTAAACACGATCCGCCCCGAGCCTTGGGCGCGCATCACCGGGATCACCCGGCGCGTCAACTCGTGCTGACCAAAGAAATTGACCTCGAAAATCTCGCGCAACCCCTCGGTCGGAATGTCCTCGACCGGCCCGGGCAGCCCCATGGCGCCGTTGTTGAACAGCCCGTCCAGCGTCCCGCCCGTCGCCTCCAACACCTCGGCCAGCCCGTTCAGAATGCTGTCGGTATCGGCGTAATCGATCCGCACGGCCTCAAAGCCCTCTTCGCGCAATCGCGCCACGTCTTCGACCTTGCGGCAGGCCGGAAACACCCGCCAACCGCGATCCCGCATGAAATGCGCCGAGGCATAGCCGATCCCCGAGGAACAGCCCGTTATCAGTAAGGATTTTTGTGCCATGGGCGGGCGAACTCCATTCCGCTCTGGACCCCCGTTCGCGCCCCGTTTACACCCTATCTATGGCCGACGCCACCGACGACCCCAATATCAGCCCTCAAGAAGTGGGCGAACCGCTCCGCCGGGCCATTGGTGAGCGGTATTTGACCTATGCGCTGTCGACAATCATGCACCGCGCGCTTCCGGATGCGCGCGACGGGCTGAAACCGGTGCACCGGCGCATCCTTTATGCCATGCGTCGCCTGAACCTTTCGCCAGAAGGCAAATTCCTCAAATCGGCCAAGATTTCCGGCGACACGATGGGCGATTTCCACCCCCATGGCGACGGCGCGATTTATGACGCCATGGCCCGCCTCGCCCAGGACTTCAACGTCCGCTACCCGCTGGTCGACGGCCAGGGCAACTTCGGCAATATCGACGGCGACAACCCGGCAGCGTCGCGCTACACCGAAGCGCGCCTGACGAAGGCCGCCGAAGCGCTCCTCGAAGGCCTCGACGAAGACGCTGTCGATTTCCGCGATAACTATGACGGGCGGATGCAGGAGCCCGTGGTCCTGCCCGCGTCCTTCCCGAACCTCCTCGCCAACGGCTCTTCCGGTATCGCCGTCGGCATGGCCACCAACATCGCGCCCCACAACATTGCCGAGTTGTGCGCGGCCTGCCTGCACCTGATCAAATCGCCGAACGCCCGCGACGAAACTCTGATGGAGTACGTTCCGGGTCCCGATTTCCCCACCGGCGGCGTCATCGTCGAACCCCGCGACAGCCTTCTGGAAACCTACCGCACGGGCCGGGGCGGTATCCGCCTCCGCTCGCGCTGGGAAAAGGAAGACCTCGGGCGCGGCCAATGGCAGATCGTCGTCACCGAGATCCCCTATCAGGTCCAGAAATCCAAGCTCATCGAGAAGATCGCCGAGCTGATCCAAACCAAGAAACTCCCGATCCTCGCCGACATCCGGGACGAGTCCGCCGAGGACATCCGCATTATCCTCGAACCGCGCGCCAAGACGGTCGATCCCGACATGCTGATGGGGATGCTCTTCCGCTCCTCCGATCTCGAGACCCGCTTTTCGATGAACATGAACGTGCTCATCGACGGGGTGACACCGAAGGTCTGTTCGCTAAAGGAAGTGCTGCGCGCCTTCCTCGACCACCGCCGCGACGTCCTGATCCGGCGCAAGACCTTCCGGCTTGGCAAAATCGATCACCGCCTCGAAGTGCTCGAAGGCCTGATCACCGCCTTCCTCAACCTCGACCGCGTGATCGAGATCATCCGCTACGACGACGATCCCAAAGCCGCGCTCATGGCCGAGGATTGGAGCCGCAAGCGCCCCCGCGCCATGGACGAGGCCGAATACGTCTCGCCCATGCCCGAGTTGAACCCAGACGACGGCGAACTCAGCGAAGTTCAGGCTGAAGCCATACTCAACATGCGCCTGCGCAGCCTGCGACGGCTCGAGGAAATGGAGCTGCGGTCCGAATACGACAAACTCGTCGAAGAACGCGCCGCCATCGAAGACCTGCTCACCGACGAAGCCATCCAATGGCGCACCATCGCGGACGAGATCCGCGAAACCGCCAAGCTCTTCGGACCAAAATCCGAATACGGCGCGCGCCGCTCGACCTTTGCCGATGCCGGTGACTTCGAAGAGGTCTCCGCGGAGGACATGATCGAGCGGGAACCGATCACGATCGTCTGCTCGCAAATGGGCTGGATCCGGGCACTGAAAGGCCACCAACCCCTTGATGCAGAACTGAAATTCAAGGACGGCGACGAGGGCCGTTTCATCTTCCACGCCCAGACAACCGACAAGATCCTCCTCTTCGGCTCGAACGGTCGCTTCTATACGCTCACGGGCGCAAACCTGCCCGGTGGTCGGGGCATGGGCGAACCGGTCCGCCTGATGGTCGATCTGCCCAACGAATCCGAGATCATCTCACTTGGCATCCATACCGCCGGTCAGAAGCTGCTCGTGGCGTCCTCCGCTGGCGACGGTTTCATCGTCCCCGAGGACGAAATCATCGCCCAGACCCGCACCGGCAAGCAGGTGCTGAACGTTAAAGACAGCGTCCGCGCCGCTGTCTGCAAACCCGTCACCGGGGACCATGTCGCGACCGTGGGTGAAAACCGCAAAGTCCTCGTCTTCCGCCTCGACGAACTGCCCGAGATGACCCGCGGCAAAGGCGTTCGGCTGCAAAAATACAAGGACGGCGGCCTGTCGGACGCCACCACCTTCACCCTTTCCGACGGCCTCAGTTGGCTCGACCCCGCCGGTCGCACCCGCACCGAAACCGAACTGAACGAATGGATCGGCAAACGCGCCAGCGCGGGTCGCATGGCCCCTCGCGGCTTCCCGCGCGACAATCGCTTTACCTGAAGCAACCGTTGCACCCTACACCTTGCTCGGCTAGCGTCGTCTGCAATTGTGTGGGAGGGTACGTCGTGAATGTGCTGGTCAAATCTGCAGCGATTGCATCGGTGGTTTTTCTTGCCGCTTGCGGCGGGAATCCCAACGCCGACCTCAAAGAAGTGCCCGAACCCATCGGTGATTTCCGCCCTGGCCATATCGTTGCTTTTGGCGATAACATCGAAGCCCCCTTCTTTTCGCGTGAGCTAAGCCCCGACCAGATCGAACTTGTTGTCTCAAGCGCCATCGAAAAACGCCTAAGGCGCTACGACGGCGACGGGCTCTACCACCTCGGGATCGTCCTTGGCGGCATCGTACTGGCCCAACCGGGGGTGCCTCTCGTTGCCACGCCGTCATCGCAGATTCTGATCGACATCACGGTCTACGACAACGAAACGCGCCAGAAACTCAATGAAGAACCCGTGCGCTTGCGCGCCTCCGAAGGTGTCTGGACACCGGTGATCGGTTCAGGCCTGGCACGCGGCCCAGAGCAACAGCTCGAAAACCTCGCCAACCAGATCGCCATTCAGATCGAGCGCTGGCTGCGCAACAACCCCGAGTGGTTCGAACCCAAACCGGGCCGCGAACGCGTCGCGTATGACCCAGCCGACTTCGCAGGGTTGGAAAATGTGAATGCAGGCAGCCCCGCACCGCCTCCAAGTGACAACTGACGCTTGAACTTGCCCGCCATAGGCCTTAAATCGCGCCCGAAATTGAACTCCAAAGGGCGCAAAGCACCATGGCAAAGGAAAAGTTTGAACGCACGAAGCCGCATGTGAACATCGGCACGAT
>CAZWZG010000098.1:0-11250 GCA_964638245.1 uncultured Rhodobacterales bacterium
CTTTCTTGGATGCAGAGGGCGCCTGCGGCGGCAGTGTCATGGATTTCCTCGCCCGATGTGGGTTCGAGGATGACCGGCTGGATGCCGAAGAACGGGGTTGTGGCTGAGCCGGGTTTTGTCGCCGTGGCGCCGGGCAGCGGTGTCAGAAGGTGACCGCCGGTTTCGGTTTGCCACCACGTGTCCACAATCGGGCAGCGGCCCTTGCCAACGACATCGTTGTACCAGTTCCACGCTTCGGGGTTGATGGGTTCACCCACCGTGCCAAGGATGCGCAGGTCCGACAGGTCGTAGGGCTCGACAAATTCGGTGCCTTTACCCATCAGCGCGCGGATCGCTGTAGGCGCGGTGTAGAATTGGTTCACCTTGTGCTTTTCGCAAACTGCCCAGAAGCGACCGGCGTCGGGGTAGGTGGGCACGCCTTCGAACATCACGGTTGTCGCACCATTCGCGAGCGGTCCGTAAACGATGTAGCTGTGGCCGGTGACCCAGCCGACGTCGGCGGTGCACCAGAAGATATCTCCGTCGTGATAGTCGAAGGTGTACTGGTGGGTCATCGACGCATAGACGAGGTAGCCGCCCGTCGTGTGCACGACACCCTTGGGCTGACCTGTCGAGCCGGAGGTGTAGAGAATGAACAGCGGGTCCTCGGCGCCGACTTCTTCGGGCGGGCAATCGGCGTCGACGGTGGCGGCCAGTTCGTGGAGCCAGAAATCGCGCCCTTCTTTCATGGCGACATCGCCGCCGGTGCGCTGCACGACAAGGGCCTTTGTAGGGCCGTCCAGCTTGTCGAGCGCCTTGTCCGCGTTGGCTTTCAGCGCGGTGTTGCGCCCGCCGCGCGGAGCCTCATCGGCGGTGACAACAACCTTGGCTTCAGAGCCACGGATGCGATCGGCGAGGGCGTCTGAGGAGAAACCTGCGAAGACGATGGAATGGATGGCGCCGATGCGCGCGCTGGCCAGCATGGCGTAGGCCGCTTCGGGGATCATCGGCATGTAAAGGACGACGCGGTCGCCTTTGCCCACACCCATGGATTTCAGGACGTTGGCAAAGCGCGAGACTTCGGCGTGCAGGTCCTTGTAGGTGATGTGCTTGGCGTCATCCTTGGGATCGTCAGGTTCCCAGATGATCGCCGTCTGATCGCCGCGTGTCGCCAGATGCCGGTCGATGCAGTTGGCGGAGACGTTCAGCGTGCCATCTTCGTACCATTTGATCGAGACATTGCCGAAGTCATAGGACGTGTCCTTGACCTTTGAGTAGGGCTTGATCCAGTCGATGCGCTTGCCGTGCTCGCCCCAGAAAGCTTCGGGGTCCGCGACGGAGGCGGCGTACATCTCGTCATATTTGGCTTTGTCGGCATGGGCCTTGGCGGCCATGTCGGGCGACGGCGGATACATCTTGTCCTGAGCGTCGGTCATTGGGTCCCTCCATATGTTATTGGCGGCGCGGCCATTTTCGCCGCGCACGCGCCAAGGTCTTCATTGCATGCGTGTCCGCGTCAGATCGCCAGGTACTCTTCACGGAGTTCCTTGTTGTCCAGCACTTCCTTGGCCAGCCCGTCGTAGACGACGGTACCAGTGTCAAGGATGACGGCGCGATCGGCGAGTTTCAAGGCGGCCACGGCGTTCTGTTCGACGATGATCGTGGTGATGCCCTGTTCGCGGATGACGTTGAGCGTGTTGGCGATTTCCTGAACGATCACCGGGGCTAGCCCTTCGTAAGGTTCGTCCAGAAGCAGAACCTTGATGTCGCGGGCCAGCGCGCGAGCGATTGAGAGCATTTGCTGTTCACCGCCCGACAACGTCACACCCTCCTGACGGCGGCGTTCGCCCAAGCGCGGGAAGAGGTCGTAGAGACGCTCCAGCGACCACCCAACAGGCGGGGCGATCTGCGCGAGTTGCAGGTTTTCCTCAACCGTCAGGCCAGGAATGATCCGGCGGTCCTCTGGGACCAGAGCGATGCCTTCGCGCGCGGCCTCATGGCTGGCCATCTTGTGCAAGGGCTTGTGATCGAGCCAGATTTCCCCGTGCTTCAACGCTGGGTCATCAAGGCGTGCGATCGTGCGCAGTGTTGACGTCTTGCCCGCGCCGTTGCGGCCCAGAAGCGCGAGGATTTCGCCTTCGTGAACGTTAAACGACACGTCCTGAACGATGTAGCTTTCGCCATAGAAAGCTTCGATGTTCCAGATGCTGAGATAGGCCGGAGCGGTCGCCGCGTGGTTTGCGTTCTTCTCGTATGGTTTATCGAGCATGTCCGTTCCCCCTATGCCGCGGCTTCGCCGAGGTACGCTTCCTTGACCTTCGGATTGCCGCGAATGTTGTCGGGCGTGTCTTCGACAAGGGGCGTGCCTTGGGCGAGGACGGTGATCCGCTCGGCCAGCGAAAAGACGACGTGCATGTCGTGTTCGATGATGCACATCGTGATGTCGCGCTTGTCGCGGATTTGCTTGAGAAGGTCGATCGTGTTGTTGGTGTCGGCCCGGGCCATGCCTGCGGTCGGCTCGTCCAGAAGAAGGAGGCGCGGCTGTTGGACAAGGCACATGGCCATTTCCAGCCGCCGCTTGTCGCCTCGGCTAAGTGATGCGGCGTGCATGTCGCGCTTGTCGATCATGTTGAGGTCGATGAGAATTTCCTCGGCCTGCTCGATGATCTCGGGCTCGTCATGGACGGCTTCGTATGCATGCATGCGGAATGCGCCGTCGCGACGCGCAAAGCACGGGATCATGACGTTTGCCATCACGTTCAGATCACCGAAGATTGCCGGTGTCTGGAACACGCGGGAGATGCCCATCTGGTTGATCTCATGCGGTTTGCGACCCAGCACCGACTGGCCGTCAAACATGACCGAGCCGGTATCGGGGATCAGTTTGCCGACGAGGCAGTTCAGGAGCGTGGACTTGCCCGCACCGTTCGGGCCAATGATGGCGTGGACGGTGTTCTCGGCCACGCTGAGGTTCACGTCCCCCAGCGCTTGCAGACCACCGAAGCGCTTGCCGACGCCCTTGACTTCAAGGATTCCCATGAGTGTTCTCCTTATTCCGCGGGCGTCTTGGAGGTCGCCTCATCCGCCTTCTTGCGGCTGAAGATGCGACCGATGCGCTGACCCAACTCGACGAGGCCGCCGGGCAGGAAGATCACCACCGCCATGAAGACGAGGCCCAGTGTGAGGTGCCAGCCTTTGCCGATGAAGGGGTGGATAATCGTGACGAAGAAATTCTCCAACCCTTCGGGCATGAAACCGAACCACGTGTGCAGGATTGTGTTGTTGATCGTCGAGATGATGCTTTCCATGTATTGAATCAGGCCAGCACCAAGGATCGGACCGATCAGCGTGCCAACACCGCCGAGGATTACCATCAGGACGACCTCGCCCGATGCGGTCCAGAACATCCGTTCGGGTCCCACCTGCGTGTCCATTGCCACCAGAAGGCCGCCAGCAAGTCCGGCGTACATGCCCGAAATTACAAAAGCTGCAAGCGTGTAGGGTTTCGTCGACAGACCCGTGTAGCTCATGCGGTTCTGGTTCGATTTCACTGCGCGCAACATCATGCCGAACGGCGAGCGAAATATGCGGATCGCAAAGTAGAACGAGATCAGCATGACCACGCCTGCGATGTAGTAGCCCGAATTCAGCGTCCACAGCCAATCGCCCACCGACAGCTCGATGTTCTGGCGCATATCCATTCCAAAAAGACTAGCGCGACCGATTTCACCCTCAGGGACGTTGGAAAAAAGCGGCGTATCAGTGTTTTTTAGCTGCAACCCTGTTTCGCCGCCGGTCAGCGGTGTCAGAACCGAGTAGGCCAAGGAATACATCATCTGCGCGAAGGCCAGCGTCAGGATCGAGAAGTAGATCCCCGACCGACGTAACGAAATGTATCCAACAACCAGCGACACCAACCCGGCAACAATCATAGCGAAAAGGATCGCTGGAATAATGTTGAGCGTCACCAGCTTCATCGACCAAATCGCGGCGTAGGAACCGATCCCAAGAAAGGCGGCATGTCCAAACGACAAATAGCCGGTCAGACCAAAGAGGATGTTGAAGCCAATCGCAAAGATCCCGAAAATCACGAAGCGCTGCATAAGGTCGGGGTAGCCTGCGTTAAACAGCGCGAGACCTGAGCTTTCCGGGAACGGGTTGAGCAGTATCGGCGCGCACATCACCAAAATTGTGACGAAGACCAGAAGCGAAGCGTCCTTGCCGCGCAACCCGAGGAAACCGCCGGACTTCGACTTGGATGCCGAGGGAGCGCTTGGGCGGAGGGTGTCTGTGGTTTGATCTGACATTTAGTCCTCCATCACGCCTTTGCGGCCCATCAGGCCCCGCGGACGTGTCAATAGAATGATGATGGCGACGAGGTAGATGACGACCTGGTTGATGCCGGGAATAAGGTCGATGACGGCGGCCATTGAGGCAAAGCTTTCGAGAATGCCAAGGACGAAGCCCGCCAGGACTGCACCGGGCAGAGAGCCCATGCCCCCAACAACCACCACGACGAAGCTTAGGACAAGGAAGTCCATGCCCATCTGATAGCTCGGCGACACAATGGGCGCGTACATTGCCCCCGCAAGGCCGGCCACGATCGCTGCGATTGCAAACATGACCGTGAAGCGTTTGTCGATGTTAATCCCGAGGAGCCCGACGGTCTCACGATCCGCCATACCTGCGCGCACGACCATGCCAAACGTGGTGAATTGAAGGAAGGCAAAGACGGCACAGATGATGACGGCGGCGAAAACAAAATAGGCGATGCGCCAGTACGGGTAGAGCACCCGATTGGCTTCAAAACCGATCATAGCGCCGATGTCCGCGACACCCGCAAATGCGTCTGGTGCAGGGGTCGGGATCGGGTTGGCGCCGAAATTCGCCTTGATTATCTCACCCATGACGATTGCGAGACCAAAAGTCACGAGAATCTGGTCTGCATGGGGGCGCTTGTAAAAGTGTTTAATCAACCCGCGCTCCATAGCGATGCCGATCAAAGCCATGAAAGGAATGACAAGAATGATCGATATGGGCACGGCCCAATCGATGATTAGGTCTCCTGTGGTGGCGCCAAATATGTCATGGACGTAAGGTGTGTCGACCTTCATTGGGTTTCCGAGAAAGTCCGTTCGCGTTTCGTCGACGACCTCGTAGCTAAGTGCCAGAAGGCGCGACATCACGACCGAGCAGAACGCTCCGAACATGAAGACCGCGCCATGGGCGAAGTTCACGACACCCAGCGTCCCGAAAATAAGAGTGAGCCCGAGGGCGATCAGGGCATAGGCAGAGCCCTTGTCCAACCCGTTGAGCAATTGCACGAAGATCTGATCCATGACTCCCTCTCTCGATGGCTGAGCGTGTGCGAAGACGGATGTGATCGGGAGGGGACCCCCTCCCGATCAGTTGTTTGGACCTAGGCTTAGGCGCCTGGGTTACAGCTGCCCAGCGATCCGCCGAAGATTGCCGGATCGTAGAACAGCGAGTCACGGGGCGTGACGTCGATAGCTTCCAGAAGATCGTATGGACCGTCGGGGTTCTCTTTACCCTTAACGACCAGCACGTCTTTGAAGCACTGGTGGTCTTCTGCGCGGTAAAGCGTCGGACCGTTGCCCAAACCGTCGAATTCGAAGCCTTCGAGGGCCTCGCCAACTGCACATGGGTTGAACGAACCTGCACGGTTCACTGCGTCCGCATAAAGCAGCGTCTGGACGTAGCAGGTGTGTGCTGCCTGGCTGGGTGGGAAGCCGAACTTCTTGCCGAAGGACTGAACAAAGGCCTGCGATGCTGGGTCTGGTGCGATGACCGTACCGTTTAGGGTCGTAAAGCCCTGGCTAAGTGACCAGTGCCAGTTCGACGAACCAAAGATGCCCTTTGCATTCTCGCCAGCGGCGTTGGCCATCAGACGCGAGTACAGCGGAACAACGATTTCGAATGGTTTGCCGTTGGCTTCGGCTGCGCGAAGGCCGAATTCCACCGCCTGGGTCAGCGAGCGGCCCATGGCACCACCGTACTGGTTGAGAACAAGCACATCTGCGCCCGAGTTCAGAACCGGTGCAAGGTAGGACGAGAAGTCCTGCGTCGATGTCGGCGTGCGAATGGCTTCAACAGTTTCCCAACCAAGAGCTTCGGTCGAGTTCTTCATCGCAGCTTCAGTCGTGTGGCCCCAGTTGTAGTCCATCGACAGGTGATACGCCTTACGGTCACTGCCGTAGGCGTTGATCAAGATCGGGGCTAGTGCGACGCCCGACATGTAGGAGTTGAAGAAGTGACGGAAACCGTTGGCCTTCTTGTCTTTGCCGGTCGTGTCGTCCGAGTGCGTCAGGCCAGCCATGAAGATAATGCCGGCTTCCTGACAAAGGGCCTGCACAGCCACAGCCACGCCAGAAGACGATCCGCCGCAGATCATGATTGCGCCGTCCTTCTCGATCATTGAACGTGCGGCAGCACGCCCGGGGTCGGGAAGCGTCTGCGTGTCGCCCGTTACGTACTCGACCTTCTTGCCGAGGATGCCGTTGCCTTCCAGCGTCTTGGACGAGAACGTGTTGATCATGCCGCCGTCGCTGCCTTCGGCGCCGTTCAGGTGCTCGACAGCCAGTTCGAAGGCGCGCAGTTCGTCTGCACCTTCGTCAGCGTATGGGCCGGACTGGGGCACGTTGAAGCCCAGAGTGACCGTGTCGCCTTGTGGAGCGTTGGTGAAGCCAGTGTGACCGGCGGCCCAGCTTGCGCCGGTAAAGATCGTCGGGGTCGCAAGCGCAGCGCCGCCAAGGGCGCTGGTCTTGAGAAGACCACGACGGGTGAAATCTGATTTGGACATGTAGTACCTCCCGAGTGTGTGGGTGCTGATGATTGAGACGCGGCTGCGTTCCTCCCCAATGCCATCGCACCCTTTACAGAGTGTGCCCAATATCGGCGACAATCTGAAAACCTTTCAACAAATCACTTGGGACAAAGGTTTTTTTTGTAAAAGAATGAACAAAATACGGTAGTATACTGTAAATCCTTTTTCGCCGCGCTGCGGCAGTTGTGGAAAATCAGAGGCTTAGCATGGTTGTCAAAGTCTTAGTCGGCACCCGCATCCGGGAACGGCGCACGCAAATGGGACTTCGACAGGCGGCATTGGCCAAGGCCTGTGAGATATCGCCGAGCTATCTCAATCTCATTGAACACAACCGGCGCAATATCGGCGGCAAGCTTTTAAGCGAAATCGCCAAGGTTCTGGAAACCGAGCCTGCCAACCTGCGGGCAGGAGCGGCAGCAACGACCGTTGATGCTTTGATGACGGCCGCTCAATCGTTCCCGGCCAGTGAAGCCGAGCTGGAGCATGTCGACGATTTTGCGGCGCGCTATCCGGGCTGGGCCAAGGTCGTTTCCGAGCAGGGGCGCCGTATTCGCTCGCTCGAACGCAACGTGGCCACGCTTACGGATCGCATGAACGAGGATCCGGTGCTAAGCGATGCGATGCACGACATCCTGTCGACGATCACAGGCATCACATCGGTGATCGACATTCTGAGTGATGACGAGGGTGTGGACCCCGAGTGGCGCGTTCGGTTCTTGCGCAACATGCGTGAGGACAGCGAACGATTGACCGAAGCCAGCCGATATATGGCGGCGCGTCTGGATGGTGGGGCCGACAAGGAAACGGTCGTGCAATTGCCTGAAGATGAGTTGATGGCATGGCTCGAAGAGCAGGGCTTTCGGATCGCAACCCTTGAAAAAGGATGGTCGGTCGAAATGGCGTTAAGCGAAGCCAAGGCGCAGCTGTCACCCGACGCGGTGCTTGTCGCTGAAACCTTCCTCAAACGCTATGCAGAAGATGTGGCACTGGTACCGCTCGAGCCATTGGAGGCCGCGCTTGGCAACGCGCCACCCGATCCATCCGCTCTGGTGCGCGAATTCGGGGTGTCCTTGCCGGTGATATTTCGGCGCCTGGCATCGCTGCCAGAAAAAAGGATGCGCCCGTCCATGGGGTTTGCAACCTGCGATGCCACGGGCACGATCGGATTGCGCAAATCCATCGACGGGTTCCCGATCCGCCGTTTTGGAACACGCGACAGGCTCTGGCCCCTTTTTGCGGCACTTCAACGGCCTTTGACGCCCATGCGCGAACGCGTCGAAGCGGACGGGCGCTATGGCTATCCGTTTACGGTTTATGCGATTTCAGAACCCGTCGAGACGATGGTCTACGATCGGCCTGCCGCATTCGAAGTGACGATGCTCGTCGTGCCAGACCGCGGGGTGTCCTAGGTTTTGACAGCTTCGCCGCACTGGGCAATAGTGCTGAAAAAGACCGGGATACCCGGCACAACAAGGGAGGAGATCGGCCATGGGCGGGAGGGTCCTGCTGATCGAAGACGAACCGAATATCACCGAAGCGATCCGGTTCATTCTGGCGCGGGACGGCTGGGTTGTGGATACCCATGCCAATGGCGCGACCGCCATGGATGCGATTGCTGCGCAAACGCCGGATGTCATCATTCTGGATGCCATGCTGCCCAACCGCTCGGGATTTGATATCCTGAGCGAAATCCGCGCGAGCGATGACTTTGCGGAACTGCCCGTTCTGATGCTGACCGCGCGCGGTCAGGATCGCGACCGCGAACGTGCGGAAACGCTGGGGGCAAACCAGTTCATGACCAAGCCGTTTTCAAACGCGGACGTTCTATCGTCCGTGCGAACACTGGCCGGGCAATGAAGCCGCCGAGCGGACCCCTGTTTCTGGCACGCCGCACGTATCGGCGGCGCAGGCTGGTTGATGCGATCCGTTTGCTTCCGATCCTTGGCGTGTTCCTGTTCTTCTTGCCCCTTCTCTGGGGGCAGGGCGCGTCAACGACCACCGGTCTGTTCTATCTGTTCGGTGCTTGGTTCTTTTTGATCCTTGCGGTGGGCGTGGCCACCACCGCCATGTCGCGCATGGTGAATGATGCGCAAAGCGACGACCCCTGATGCTGTCGTTCAACGCCGTCATCGGGATTTGCCTCGGCTATGTGATTTTCCTGTTCGTCGTGGCGTACCTGGCCGAGCGGCGGGCACAAAGCGGAGCTGGCGGCTGGGTCAACAGCGCTTGGGTCTATACACTTTCGCTTTCGATCTATTGCACGGCATGGACGTTTTATGGCGCGGTCGGTTACGCCGCGCGATCCGGTCTGGAGTTTGTGACCATCTATCTCGGGCCGACTTTGGTGATGATTGGCTGGTGGGTGATCTTGCGCCGACTTGTGCGGATCGGGCGAGAGCAGCGGATTACATCGATTGCCGACCTTATTTCATCGCGCTTTGGTAAATCGAATATGTTGGGTGTGCTGGTCACGTTATTGGCTGTGATCGCGGCGACGCCTTACATCGCGCTTCAGCTTCAATCGGTGACGCTTTCGCTGGCCGTTTTCAGCCCGGAAAGCGAGACGTTTGATCCAAACAATTCCGGGCTTTGGATTGCGGTTGGCCTGGCGGTTTTTACAGTCATCTTCGGGACGCGCAGCATTGATGTGAACGAGCGGCACCACGGTGTTGTGACAGCGATTGCGGTCGAGGCGGTGGTCAAGCTTGTTGCCCTGATGGCGGTTGGCATCTTCGTCGTCTGGGTCCTTGTCGGCGGGGCCGAGCCAATGGTTGCAATGATCGCGGACTCTCCGATTGATGTTTGGGAGCTTCAGCCGTCGCGCTGGATGACCCTGACGTTCCTGGCGGGGGCCGCTTTCTTGTGTCTGCCGCGGATGTTTCAGGTGCTGGTGGTTGAGAACGCCGACGAGCGACAACTGATGACGGCTAGTTGGGCGTTCCCGGCGTACCTGTTTTTCATGAGCCTTTTCGTTGTGCCTATTGCCGTCGCGGGGTTGGCCCTGCTGCCGGAGGGGTCGAACCCTGACCTCTTTGTGCTGACGCTTCCCTTGGCGTCGGGGCGCGAAGGGCTGGCCACGCTCGCATTTTTGGGCGGGTTTTCCTCGGCAACATCGATGGTGATTGTGGCCGCACTTGCGTTGGCGACAATGGTTTCGAACCACGTGGTGATGCCGATCTGGCTCAGCTCGAACCAGGGCGGTGCGGTCGTTTCGGGTGATGTGCGCGGCGTTCTATTGATTTCACGGCGCATCACGATCGCTGTGATCCTGCTGCTTGGGTATCTTTACTTCCGACTATCGGGCGGCGGCGCGGCGCTGGCCGCGATCGGTCTGATCTCGTTTGCAGGCGTCGCACAGGCCTTGCCCGCGCTTTTGGGCGGGATTTTCTGGCGTGGGGCCAATCGGATTGGCGCTGCGGCCGGATTGATCGCGGGTTTTGCGATCTGGGCCTACAGCCTTTTTCTGCCCAGCTTTGGCGCGGACGTGGTGTTTTCGCAGACCATGATGGAGCAGGGGCCTTGGGGGATTGCGGTCCTGCGACCGCAAGCGTTGTTCGGGATCACTGGATTGGATCCGGTTGTCCATGCCGTGTTTTGGTCAATGACCGTCAACACGTTCCTGTTTGTTACCGTTTCCCTTGCCGGGGTTCCCACGCCGCTGGAACGGCTTCAGGGCGCGACTTTCGTCAATGTCTCTCAATTCTCGGAGGGGATGCGGGGCTGGACGCCGTCGGCAGTGGATTCCGAAGATATCCTCATCATGACCCAGCGCATTATCGGCTCCAGTCAGGCACAACGCCTGTTTGCGCGCGAAGCGGAGGCGCAGGGGAAGACCGGATTTCTGCCGGATGTGACGCCCGAATTCCTTGAGCGGATCGAGCGGGAGATGGCAGGCTCGGTTGGGGCCGCAACGGCCCATGCAATGATCGCGCAATTGGCGGGTGACAACCGCGTGTCCGTTGAAGACCTGATGCGTGTGGCCGACGAAGCGCAACAGATCATGGAGCATTCAAGCCAATTGGAGCAGAAATCCAAAGAGCTTGAGCGCACGGCGCGCCAGTTGCGTGATGTGAACGAACAGCTTGTCGCCCTGTCCGTGCAAAAGGACGGGTTTCTGAGCCAGATCAGTCACGAGTTGCGCACGCCCATGACCTCGATCCGGGCCTTTTCGGAAATCCTGATGGATGCCGAGGCGATGCAGGGGGCGGACCGACAGCATTATGCCGGGATCATTTCGGATGAGGCCAAGCGCCTGACCCGGCTTCTGGATGATCTTTTGGATCTGTCCGTGCTTGAAAACGGACAGGTGGAGCTGAACCCCGAGGAGGCCACGCTTGGCGCGGTTCTGGATCGAGCGACGCGCGCGGTCGGCGGGACGTCGGGCAACCTAACGGTCGAGCGGGATGCCGCGCGCGAGGCGGTGGCGA
>CAZWZG010000099.1:0-11221 GCA_964638245.1 uncultured Rhodobacterales bacterium
GCATCAAGGAACTGCCGCGTGCAGGGGCCTATGACGGGGTGGTCTTTCACCGCGTGATCGACGGCTTCATGGCGCAGACCGGCGATGTGGCCAACGGCAACGCGGACAAGGATTTCAATATCCGTTTGGCGGGCACTGGTGGCTCGGACCTGCCCGATTTGCCAGCAGAATTCTCGCGCATTCCCCACGATCGGGGCACACTTGGTGCGGCACGCTCGTCCAACCCGAACTCCGCGAATTCGCAGTTCTTCATCAACTTCTCGGACAACCATTTCCTGAATGGGCAGTACACGGTCTATGGCCGCGTGACCGAAGGCATGGAGCACGTGGATGCGATCGTCCGGGGGGAGCCGCCGATGAACCCCGACAAGATGATCAAAATGCGGGTCGCCGCTGATGGCGAGTAAGATGAACTACCGGCGGATCCTTATTGCGCTCAACATCCTCGTGTTGCTCGTCGTGGTGGCCGGGGTTGTCTATATATATCTGTCGCCGGGCGATGAGACGTTCACCGAGACGTCGCCGGTCCCGGCATCGGGGCAGCGCCTGGTGATCGACGTTGAAGGCGAAGCCAATGGCACGATCGAGATCGCTTTGTTGCCCGAGATTGCGCCACAGCACGTGGCACAGGTCGTGGCGTTGGCGGAAGCCGACGCCTATGACGGTGTCGTCTTTCATCGCGTGATCGACGGCTTTATGGCGCAGACAGGCGATGTCGAATTCGGGCGCAGCGATGCGGATCTGGCCCGCGCAGGCATGGGTGGGTCGGATCGGCCCGACCTTCCTGCAGAGTTCTCGGACATCCCGTTCGAGCGCGGCGTGTTGGGCATGGCCCGCGCGCAATCGCCGAACTCGGCGAACTCGCAGTTCTTCATCATGTTCGACGAAGCGCCTTTCTTGAACGGGCAGTATACCGTGTTTGGGCGCGTGGTGTCGGGCATGGATGTGGTTGATGCGATCAAGCGCGGCGAAGGGCCGAACGGTTCGGTTTTGGGCACGCCGGATGTGATGACGGACGTGCGCGTCGTCAGTGAATAAGCCCACCTGTGGTCAAGACCGCGTGATGTGGGCTGTATTGCGCTTCAAGGCGTGCCAACCATTCCCATGACACTTGTCAGACGAGGAGGCGCGCCAATGCGTTTGAAGACATTTCTTGCAGCTGCAGCGATTGCCGCCACGACGGCGTTGCCCGCTTTGGCCAACCCGACGTTCTGGAACGCGTCCCAATGGCCGGACACGGATTTCACCAAGACCAATATCGAGAACTGGACCGAAATCCTGTCAGGCGGCCCGCCAAAGGACGGTATCCCGGCGCTTGATGGTGCAGACTTCCTGTCTGCAGCGGATGAAACACGCATCGGGGACAGAGAGCCCGTGATCACCGTCGAAATCGACGGGGCGGAACCGCGGGCCTATCCGATCCGATACCTGACATGGCATGAGATCGTGAACGACGAAATTGCCGGGATCCCGGTAGCCGTCACGTTCTGTCCGCTTTGCAATTCGGGCCTGACGTTTGACCGTCGCGTGGGCGATCAAGTCCTGAGTTTCGGCGTATCAGGCATGCTGCGCAATTCAAACATGATCATGTATGACCGCGAAACCCAAAGCTGGTGGCAGCAGACCATCGGACTTGGCGTGGCCGGGGAAATGACCGATGTCGAGCTCGTGCAACTGCCCACCTGGATGGAAAGCTGGGCCGAGTTCAAGGCACGCAACCCCGAAGGCCTCGTCATGAACGAACCGGGCGGGTATCGGCGCCCCTATGGCGAGAATCCTTATACAAACTACGACAGCTCGCGCACGCCCTTCCTCTACAACGGCGAAATGCCACCCCACGATATTCCAGCCCTGATGCGTGTCGTGCGGGTCGAGGATTCGGCATGGACGTTCGAACGGCTACGCGAAGAGGGCACCATCACCGAGGACGGTGTGACCTTGACCTGGACGGCTGGGCAAGCGTCCGCGCTCGACAGCCGCGATATTTCCAAAAGCAAGGACGTCGGGACGGTTCGTGTTCGCAACGCTGCGGGCGAAGACCTGCCGCACGATGTCATGTTCGCCTTCGCGTTCCATGCCTTCTTCCCCGAAGGCGATTGGAAGCTGTCGAACTAGACCCTCAGGCGTTTCCAGACCCATCAAAGGCCGCGGCATCCTCCGCGGCCTTTCTAATGGCGCGCGCCTTATTGACGGTTTCCTGGTATTCGGCCTCGGGGTCGCTGTCATAGACGACGCCGCCCCCGGCCTGAATGTACAGAGTCTGATCCTTGAGAACGGCGGTGCGCAACGCGATGCACATATCCATATCGCCGCCTGACGAAAAGTATCCGACACCGCCGCCATAGACACCGCGCTTTTCGGGTTCTAGTTCGTCGATGATCTCCATGGCGCGCACCTTAGGCGCCCCCGAAACCGTTCCAGCCGGGAGACCTGCCAAAAGCGCCGACAGCGCGTCGTGATCTTCGGATAATTCACCCACAACATTCGAGACGATGTGCATCACGTGGCTGTAGCGTTCGACGATGAATTCTTCGGTCGGGCGCACGGTTCCGATCTTGGCCACGCGTCCAACGTCGTTGCGCCCAAGGTCCAAAAGCATCAGGTGCTCGGCCAGTTCCTTTTGATCCGACATCAGGTCGACTTCATAGGCGCGGTCGGCGTCGGGCGTTTCGCCGCGTGGACGGGTTCCTGCAATGGGGCGGATGGTGACTTCGTTGCCGAAGACCCGGACAAGGATCTCCGGGCTGGCGCCGATGACGTGAAATGCCCCGAAGTTGAAGAAGAACATGAATGGCGACGGGTTGGTCCGGCGCAAGCTGCGGTAGAGCGAAAACGCGGAATGCCCGAACGGCATGGCCCAACGTTGCGCCGGAACCACCTGAAAAATGTCGCCGGCGCGGATGTATTCCTTGGCCGCTTCAACTGCTGCCAGATAGCCGTCCTTGGTGAAGTTCGACACCGGATCCCCGGCCTCTGCGGCGTCCGAAAGGACACGATCGCTGGGCAGCGCGCGGTCAAGATTGCGCAACGCGCCCATGACACGCTCGGCGGCCTGCGCATAGGCGGCTTTTGCGGTCAGCCCCGAGTTTGCCCAAGCCGGAGCCACAAGGATGACTTCGCCCTTTACGCCGTCGAGCACCGCCACCACCGAAGGGCGCACCATGACGGCATCGGGCAAGCCAAGCGGGTCAGGGTTCACATTGGGCAGATGCTCGACAAGACGGATCATGTCATAGCCAAGGTAGCCAAACAGTCCTGCAGAGGCGGCGGGCAGGGCGTCAGGGAGATCGATCGCGCTTTCTGCAATCAATGCCCGCAGAACTGTCAGCGGATCCTCCGCGGCGTCCTGAAAAGCGTTCTCGTCAAACAACGCCGAGCGATTGATGCGACTGGTTTCGCCGCGGCACTCCCAGATCAGGTCTGGCTCCATCCCGATGATCGAATAGCGCCCGCGCACTTCGCCGCCGGTGACCGATTCCAGCACGAACGCGTTGCGCCCGGCATCCGTCAGCTTGAGCATGAGCGAAACCGGCGTATCAAGATCAGCCTTCAGGCGCTGAAAGACGATCTGGTTCTTGCCCGCCTCAAAGCCTGCGCGGAACGCCTCAAAGTCCGGGAAAAGCGCCATTACATGCCGCCACGGGGCGCTTGGATCTGGGTCAGGATGCCGTTCACGGCCTGCTGGTTGATGCTGACCGAGGCTTCGGCCATTTCGGCCTGCAGGAAGGCATCAAGAAGGTCTCGCGCGACCGACTGTGACGCTTCCTGCGCAATCAGGTCCAAGATCAATGCGCTGGAGCTGTCGTCTTCGCTGCCGTCACCGATCGAGTCCAGCCGCACGATGGCCACCGACGTTCCGTCGTTCACAACCTGCACGTCGCCTTCGGCCATGGCAAAGACCTCTTGCAACAGACCTTGCGGCGCTCCCTGAACAAAACCGTCGCGGCGCAGATCCTGTGACTCGACGGCCAGCAGTTCCTGCTCCTCAAAGGAGCCGCCGTTCGCGATGACATCGCGCGCGCTTGTGGCCGCTTCGGCGATCGCGTTCGCCCGTTGCGTTGCGGTCCAAGCTGTAGAAACCTCTTCCTGGATGTCGGCCAGGTCCGGAACGGTCGGTGGCACAACTTCGTCGAGCCGGATTGCAAAAATTCCACCGTCCTCAAGTGTTAGGATCTCCGGGAAGTCATCTTCGCTCACAGTGGCTGCCGCGCGGCGGAACCCGTCGTAGCCCGCAATGCCATCGGTTGTTGTCGCGTTGAACGCGATCTGACCGGTTTCCATGCCTACTTCCGCGCCAAGTTCTTCGACCGTAGCTCCACTTGCCAGAAGGTCGTCTACATCGCCGATCTGGTCGTCAATCAGACGCCGCGCGGCATCCAGACCCAACTCACGCGCAAGCGCCTCGCGCGCTTCGTCGAAGGTTACTTCGGTTGCGCTCAAAACAGCGTTCACCCGGAAAAGAGCAGGCCCCAATGCGCTGTCGAGCGGTCCGACAACACCGGATCCGTCCAGCGCAAAGACTGCTTCCCCTGCAGATCCCAAATCACGCAGTTCAACGTCGCCCAGATCGACATCGGCGAGGTCAAGGTTGCGCTCGGCGACAAGCGCGTCGAACGTCGCCGTTCCTGCATCAAAGCGCCCCTTGGCTTCTTCGGCCGCTGCAGTGTCTGGAAACACCAGACGCTCCACAAGTCGCCGCTCGGGCTGGACGTACTCGCTGATGCGCTCGTTATAGACCGCGCGAAGTGTGTCTTCGTCCGGCGTCACTTCGTCGAGCACCATTTCGGGCGACAGCCAAGCGTAGGTGATCATCCGAGTTTCCGGGACAGTGAACCGGGTTGCGTTGTTATCAAGGAACGACTGAAGGTCCGCGGTGGACGGCGTGCCAATGGCTTGGGTCAAAACGCTATCATCCACCAGGGACCAAGTGATCGAGCGTTCTTCGGCCACATAGCTCAAAATGACTTCGGCAGAGCTTTCCTGGGGCGGAACACCGGCCACCACAGCGGTTTGAAGTAGCTGGCCTGCAAGGTCATTGCGCACTTGTTCTTCAAAGTCGGCGACGCTCAATCCCTGCTGGTTCAGGACGAACTGATACTGCGTGCGGTCAAATCCGTTGGGGCCTTGAAACGCGGGTTGAATGAGGATTTCCTCGGCGATCCGCTCGTCACTGACGGAAAGGCCTTGGCGTGTCGCGGCATCGGTGATGACCGCTTGGGTAACCAGACGCTGCAGGACCAGCTGGTCGCCGCCGCGCGCGCGAAACTCTTCGACGGACACCGCCCGTTGGGCATCGGCCCCGGCGACTTGAAGCTCGCTCTGGAAGGCCCGGAAATAATCGTTGGCCGTTACCGTTTGCTGGCCAACGGTCGCAACCTGCTGTCCCGAGCCGGTGAAGCTGGTGACGCCAAAGCCCATGAGCGCAAAAATCAGGAGGCCCAGCAAGCCCCAGACCAGCATCCGCGAGATCGACATATTGCCCATATTTGGCGTCCCTTTGACCCGTGTTCGAGCGGTCTTACGCCAGCCCGCCAAAGGGGGCAAGGCCGTGCCTAGGCTTTACGCTCTGACAATCGCGCGAAGACCTCGTCGAGCGTGTCCATCGTGGCATTTGCAAAGGCAAAACGCAGGAACTTCGCGCCTGTCGGGTCGCCTTCGGGGACGAACATCGTGCCCGGAAGTGTCAAAAGTCCCGTCTCTTTGACGAGGTTTTTTGCAACTTCACTGGAAGGCGACGAAAACGGGTGCCGTACATAGGCGAAGTAGGCGCCTGACCCAGCAAGGTCCCAGCCCGGCAATTCTGCAAACCCGGCTATGACCCGGTCGAGCCGTTGATGCACCGCAAGGCGTTCCTTGGCTAGCCACGGGTTTAGGTTTTTCAGTCCCCAAAGCGCCCCAAGCTGCGCCGTCTGGGGCGCGCAAATCTGCACCGTATCAAGGACTTTTTCGACCTCGGCCAGCCGTTCAGGCGAAGCGACAATCGCGCCCAGCCGGTGTCCGGTCATCCGGTAGGCTTTTGAAAAGGAGTAGAGATGGACAAACGTCTTGCCCCAGTCGGGCTGCGTGAACAGGCGGTGCGGCCAGTCCGTGGTCGTGGCGGGTTCGGACCCGAAATCGCGATAGGTCTCGTCGACGATCAGGGCGATGCCTTTCGCGCGTGCCAACTCGAAAAAGGCGTCCAGAAGGTCAGCCGGGTATTCCACACCCGCAGGGTTGTTCGGTGTCACCAGAACGATGGCGCGAGTCCGGTCGGTGAGCAAAGCATCTGCGGTTTCCGGTGACGGCAGCAGGGCGGAGTTGGTCGGAAGCGGAACAGCCTTTACCGACGCCATATCCAGCCACATCTTGTGATTGAAGTACCAAGGGGTTGGCACGAGCACCTCGTCACCGGGCGCGGCAATGGTGTTCATCACGGACGCGAAGGCCATATTGCAACCAGCTGTTATCGCTATGTTTTCGGTGGATATAGTGCCGCCGTATTCAGCAGCCCATTTCTCTGCCAAGGCAGAACGCAACGCCGGTAACCCCAAAGCGGGACCGTAGATATGCGCGGCCGGTTCGTTCAACAGGGCGTCCGCCATCGCGCGGCGTAACCCCTCAGGCGGCGGCTCCATCGGAGCGGCTTGGCTGAGGTTGATCAACGGTCGATCGGCGGAAAACGTCAGACCCTCGATCCAACGTCGGGCTTCCATGACAGGCGGCGATTGCGTGGCCAGAATGGCCGGGCTGATTGGCCCGTTGCCAGACATGTCGCCTAGTCGGTCCCGCGCATGGGGCGGACGTATTGTAGCGCCATGTCCCATGGGAAGAAGATCCAGGTGTCCTGGCTGACCTCGGTGATGAACGTGTCCACCATCGGGCGGCCCTCAGGCTTGGCATAGACGGTGGCGAAATGTGCCTTGGGATAGAGCGAGCGCACGAGTTCAAGCGTTTTGCCGCTATCGACCAGATCATCGACGACGAGGATGCCTTCGCCGTCGCCCATTAGATCCTTATCGGGCGACTTCAGCACGCGTGCGGCTGACTGGTTTTGATGGTCGTAGGACTTCACGCTGATCGTATCGACAGTACGAATATCAAGCTCTCGCGCGACGATCATCGCCGGCGCCATACCGCCTCGTGTGATGGCCACCACAGCGCGCCAATGGCCATCATCGGGTCCGTGCCCGTCAAGGCGCCACGACAGGGCACGTGCATCCCTGTGGATCTGGTCCCAGCTGACATGAAAGCCTTTTTCGTGGGGCAGGCGATCGTTCATGGCGCGTTTCCTTTCCTGATCCGGGCGGTGTTTTAATCGAGCGTCATGTCGGGGGCATCAACAGCCTTCATGCCCACCACATGATAGCCCGCATCCACATGAAGGACTTCGCCCGTCACACCGGATCCAATATCCGACAGAAGATAGAGCGCTGATCCGCCCACATCGTCGATGGTTACATTCCGGCGTAGGGGCGAATTGTTCGAGTTCCACTTCATGATGTAGCGAAAATCGCCGATGCCCGATGCGGCCAGTGTTTTGATCGGTCCCGCCGAGATCGCGTTGACGCGAATGCCGTCTTTGCCCAAATCCTCGGCAATGTAGCGCACAGACGCTTCAAGCGCGGCTTTTGCCACACCCATTACATTGTAATGGGGCATGACCTTTTCCGCACCGTAATACGTGAGGGTCAAAAGCGAGCCGCCCGGACGCATCATCGCTGCAGCGCGCTGACAAATCGCGGTGAAGGAATAGACCGAGATGTCCATCGACATCGTGAAGTTCTGTCGGCTGGTGTCGACATAACGACCACGAAGTTCATTTTTATCAGAAAAACCAATGGCGTGAACGACGAAGTCAATCTCGCCCCATTCGGCTTTAAGCGTTTCAAATAGGGCGTCAATGGACGCCTCGTCGGAGACGTCACACGGCAGCACAAGGTTGGAGCCAAGGGACTCGACCAGTGGTTTGACGCGTTTCAACAACGCGTCGCCCTGATAACTGAATGCCATTTCGGCGCCGTGCTCGGCGAGCGCCTTTGCAATTCCCCACGCAATTGACCGATCATTGGCAAGCCCCATGATCAGCCCGCGTTTCCCTTCCATCAGTCCCGTTGGCATTCGTTTCTCTGTCCCGGTGGTTTTGTCTTCTGTGGCAACGCTCTACTTGATCCCCCCAAGCCCATCAAGACCGGAGCCTTGTCTCGGGTCCGCGACGGGCGTACTTCAAGAGCGCGCGAAGGGAGGCGGCAATGGAACGCGATGGCATTTTTGCGGGGCATGACCCGATCAAGATCTTTCGCGCCTGGTATGACGCAGCCAAGGAAACTGAGCCCAACGATCCCAATGCGATTGCTTTGTCCAGTGTCGATCCTGATGGCATGCCGAATGTGCGCATGGTCCTACTGAAGGACATCGAGGACGACGCGTTCGTTTTTTACACCAACTACGAAAGCGCAAAGGGTCAGGAGATCTTGGCGTCCGGCAAGGCGGCCTTTGTTATCCATTGGAAGACATTGGGGCGTCAGATCCGCGTGCGCGGGGTGGTGGAAAAGGAAGACGGTGAAAAGGCCGATGAGTACTACGCCTCGCGGGCATTGCAGTCGCGGATTGGCGCTTGGGCTTCGGCGCAGTCGACGCCTTTGGAGTCACGCGGCGCCTTGATGGCGAAGGTTGCCAAGATATCAGCGCAAAAAGGGCTTTCGCCCGACCGTCCCCCGTTTTGGGGCGGCTTTCGCATTTTGCCCGTTGAGATAGAATTTTGGGCTGATGGGGCGTTTCGGCTTCATGATCGGTTCCGTTGGACCCGCGAAACCCCAAAAAGTACGTGGGATATCAAGCGCCTGTGTCCTTAAAGCCACCGCGTAAGCGGGAGGTAGCCGAAGATAGAGATATTAACTTTTAAGGTTGCCAACGGCAATTACTGTGCACAATGTGCGAGAAAAGGCCGAATGGCCGGGGATGATGTGCCGTTATGAATGATAACGAAGACGAACAGAGCCAGATTACCGGCACTGTGAAATGGTTCGACCCGGGGAAGGGTTTTGGGTTTGTTGTGGCTGATACAGGCGGTCCCGACATTCTGCTTCACGCCAATGTTCTGCGGAATTTTGGGCAGTCATCTGTTGCGGACGCTGCGGGCATCGAGGTTCGCATTCAGAAAACCGATCGCGGCATTCAGGCCGTCGAGGTTTTGCGCATCGATCCACCGGAGGCCGCGCCGGTTGCTGAAGAACAGTCCGAAAGCGAAGGTGGCTTTGAAGAGCCCATCGATTATTCGATCGCGTTGGAGCCAGCGCGCGTCAAATGGTTCGACAAGGCCAAGGGTTTTGGGTTTGCCAATGTTTTTGGGCGTTCCGAAGATGTCTTCCTACATATAGAAGTGTTGCGACGCTCGGGTCTTGCCGATCTCCAGCCTGGTGAAGCCGTGAGCCTTCGTGTCACGGATGGCAAGCGCGGGCGTATGGCGATGCAGGTGACAAGTTGGGAATCAGCGCTCAAATCCGACGACTAGTTTCGGTTTTCCTTCTCATACTGCCGGCGCCGGTTTGGGCGGCCTGCAGTATTGATAGGATCGAAATTCGCGGTGACTTCGGGCAGGCGGCCTTTCGCGTCGAAGTCGCGGATGATCCTTCAGAGCGCAGTCAGGGATTGATGTTCCGCGAGAGCATGCCAACGAGCGCGGGCATGCTTTTCGTCTATGACCGACCGCAGCGCGCCAGTTTTTGGATGCGCAACACGCTTATTCCTCTGGATATGGTCTTTGCCGACGAGAATGGTGTCGTGACACGGATCCATGAGAACGCAGTCCCTTTGGATGAAACCGGTATCGATGGCGGGCCGGGGGTGCAGTTTGTTCTGGAAATCAACGGTGGGTTGGCTGCGCGACTGGGCCTCGACGTGGGCGACGAAATGCGCCACCCGGCCATCGAAGGCGAAACAGCGGCCTGGCCTTGTCCGCAATAGAACTGTCGACCGCACGCGTTTTCTGCAAATTCCCACTTTCCATTCAAACCGACATTCGCTAAGCGGTCGGTCGTGTCGGGGCGTGGCGCAGTCTGGTAGCGCACCTGTTTTGGGTACAGGGGGTCGTGAGTTCGAATCTCGCCGCCCCGACCACTGAAGACCGAAAGGTCTTCGCATATTTCTCCTCACTATTCGTGTCATCAACTTCGATGATTCTAATGCAGCCGCGGTGGCGAGTGGTGTGTCCGCCACGATTTGCGTTACCCAAACGCTCTGTTTGTAAGTGTTAATTGGGCCCCAGCCCCGTTAACGACGCGTTAAGGAGCGGACCACACGACAAGGTCACTCCTGAAGCGTTGTCTTAGCGGATGGTCGTAATCGCCTAAGAACCCTGCACTTATTCGCACCGCCCACAAATTGCGCCAAATCGCGTCCGATACCGGGAATCAAGTGTTAACTGGGCGGCCCTTGAATCCGACCATTCGTCAACGAAAAAAAGTTACACGACCGTTACAAATTTCCGTTGACCACCTATGCCTCCCTACGTCAGGTTGTGCGGGCTGGTCGGGTAGCCACTAGATATAGTAGTTAGCCATTGACCACGGGGAGACGACCACCTACGAGCCAAGTGCTTGAACGCTACTGCGCGATCTGCGCGGTGGTGGGAGGGTTTGCCTTGGGTTCGACGGACCCGACCAGCGCGAAAAACAAGGTGCATACGTCCGGCAAAGCCGGCGCAATTTCGCAAGGGGCATGGAATGAAAATCGAACGCAAGTTCACGAAGGCAGGCGAAGACGCCTACGCATCCGTAGAATTCACAACGACATCGTCCGAGATCCGCAATCCGGATGGGACGGTTGTGTTCAAGCTTGACGATGTGGAGGTTCCCTCGTCGTGGAGCCAAGTGGCGTCCGACGTGATTGCGCAGAAATACTTCCGTAAGGCGGGTGTGCCTGAGGCCAAGAAGCCTGTTCGTGAAAAAGGCGTGCCTTCGTTCCTGTGGCGCTCGGTTCCTGAAAACAGCGATACCGCGAAAACTGGTGAAACGTCTGCCAAGCAGGTGTTCGACCGCCTCGCAGGCGCTTGGGCCTACTGGGGCTGGAAGGGCGGCTACTTCTCGACCGAAGAAGACGCGAGCGCTTACTTCGACGAGATGCGCTACATGCTGGCCACCCAGCGGGCCGCGCCGAACTCGCCCCAATGGTTCAACACCGGTCTGCATTGGGCTTACGGCATCGACGGGCCAAGCCAGGGCCACCACTATGTCGACTACAAGAC
>CAZWZG010000100.1:0-11166 GCA_964638245.1 uncultured Rhodobacterales bacterium
CTTGCGCAACACGATGCGCTTCATGCTGGGGAGCCTTGCGGCCTTTGATGAGGCGGACCGCGTCGATCCCGCTGACATGCCCGAGCTCGAGCGTTGGGTGCTGCATCGCCTAGCCGAACTCGATGTCACCGTTCGCGACGGCTATAAGGCGTTCGACTTCCAGGGTGTCTTCCGCGCGCTCTTTGAATTCGCGACGCTGGATCTGTCGGCCTTCTACTTCGATATCCGCAAAGACGTGCTCTATTGCGACGGCAACACGCTTGAGCGTCGCGCCGCACGCACAGTGCTCGACATCCTGTTCCACCGCCTGACGACATGGCTCGCACCAATCCTCGTATTCACGATGGAAGAGGTCTGGCTGGAGCGGTATCCGGGCGAAGACAGTTCGATCCACCTGACCGATATCCCCGATACGCCAGCTGATTGGCGGGATGATGCGCTGGCTGCAAAATGGTCCGGCATTCGCCGCGTCCGCCGCGCCGTCACGGCCGCTCTCGAAGTCCAGCGTCGAGACAAAGTCATCGGGGCGTCGCTCGAAGCGGCTCCAGTGGTTCATGTCGAAGACGCAGCGGCGCTCGAAGCGGTGAAGTCGGTCGCCTTCGAAGACGTCTGCATCACGTCTGGTATCATCCTGACAGACGAAGCGGCACCAGAAGACGCCTTCCGCATCCCGGAAGTCGACGGTGTTGGAGTAGTCTTCGAAAAGGCAAGCGGCGACAAATGTCAGCGCTGCTGGAAGATCTTACCCGATGTTGGCGAACATGCGCACGCCGGCGTTTGCGGGCGATGCAACGACGCACTTGGCTGAGCCGTCAGATGAAACGATCGCCGCCGCGCTCTTGGCCAAGGCCAAAGCGCGGGGGCGTACGAAGACCTTCTGTCCATCGGACGTCGCACGAGAACTGGCGGCTGATTGGCGTCCATTGATGCCGCGTATTCGAAAGGTAGCCGCGATGCTTCCCCTTGCCGCTACGCAGAAGGGTAGGGAGGTGAGCGCGGAATCGGCGCATGGCGCAATTCGGCTTGGCCTTCGGCCCTAGAGCCGCTCCCGATAGAGGATCTGCTGTGCCGCGCCTGCCAAGATCAGATAGACTGACGTGACCGCGAGGCCCACTTGTGCCCAACTGGTCGGATCGAAGTCGAGCCACGCCGCCCAGCCGGCAAACCCGGTCCATGCAATCGTCATTGGGAGTGAGATTGCCCGCCAGCGATCTGTGCGCACCGGATGGATGAATTTGACGTTGGTGAACATCGCAATGGCAAGGATCACGACGATGGCGAGGATCGTCCAGAAATCCGGTTTGAGGGCAAAAAGCACCAGCACCACCATGTTCCAGCATCCCGGGAAACCGGCAAAGGAATTGTCGCGGGTCTTCATGCGCGTGTCGGCGAAGTAGATCACGCTCGTGAAGGTGATCACGATGATCGCGATCCACCCTGTCCAGCCGGGCAAAAGCCCTGAGGTGAAGAGGGCGAAGGCGGGGATGAAGACGTAGGTCAGGTAATCGATGATCAGATCAAGGAGAACGCCATCGAACTGGGGCGCGAACTGCTTGACGTCGTATTTGCGCGCGAGCGGACCGTCGATCCCGTCGACTGCAAAGGCGACCACCAGCCAAAGAAACATGACGTCCCATTTTCCATCAACCGCTGCCAGCATCGCCAGCATCGCAAAAACCGCTCCACTGGCGGTGAGCAAATGAACGGAAAGGGCGCGGAGGCGGGCTGTCATGAAGGTGTCATGGAGCAAAATACTTGGCGAGACAACAGGGGCTCTGCCCCGCCGCTGCGCGGCTCCCCGGGATATTTGGGGACCTTTGGAGCAGTCAGGGCGTTCGTGCAGCGGGGTGCGCCGCGTCATAGATATCCAGAAGCCGGTCCGTGTCGACAGCGGTGTAAGCTTGGGTTGTCGAAAGGGACGCATGGCCCAGAAGTTCCTGGATCGAGCGCAAGTCGCCGCCCTGTGTCATCAAATGCGTGGCAAACGAGTGGCGCATGGCGTGGGGCGTAGCCGTTGCGGGAAGGCCAAGAACAGCGCGCGCGGCCTCCATTGCCTTTTGTATGGGGCGTGGCGACAGAGCGCCACCGCGCACAGCGCGGAAAAGGGCGGCTTCTGGTTCGACCGGGAAAGGGCAGGCGGCGACGTAACGGGCAACGGCATCGGCGCAAATCGGCAGGATCGGCACCATGCGTTCCTTATCGCCCTTGCCGCGTATCCGGAGGCTGTCGGATAGCGGAAACGATGCGCCTGTCAAGGAAAGCGCCTCCGATATTCGCAGCCCCGCACCGTAAAGCAGCGTCACGACGGCAACGTCGCGTTGCCCGACCCAAGGCATGTCGGCCATTTCCCCGACCGTTGCGATCATTTGCACGGCTGCATCGGGCGGAAGGGGTCGCGGCAGAGGGCGTTTGAATCGCGGCGAACGTGTGGACAGCACCGGTGTGACATCAAATCCGTCGCGCTCCCCCAGCCAGGCCATGAACTGTTTCACCGCCGACAATTGCCGCGCCAAGGAGCGCGCCGAGACGCCGCGCCCCCGCTCGGACGCCATCCAGGATCGCATGTCGGAAATGGTCACCCGTGCAATCGCTCCCGTACCCAGAGCGTCGCCATGGTGCGTCTGAAGAAAACCGAGGAACCCCGCCACGTCATTGCGATACGCGTTTATGGTGTTGTCCGCCCGCCCTTTCAGAGCGGCCAAACCTGTTAGCCATTGGTTCAGAGCGTCATCTGAACCAGCGCTGATCACGCCAGCCAACGGCGCATGGTTTTCTCAAAAGCGCTGCTAAAGAACGTCAGAAGGTCGGTGCCCTGACTGGAGGCAAACAGATGCGGGTCTTCGGAGCCCATCGCCAACATCGCTGGCAGGCGGCTGGGGCCAATGTCCAGTTTGAGGCAGGCTTCGGACTGTATGAACCCGTCGCTTGCGCCGTATAGCCCGCCGGAGTCCGGGTGGATTTGGCGCAGTGTCACCTGGCGAATGGGAATGTCGCGCCCGTAGGTGATATAGTCGTCGACGAATCCCGGCTCGGCAATGCTGAGCACTTCGCTGACTTTTTGCAGCATCCGCTTGGACGGGTCCTGCTTGCTTTCCAGCACAAGGCGCACGGCATCCACGCGCAGGATGTTGGCCACATCACCGGCAAGATCACTTAGAAACTCTTCGAAGGTCACAGCATCCAGCAGGCGCAGCACCGCACGCTGGACCTGATTGGTGCCTGCAAGATTTTCATAGGCGGCCGCGATGACGCTTTTGTGCATGTCTTCAAGCCGGGCAAGTCGCGCTTCGAGGCGGTCCATCGCCACCGAACGCAGGTCCACGATATTGTGGCCCATCGCCTTTTCATTGGCATCCACGAGCGCGCGCATCACATCCGCGTCTTCAAGGATCATCGACGGTTCGCTCAGGATTTTCTGGCGAAGGTCGTCCAGTGCTTTTGCGCTCGTGGTCATGTTACAGCCCCTGCCTCTGGCCGGGCAGATGGCCTAGAGGATCTTCTGACCTGTCTTTTCCCAGTCCTTGAGGAATGCCTCAAGTCCTTTGTCCGTCAATGGGTGAGATGCCATCTTGCGGATGACTTCGGGTGGCGCGGTTGCAACATCTGCGCCGATACGGGCGGCTTCGGTCATGTGATTGACCGAGCGGATCGAGGCGGCAAGAATTTGAGTTTCGAACCCGTAGTTGTCGTAAATCTCGCGGATATCCTCGATCAGTTCCATACCGTCAATGTTGATATCATCAAGGCGACCAACGAAAGGCGAGATGAACGTCGCGCCAGCCTTGGCGGCCAGCAGAGCCTGATTGGCGGAAAAACAAAGGGTGACGTTGAGCATCCGGCCTTCGTCGGACAGCACTTTGCACGCTTTCAGACCATCCCAGGTCAACGGCACTTTGATCGTGATATTGGGCGCAATCTTGGCCAGCTCACGTCCTTCAGCGATCATGCCTTCGGCGTCGAGCGCGACAGTTTCAGCGCTGACAGGACCATCTACCATGTCACAGATTTCTTTGGTGACTTCCTTGATGTCGCGCCCGGATTTCATGATCAGAGAGGGGTTCGTTGTGACCCCATCGACCATTCCCAGATCGTTCAACTCGCGGATGGCATCCGTGTCGGCGGTGTCTACGAAAAACTTCATGTCGTATCCCTCTTGCTCGTGTTGGCGGTCTCTTAGCGGAATGGCGGGTTTCGCGAAACCCAAAAGCCGGACCGTCGTATGCGTTAGCGCTATCATAAGGCGCTTTAGGCCGGATTGCAAAACCGCTTGATCCGCTTGCCCCGGGACGCAGTGCGCCGTATCCCGAGTACATGGACCGACATTTCCAGGCAGGCGAAAGAGTGGGCGTTTTGACGACCCAGCCGCTTGATCGTGTGCTGGACTATCGCGCGCCCGAAGGCGGCGTGCGGGTAGGATCAATCGTCGAGGTCCCGCTAGGCCCGCGAAAGGTTCCGGGCGTCGTCTGGGGCGCGGGCGAAGGCGGCTATGACATGGCCAAGCTGCGCGGCGTGTCCAACGTCACTGACCTACCCGCGATGCGACTGGAAATGCGGACGTTTATCGAACGTGCGGCGGCTTACACGCTGACCCCGCTTCCGGCGATGTTGCGTCTGGCTTTGAGGATGCCGGGGCTGGGTGCGCCACAATCGATAATGTGCCTCTACCGGCGAGGTGAGGGCGCGCCAGACCGCATGACGCCAGCGCGCACCCGCGTTCTGGACACGCTCGATGAGATGGGCGGATTGGGCTTTACGCTCAAGGAACTGGCCGACGCAGCAGGCGTGACGTCGTCGGTGGTCAAAGGGCTTTTGCCTTCGAATGCGGTGATCGAAATACCCATGCCGAAGGATCGGCCCTTCCCGCCGCTGGACCCCGAGCGGCGAGGTCACGACCTTACCAAGGACCAGGAATTGGCTGCGTCACGCCTGCGCGAGGATGTTGCGTCGCGCACTTACGGGGCCACGCTTTTAAAGGGCGTGACAGGGTCGGGGAAAACCGAGGTTTATCTCGAGGCGGTGACCGAGGCGTTGCGTCAAGGCCGTCAGGCCCTTGTGCTGCTACCTGAAATCGCTTTGACGGCTGAATTCCTGACCCGGGTCGAGGCCCGCTTTGGCGCGCGCCCCGCCGAGTGGCACTCCGGGATCACCATGGCAGAGCGTCGCCGGACTTGGCGAATGGTGGCCGAGGGCGGGGCGGAACTGGTGGTCGGTGCACGCTCGGCGCTTTTTCTGCCGTTCAGCGACCTTGGCCTGATCGTCGTCGATGAGGAACACGACACAAGTTACAAGCAGGAGGACGGGGTGCTGTACAACGCGCGCGACATGGCCGTGCTGCGCGCGTCCTTGGAGAACGCCCATGTCGTGCTGGCCTCAGCAACGCCGTCTCTGGAAAGCTGGGCCAATGTCGAGGCGGGCAAGTACAATCGTCTCGATCTGACGACTCGGTTTGGCCCCGCGATCATGCCCAAGCTGGGCGCAATCGACATGCGCGAGGAAGCGCTGCCGGCCAATCGCTGGATTTCGGATCGGCTTGTCCGCGAGATAACCGAGCGCATCGAACTGGGCGAGCAGTCGCTATTGTTCCTCAATCGCCGCGGTTATGCGCCGGTTACGCTGTGTCGGGCGTGCGGCCATCAGATCGGCTGTGCCCATTGCGATGCGCGCATGGTCGAGCACCGCTTTCAAAAGCGCCTCGTGTGCCATCAATGCGGCGAGACCGAGCCGATCCCGACGGAGTGTCCGAACTGTGGGGCCGAAGATCGTCTGGCGCCCGTTGGGCCCGGGGTGGAGCGGTTGGCCGAAGAGGCAGTCGAACTTTTCCCGGAGGCACGGATCGCGGTGTTGTCGTCGGACCTTTTTGGGTCGGCGCGCGCGCTGAAGGACGCCATCGCCGAAATCGCCGAGGGCGAGGCGGACATCATCATCGGGACGCAAATTGTTGCCAAGGGGCACAACTTTCCAAAGCTGACGTTGGTCGGCGTGATCGATGCGGATCTCGGGTTGCAGGGATCAGACCTGCGCGCGGCTGAGCGCACGTTTCAACTCATGCGCCAGGTGGCAGGGCGGGCAGGCCGGGTCGAGCGGCCAGGCACGGCGTTGCTGCAGACCTTTCAGCCCGATCACCCCGTCATCAAATCGATCCTTGGCGGCGATGAAGAAACATTCTGGGGCGCCGAAGCGTCCGAGCGGCGCGGCGCGGGCGTGCCGCCTTATGGTCGTATGGCGGGCATCATCCTAAGCAGCCCTGATGTGCAAGAGGTCTTCGATTTTGGTATGGCGCTGGCGCGGGCCGATGGACCACTTCGCGCCGTTGGAGCCGAGTTGTACGGCCCCGCACCAGCACCGATCGCGCGCATTCGCGGTCGACACCGTGTCCGGCTGTTGATCAAGGCCAAGAAGTCTGCACCGATCCAGCCCGCGATCGCAAAATGGTTGGCTCAGCTGAAACCGCCAACGAACTTACGGCTGGCCGTCGATATCGATCCGCAGAGCTTCTTTTAAAAGTCGAGCGGCGCCGTCAGACCAAAGCTGACGACCGCATCTGCTTCGTTGCCGTCCCCGGGAAGAAACTGAAAGAAGGTCGGTCCGATCTGCACCTGAACGCCCGCAAGCGGAACGACATCTCCAATGCTGACGGCAAAGTTTCGCCCGTCTTCAGGATAGTGCGCGACGCCACCAAAAACCGACAGCTCGATCGTGTCATTCTCAAAGAACGGGTAAGAGGCCAGCAGGGCTGCCGCGCCGCGTCCATAGCTGTTCTCGAATGCGCCCACGGTCACATTCAGGGGGCCACCACCCGCTTCTTCCCATGTCAGAAACAGACCGGGGTTGCTTTCATCAAATTCACTGCCGGGGTTGATGTGATACGAGCCAACCAGAAGCGATATGCGATCCGGTTCGGCCAAAGCCGGCGTTCCAAGGCACAAAGCCAGGCAAAGAAGTCTGAACAACGCATCCAACCTTTGCCCCCAAGGCTTCCTATCGCAGATTCGCGAATTAGACAGCATGGGATTTCAAAAGCATTTGAATGGGCGTAAGACGGCCACACATGTCCGAAATGACGCTCTCTGACGCGCAGCGGCTTCCGCTTTGGCGGCGACCGGTTACGCTTTTGTTTTTAATGGCTTTGGCTATGCCATTGGCGTTCGCGACGTGGAGCGCTCTGCTGAACAACTTCGTCATAGAAGTCGGCGGATTTACGGGCATCGAGAACGGATGGCTGCACACGGTGCGGGAAATCCCGGGGTTCTTCGCCATTGGTGTCATCGCGATTCTCCTTTTCGTGCGCGAACAGAACCTTGCCTTGATCTCTCTGGTCCTTTTGGGCGCGGCCACGGCCGTTACGGCGTGGTTTCCGAGCCTTGCAGGGATCCTGACGATCACGATGCTGAGTTCGATCGGCTTTCATTACTACGAAACAGTTAACCAATCGCTTCAGTTGCAGTGGCTTCCCAAAGATCGTGCGCCTCAGATGCTGGGCTGGCTATTGGCGGCTGGGTCTGCAGCCTCGCTGGCTGCCTATGGGCTGATCGTACTGACATGGGAGACGCTGGATCTGGACTACAACCATGTCTACCTAATCTCGGGCGGGGCGACGGTATTGATCGCGGTCTACTGCATGATCGCCTTTCCGCACTTCCGCGCGCCCACTCCGCAATCCAAGAAAATGGTCCTGAAGCGGCGCTACTGGCTTTACTACGCATTGCAGCTGATGTCGGGCGCGCGGCGTCAGATCTTCGTCGTCTTTGCCGGTTTCATGATGGTCGAGCACTTCGGCATGGAAGTGCATCAGGTGACGGCGCTGTTCTTGATCAATCTTGTGCTGAATACCTTTGTGGCCCCGGCGCTGGGCAAGTTCGTCTCGGTCTTTGGTGAGCGCCGCGCGCTGATTGTCGAATATGTCGGACTGATCGGCGTCTTTCTCGCTTATGGCGGCATCTATTGGTTCGGCTGGGGCGTTTTGGTGGCGTCAGTGCTTTACGTAATTGATCATTTCTTTTTTGCGTTGGCGCTGGCGATGAAGACCTATTTCCAGAAGATCGCCGATCCCGAGGACATGGCCCCGACCGCCGCCGTTGCCTTCACGATCAACCATATCGCCGCGGTTTTCCTGCCCGCGCTGCTGGGGTACCTGTGGGTGACGTCGCCCGATGGGGTGTTCGTTTTGGCAGCCTGCATGGCCGCCGTTTCGCTCGCGCTGTCCCTTATGATCCCGCGCCACCCTCAAAAGGGTAACGAGACCGTGTTCAGCCGCCCGATTGCTGCACCTGCAGAATAGTATTGCGGGCGCGAGTTCCTATATTGGTGCTCTAACCCCAGACAGGAGACCGGACCCCATGTTCATCTTCCAGCGCAAGAAAGCCGAAATGGTCAATGCCGCAGACGCCCTGCCGGGCCGCGAGGAGGCGATCGAGACGGCGGACACGCATTTCGTCTATCACCGCCCGCAAAAGGCCGAGGTGCCGGAAGGCATGGAAGAGGCGATGTACGGCATGGGCTGTTTTTGGGGCGTGGAGCGGATGTTCTGGAAGCTCGACGGCGTCTGGAACACGGCCGTGGGCTATGCTGCGGGGCACACCCCGAACCCGACCTATCAGGAGGTCTGCACCGGCAAGACGGGCCACAACGAAGTGGTCTATGTCGTCTACGATCCGGCCATTATCAGTTATGAAGAGCTGCTGAAGACGTTCTGGGAAGGGCATGATCCGACCCAAGGGATGCGTCAGGGCAATGATGTTGGCACTCAGTATCGCTCCGGTATTTACACGTACACAGATGCGCAGGCCGAAGCGGCAAATGCCTCCAAAAAGATGTTTGAAAGCGCGTTGGCCGAAAAGGGCTACGGCGCAGTGACGACCGAGGTATTGGCAGCGCCTGAATTCTTCTATGCCGAGGACTATCACCAGCAGTACCTGGCCAAGAACCCGGGCGGCTATTGCGGACTGGGTGGAACTGGCGTGACCTGTCCCATCGGCACCGGTGTAACGGCTGCCTAACCTAAAGGCGGGCGCACCGGCTGGCCTTTGCCCAGGTCGGCGCGCCCGCGGTTGCGCTTGACCGGGCGCGTGTTTCCCCATACCCGGCGATCATGCCCACATACACAGCCCTGACCACACTCCCTGGACGCGACCCTGCTGAAGCGCTTGGCGCGGCGATGGAGCGCCTTGATCCCGAGCCGACCGGTGTCGGGGTCTTCGAATTGGAAGACGGGTCAGGCCTTTGGGAAGTGGGCGGCTACTTCGAAGCGCCCCCCGATGAAGCGTCACTTGCGCTTTTGACGACTGCGCTGGGGGCTAAGCCGTTTACCGTCTCAGAAGTGCCTGAGACGGATTGGGTCGCCCATGTCCGGCGAGAGCTTCATCCCGTCGAGGCGGGGCGATACTTCGTCTATGGCAGCCACGATGGCGACAAGATCCCTGAGGGCTCGATCGCTCTTCTCATTGAAGCTTCCATGGCATTTGGGACTGGCCACCACGGCACGACACTTGGATGCCTTCGCGCAACTGATCGCCTCGCCGTTGATGGCTTTGTCCCTCAAAAAGTCGCTGATATCGGCTGTGGAACCGCAGTTCTGGCGATGGCGGCCCAAGCCACTTGGGGTGGCGATGTGATCGCGTCCGACATCGATCCCGTTGCTGTGGACGTGGCCAATGCGAACCTTGCGGCGAACAACATGACCGGACATGTGACAACGGCTGTAGCAGCCGGCTTTGATGCCCCCGAACTGGCCGCCCGCGCGCCATTTGGCCTGATATTCGCAAACATCCTCAAAGGGCCACTGGCAGAGCTTGCGCCTGACATCTGGGTTAACACGGCACCGGGTGGGCGCGTGATTCTGTCGGGGATTCTCAACGATCAGGCGGAAAGCATTATCGACGTTTATTCACGCCTCGGGTTCAATCTTTTGCATCATGAGATGATTGTCGACTGGTCAACGCTGACTTTGGCAAAACCCTGAGAAATAAGGCAATTCATTCGGCCTTTCGCCGCCTTTGCCACATTTCTGCCACAATTGAGACGCACCTTAACCGTGATCTGGCAAGGTCCGCCGGTACGAGTATTTTTTGAGTGGAGGGTGCATAGGTATGGCCACCGATTATGAAGATTTCGACGCCCGTATGCGTCGTATTGAACGCCGCAACCGTCAGCTGAGCAAAGGCTACGTCATGGCCATCGATAGCGACGGCCTGATCGTTGCGCGTCCCGCACGGCGCAGCACCGGGAACATCCTCTGGAGCCTGCTTCTCAAGGCTCTGATCATCACGATGCTCTTCAAGGTCGCGGCGTATTCGATCATTGGTGCGGCTGACTACACCTTCCGCGTTGAAACGCTTGCGCAAGGGACCACGGCCGAGCAGATCGCAGCCTGGGTAATGACCGCAGACCCGATCACGGTCTGGCTTTCGCAAGAAGCGCTCAAACTGATCGCAAGCTTCACCTAAGCTTGGCAAATGTTCCCGTTTCGTGCTAGTCGTCGATTAACGACAAAAGCACGAGCAGGGGACAGATGCGCATCATCGGCATCGATCCCGGATTAAACCGGACAGGCTGGGGCGTCATTCACTGTGACGGCCCCCGCCTTCGTCATATCGCCAACGGTACAATCAAAACGAACGGCCAGGACCTTGCCCAGCGGCTGGTATTCCTATTCGACGCTCTGAGCGATGCTTTCGCGACCCACGCGCCCACCGAGGCGGCGGTCGAGGCGACGTTCGTGAATTCAAACGGTGCGGCGTCCCTGAAGCTGGGTCAGGCGCGCGGGATCGCGATGTTGGTGCCCGCACGGGCGGGCATTCACGTGGGCGAATACGCCCCCAATGCGGTGAAGAAAACTGTTGTGGGTTCGGGCCATGCCGACAAACGCCAGATCGAACACATGGTGCGTTTGCATTTGCCCGGAGCCATCCCCGAAGGCGCGGATGCGGCCGATGCATTGGCGATCGCGATTTGCCACGCCCACCACGCCCAATCGGGCGCGCGCTATGCCGCGGCACTTGCGAAAGCGGGCGCATGATCGGGCATCTTTCCGGGCGGGTGCTGTCCCATGGCGAAGATCACGTGATCCTTGAGGTTGGCGGTGTGGGGTATGTTGTACATGTCTCGGACCGCCTGCGAACAAAGCTTCCCGGCGTTGGCGAACCGCTCTCGTTGTTCACTGATCTTCTT
>CAZWZG010000101.1:0-5453 GCA_964638245.1 uncultured Rhodobacterales bacterium
GTGACGCGCGAGAATATCGAGACGCTGGGCGACCTTGCCGGGTGGTGGGATGTGTTCCGCGCGGGTGCTGAGGCGAAGGTCGCTGATGAGGACCGCGCGTTTATCGAGCAGGCCTTCGCGATGTTGCCCGAGCCGCCATATGGCCCCGACACATGGGGCGAATGGACGTCGGCGGTCAAAGAAGCCAGCGGGCGCAAAGGCAAGAGCCTGTTCATGCCGCTGCGCCATGCCGTGACCGGGCGGACGCGGGGTCCGGAGATGGCGGATGTCATGCCGCTGTTGCAGGTGAGGCCGAAACTCTAGGCCTACGGGTTGTGGCGATTTCGATTGGCAACGGTGCTGGGCGCGCCTAGCGTCCGCTCAGTATGGCAGATCAAGCAAAATTCCTGACGGGCAATCTGTTTCGGCACGTGACGGTCATGTCGCTGACGGCCTCTGTCGGGCTGATGGCGATTTTTGCGGTCGATTTTGTCGACATGATCTTCATCTCGATGCTGGGTAAGGCCGAGCTGGCCGCTGCTGTTGGCTATGCGGGTGCGATCCTATTCTTTACCTCAAGTTTTGGAATCGGGATGGCGATTTCGGCGGGGGCGTTGGTGGCGCGTGCGCTAGGGGCCGGGGACGAAGAATTGGCTCGGCGGCGGGCGACGAATTCGCTGATCTACGGCGTTCTGTTTGGAGCGATTTTCGCGGCCCTTGTCTGGGTGAACATCCCGGCGTTGGCGGCGCTGATGGGCGCGTCGGGGGAGACGCTGGACCTCGCCGTTGGATACCTTCGGATCATCATTCCGTCGCTGCCGCTGTTGCTGGTGGGCATGGTCGGAGGGGCGATCCTTCGGGCGCATGGCAATGCGCGGGCGTCCATGATGGCGACGTTGTGGGGTGGAGGCGTGAATGCCGTGCTCGACCCGATCCTGATCTTTGGGCTGGATCTAGAGTTGACCGGGGCGGCGTTGGCGAGTGTGGCGGCGCGGTTTACGATCGGCTTCGTGGCGCTCATGCCGATCTTTCGGGATCTTGGCGGGCTGACGCGGCCCACGATACCAGGCCTGCGCGCGGACATCGGGCCCGTTCTGACGATCGCCTTTCCCGCGATCATGACGCAATTCGCAACGCCTGTGGGACAGGCCTATGTGACGCGGTCGATGGCTGAATATGGCGAGGCGGCGGTGGCCGGTATGGCCGTGATCGGGCGCCTGACGCCGGTGGCGTTCGGGGTCTTGTTTGCGTTGTCCGGGGCCGTGGGGCCGATCATCGGACAGAACTTCGGGGCGGGGTTAAATGACCGCGTGAAGGGCGCGTTTAGGGACGCCATGATCTTTACAGCCATGGTCGTCGTAGGAGTGACGGCGATCCTGTTTGGCTTGCGTGGGCCGATTGCGGCGCTTTTCGAAGCCGAAGGGATCACGCGCGAATTGATCTTCCTGTTCTGTGGGCCGTTGGCGCTGGCGTTCTTTTTCAATGGGGTGATCTTCGTGGCCAATGCGGCCTTCAATAACTTGGGCCATCCCTATTATTCGACCTGGACGAACTGGGGGCGGCATACGCTGGGGACGATTCCGTTCGTGTTGATCTTTGGCGCATGGCTGGGCGCACCGGGCGTGCTGATCGGGCAAGCCGTGGGCGGCGCGGTCTTTGCAGCCATCGCAGTGGTCATGGTGTTCCGAGTGTTCCGCACAGAAGCGGCCGGACCGGGTGACGCCCCGTTCAAACGACATGCACGCGAGTTCGCTTTGGTCCATCGTCACCGCTGAGCGATGCCGTCAAAGGATGCGGGCACCGACTGTGCGCAGTGCGGCGTCGGTCATATCGGTTTCTTCATATGACAAGCGCTGGGCGCGGGGATAGATCGGGTCGGCCCGGTCGTTTTGCACCGGGTGGTGCCAGCCGTCGGTTGTCTCGAAGAAGTGGTTCAGACCGTCCTCGCCAAAGACCTGAAGATAGCCCTGGGCCACGACGTCAATGTAACTCAGGATCAGGGGTTCGGGCGGTGTTGAGGCGTCTGCGAAATGGCCGGGATCGACAGCATAGATGCGCACGTCGCGATCACTCCCCATGGGATGCTCAATCTCTTGGACGGTGTGTTGGGCGTAAGCCTCTTCGCGGCGATCGAGGGCCGCCCAGTCGCCCTCGATCTCTGCCACCAGACCGAGGATTTCGGATTCTGGCGACGGGACGGCGGTGAGATAGGGTCGCGTCCGAAGGGACGTCTGCACCCACGCCCGTCGCCAGCCGCGCACCCGCGCTGGATGGGCGTTGGTGTGGTCATGGGTGGCGCGGTTCACCAGGGAGCCGTAGCCGAAGAAGCAGGGATGCGACATGCGCCGATCCGACCCTTGATCGAAACGCTTGTCAAACGATCCGGTTGACGCTACGCCATTTCCATCCCGCCACGGGAGAATCGCGAAAGCGATGCCGAAGGAGCAACCGCCCCGGTAAACTCTCAGGCCCAAGGACCGCGGCGGGTACGAAGAACTCTGGAGAGAGGCCAGCAGGCCCGCCGAAGGGATAACGATCTCAGGCGAAAGGACAGAGGGGGCACCGTCGGGTCATTTTGGCCCGGGGCGGTGCCGGGCGCTTCACTCACCGGCGAATTGGGAGGATTGGCATGGCCGATCTTGCACGCACGGTGCTTTACGACCTCCATGTCGAACTGGGGGCCAAGATGGTTCCATTCGCCGGGTATGAGATGCCAGTGCAGTACCCGCTTGGGGTGATGAAAGAGCATCTGGCCTGTCGCGCCGGTGCTGGTCTGTTCGATGTCAGCCATATGGGTCAGGTCATCGTCCGCCCGGAGGGCACCATGGAAGAGGCCGCTTTGGCGCTTGAGGCGCTGATGCCTGTGGACGTGGCAATCCTGAAACCGGGCCGACAGCGCTATGGGCTGTTCACGACGCCTGAGGGCGGGATCATTGATGATCTGATGGTGGCGAACCGCGGGGATCATTTCCTGTTGGTGGTGAATGCGGCGACCAAGGCTGGGGACATTGCGCATCTTCAGGCCCATTTGAGCGGCGTCTCGGTCGAGCCCATCGAGGGCCGGGCGCTGATCGCGCTGCAAGGGCCTGCTGCGGAGGATGCGCTGGCGACGAAGGTGCCTGCGGTGCGCGACATGCGATTCATGGATGTGATCACCGCTGGTGACCTCTGGATTTCGCGGTCGGGGTATACGGGGGAGGATGGGTTCGAGATTTCTGTCCCTGAAGCGCAGGCCGAAGCGCTGGTGCGGGACCTTCTGGCTTTGCCCGCAGTCGAGCCGATTGGCCTTGGTGCACGGGACAGTCTGCGGCTGGAAGCCGGGCTTTGCCTATATGGCTCGGACATCGACCTGACCACCACACCCATCGAAGCCGACCTTGGCTGGGCCATTGGCAAGGCGCGGCGTTCAGGTGGTGCGCGGGCTGGCGGTTTCCCCGGAGCCGATCGCATCCTTGCTGAAATAGATGGCGGCGCTGCCCGCAAACGCGTCGGTCTTTTGCCTGAAGGGCGTGCGCCGATGCGGGCCGGGACCGAGCTCTTTGCCTCCGAGGACGCGGAAACCCCCATGGGATCAATCACTTCGGGGGCGTTTGGTCCGTCCATCGAAGGGCCGATGTCCATGGGCTATGTCGCGGCTGAACACGCCGCACCCGGCACAAAAATCTTTGCAGAGTTGCGCGGCAAGCGGCTTGGCGCAATCGTAACAGCGATGCCGTTCCGGCCATCCACATACAAACGCTAGGGAGGGACCCCCAATGAAATACACTGAAGATCATGAATGGCTGAAGGTCGACGGCGACGTCGTTATCGTGGGCATCACGGCCTATGCTGCCGAGCAACTGGGCGACGTGGTGTTCGTCGAATTGCCCGAGGTTGAGACGCAAGTCGCCACGGGAGACGAGATTGTTGTCATTGAATCCGTCAAGGCGGCGTCCGACATCGCGGCCCCGCTGGACGGCGAGATCACGGAAGTGAACGACGCGTTGTCGGACACGCCCAACCTTGTGAACGACGACCCGACCGGGGCGGCGTGGTTCTTCAAGATGAAGATCGACGACATGAGCGCGCTGGACGCGTTCATGGACGAAGACGCCTATAACGACCACATCGCCTGAGGAGACTGAGATGCCCTTCGAGCCAAGCACTTACCTGCCCTATGACTTCGCCAATCGCCGCCATATCGGGCCATCTCCGGCCGAGATGGAGGAGATGTTCAAAGTGCTTGGCGTAAAGGATCTGGACGAGTTGATCGACCAGACTGTGCCTGCGTCGATCCGCCAGAGTGCTCCGCTGGATTTCGGCAAGCCGAAGTCCGAACGGGAATTGCTTTGGCACATGCGCCAGGTGGCCAAGAAGAACGACGTGTTCACCACCATGATTGGACAAGGGTATCACGGGACGACAACGCCGCCCGCGATCCAGCGCAACATTCTTGAGAATCCGGCGTGGTACACGGCCTACACGCCTTATCAGCCCGAGATCAGCCAGGGGCGGCTGGAAGCGCTGTTGAACTACCAGACGATGATCACTGACCTGACCGGGCTTGAGGTTGCCAATGCCTCGCTTCTGGACGAGCCGACGGCGGCGGCAGAGGCGATGGCCATGGCGCAGAGGGTGTCGAAATCCAAGGCGACCGGGTTCTTCGTAGATGAGAATTGCCATCCCCAGACGATTGCCGTGATCGAAACGCGCGCGGCGCCGCTCGGGATCGACGTCACCGTGGGCGATCCGGCGGATATCGCCAGCGCCGATGCCGTGGCGGGCTATTTCGGGGCGATTTTCCAGTATCCGGGCACCTATGGCCACGTCACCGACTTCACCGATCACATCGCCAAGCTGCATGAGGTGAAGGGGATCGGGATTGTGGCGGCGGACCCGCTGGCACTAACCCTTTTGAAAGAGCCGGGCGCGATGGGCGCCGATATCGCCGTCGGTGCGACCCAGCGGTTCGGCGTGCCTATGGGTTATGGCGGACCGCACGCGGCCTATATGGCTTGCAAGGATGCCTACAAGCGCGCGCTTCCGGGCCGGCTTGTCGGCGTCAGCGTCGATGCGCGCGGCAACCGGGCCTACCGTTTGAGCCTTCAGACCCGCGAACAGCATATTCGCCGCGAAAAGGCGACGTCGAATGTGTGTACGGCGCAAGCGCTCTTGGCCGTGATGGCGTCCTTCTACGCGGTGTTCCATGGCCCCGAGGGCCTGCGCGCGATTGCCGAGCGCATTCATCGCAAGACCGAGCGGTTGGCGAAGGGGCTGATCGCTGGTGGCTTCACCGTCGAGCCGGAGACGTTCTTTGACACGATCACGGTCGAGGTTGGCGCGCTTCAGGGCGTCATCATGGAAGCTGGGCGGCGCGAGCGGATCAATTTCCGCAAGGTCGGCACCACCAAGATCGGGATGACGATCGACGAAACGATCCGGCCCGCAACGCTTGAGGCTGTCTGGCGGGCGTTTGGGCTGGACTTTGGGCGCGA
>CAZWZG010000101.1:5553-11153 GCA_964638245.1 uncultured Rhodobacterales bacterium
CCCTTTGCGCCGGTCGAACAGGCCGAAGGGTACATCGAGCTGGTCGAGGATCTGGCCGACAAGCTGTGCGTGATCACGGGCTATGACGCGATGTCGATGCAGCCCAATTCGGGCGCGCAGGGGGAGTATGCCGGTCTGATGACCATTGCCGCATATCATGCCGCGCGCGGGGATACCGAGCGTAAGGTCTGTCTGATCCCGGTCTCGGCCCATGGCACGAACCCGGCCTCGGCGCAGATGGCAGGCATGTCGGTGGTCGTCGTGAAATCGGCGGAAAACGGGGACGTTGATCTCGACGATTTTCGCGCCAAGGCCGAGGCAGCGGGTGATGCGCTGGCTGCTTGCATGATCACCTACCCTTCGACCCATGGCGTGTTCGAGGAAACCGTGCGCGAGGTCTGCGAGATCACCCATGCCCACGGCGGGCAGGTCTATCTGGATGGTGCGAACCTGAACGCGATGGTGGGGATCTCGAAACCGGGCGAGCTGGGCGCGGATGTGTCCCACCTGAACCTGCACAAGACGTTCTGCATTCCCCATGGCGGGGGCGGTCCCGGCATGGGGCCAATTGGCGTCAAAGCGCATCTCGCACCCTTCCTGCCGGGGCATCCCGAGACGGGCGGACGTGAGGGGCCGGTCAGCGGCGCGCCTTATGGCTCGGCCTCGATCCTCCCGATCTCTTGGGCGTATATCCTGATGATGGGCGGTGATGGCCTGACGCAAGCGACCAAGGTCGCGATCCTGAGCGCGAACTACCTGGCCAAACGGCTCGAAGGGGCGTTTGACGTGCTTTACAAGGGCGGCAATGGGCGGATTGCCCATGAGTGCATTCTGGACACGCGCCCGTTTGCCGAAAGCGCTCATGTCACGGTCGATGACATCGCCAAGCGCCTGATGGACAACGGGTTTCATGCGCCGACCATGAGTTGGCCCGTGGCGGGGACGCTGATGATCGAGCCGACGGAATCCGAGACCAAGGCCGAACTGGACCGGTTTGTCGATGCGATGCTGTCGATCCGTGAAGAGATCGCCGAGATTGAGCGTGGAGACATTGATGCGGAAAACAACCCGCTGAAGAACGCGCCGCACACGGTCGAGGATCTGGTGGGTGAATGGGATCGCCCCTATAGCCGCGAAGTCGGCTGTTACCCGGCGGGCGCGTTCCGGGTCGACAAGTACTGGCCGCCGGTGAACCGGGTGGATAACGCCTATGGCGACCGGCATCTGGTCTGCACCTGCCCACCGCTGGATGAGTACCTGGAAGCGGCGGAGTAAGGCGTTTCACGCCTGCCAACGCTCAAGTTTTGGAATGCCCCGCGTAAAGGCCCAGGCCATGATGCGGGGCATGCCTTTTGCGGCCAATGCATCAAGGCACTGGGCCTGAAACTCTTCCGCGGTGACATCGGGATGACGAAAAGCGCCCTTGTCATAGCAGATCGAGCAGTAGGTCGTGCTTTTCGAACCATCGGCCTCGCTTCCGCCGCCATTTGGGTCGCGGTCAAGCGGCATTCCGCAGCTCTGGCATCGCTGTCCCATAGGTCCTCCATCTGCCTTGTTTCCGTCTGTTGAAAACAGTAGACTTGAAACCATGGAGCAAAGTCAACGGTTTTTGCAATGAGGATCGGCGAACTGGCCAAGCGCACCGGTTTGAGCCGGGATGCAATCCGTTTTTACGAGCGTGAAGGGTTGATTACGGCGTCAACGTCGCGGGAGGCATCCAATAACTACAAGGACTACCCCGAGGACGCGGTGATGACGCTGGAGGTGATCCGCGACGCACAATCCGCCGGGATGAGCATTGCCGATCTTGCGATCCTGTTGTCACAGTTGTCTGCCGAGGCGGGCGAGGATTTCGACGGCGATGCGTTCCTTGCGACGAAAATCGCGGAGGTCGAGGCACGCATTGAGGGGTCGGAACGCTTTCTGAAAACGCTGAAGGACACGCGTGCCGCGCTTGCCATCGCGCCCTATGATGACTGATCGCGCCTCAAACCTGCGTCGCCGCTGTCGTTGCGATTGCCTCTAGGTCAAGGCGTCCTTCGTCGCCAACGATGACGAAGTTCGCGCCCGCGCCGCCCCAGCTGACCAGCGAAAACCCGTCCAGCGTGTCGACCTTCGCCTCGGGCTGAGGGGTGGCTGTTGCGATCTGGCAGAGGGCAACGATGCGCCCCTGGGTGTCCGAGAACATCAGTTGCGAGACGGGTTTTCCAGCGGCCACGAGCAGGCGTGCGCCTTCGAAGGTCAGCCCGTGCTCGGACAGGTCGGGGATGCGGACTTCCGCGCCGATGGTGGCGGTCAGCCATGTCTGGATATGCTCGGCCTCTTGGGCTGGGACCTCGACCAGATGGCGGACCTGACCGGAGTAGACGGCGTGATAGTCGGCAATATCGGCGATCCAGCCCGCGGTCTGAACCGCTGGAGTTCCGTTTTGAGCGGCGAACCACCCGCCGCTCCCGCCGATGGCGAGGCAGAGCACGGCCACCGCCAAAAGCTGTCCGATCCGCCCGAACGGGGCGGCGGATTGGTTGGCGGGCGGCTCTGCAACCGGGGCCGATTTGATCGCGGCGGCCATGGCCAGCGGGACCGGCTCGTCGGCCATGTCCTGAAACGCAGCCTGAGCCAGCGTGTCGGCCTCCATCAGGCGTTCAAGCTCGGCCTGAAGCGCAGGGTCCTCGGCCAACGCCGCTTCAATCACCGCGGTTTCGCGCGGGTTCAACTCGCCATCCAGAAAGGCGCTGAGTTTTTCGGGCTCGATCCTCATGGCTCCAATATCCCGGCTCGGGCGATTTGTGTGGCGAGCGCTTTGCGCGCGCGGTGAATGCGACTCATGACCGTGCCGACGGGGATGTCGAACAATTCGGCCGCTTCTGCGTAACTATACCCTTCGACGGAAACCGCCAGAAGCACAGAGGAAAGTTCTCCGGGCAGGGCCATGATCTGTTGTTGGAGCTGCTGAGCAGCGACGCCCGCCTCGCCGGTGTCCATGCTGATCAACTCGGGGCTTTCGTCTGCTGGAACCTGTCCGGTGCCGGTACGCACGTTGCGCTTGCGGATCTCACTGATCCAGAGGTTGCGTGTGATGCGGAACACCCAGCGGTCGAGCGGTTGGCTGCGGTCCCACTGGGCGGCGCGGTCGATCGCGCGCAGGCAGGCGTCCTGGACCAGATCATCGGCCTCGGGCACGGACCGCGTCAGCGTGCGCGCGAACCGCCGCAAGCGCGGCAGCAGGGCGATCAGGTCAGCGCGGATGTCGTTGGCCATGGGCGGTTCGGGTCGGGACGAGGCAAGCTTCAGATGTGGCGAGCGTGCGCCGGGGGCCTTGCGTGCGCAAGGATTTTCGAGGCTTGGCAGGGTTTGAGCGGCTTGCATCCGAGGGCTCCGATTTCGCGTTGTATTAAGAGGACGCGCGAGGGGCTCGAATTATTCCCGAGAAACACTTTTTTGAATTTTTTTCGCCTCAGCGGGAATAATCCGCCGGGCCCGTGCGTAGAGGTCAGCGAAAGGCACATGAACTTTCATTTTGATCTGAACCCGAAAGGACTTTGACATGACCCGCACGATCACATTGGCCCTCGCCGCTTTTACTCTTTCCACTGGTATTGCTGCCGCCGCCCCTGTCGCCACGACCGACAGCCGCATTGGCGAAGTTCTGACCGCCGCCGACGGTGGCATGACGCTTTACACGTTTCGCAAGGATACGGCAGGCACGTCGAACTGCGATGGTGGATGCGCCCGCTCCTGGCCGCCGTTCTTTGCGAGCGCTGGTGCGCAGGCTGAAGGCGACCTGACGATCATCACTCGCGCAGATGGTAAGGCGCAGTGGGCCAAGGACGGCATGCCGCTGTACTTCTGGGCTGGCGACCGCAAGCCCGGCGATGCCACCGGCGATGGCGTCGGCGGTGTTTGGGATGCGGCACGCAAGTGAGGACGTAAGACATGATGAAATCCACGCTGATCCTGATCGCTCTCCTCGGCCTTGCTGCCTGTGATGCCTACGGCACGGGTTCCCCGTCCGCCGCCGGATACGAGGCTTCCAGCAGCTACTAGTCCCCAGGCTGTATGCGGAGAGTGCCTTAACGAGTGACAATGAGTTCGGGCCGCGGGATGCACATCCCCGCGGCCTTGATTTGTGCTAGGGTGCTAGCCCGAAGAGCGGGCCATGCGGAAAAGCACCAAGGCAGATGACCAACGTGAAAAATCCGGCCAGAGCATCGAAGGGCAAAGCGCATCACCTGCCGCCTTGTCCCGCCCGGCGCGCAGCAACACCACCGGAACCGTCTTTGCCATGATCTGAAGATCCAGCCAGAGCGAGTGATCGCGAATATAGGCCAGATCAAGCGCGATCTTGCGGTCGTGACTGATGGCGTTTCGCCCATTGACCTGCGCCAGACCGGTCATCCCGGGGCGAACCGAAAGGCGGGCCATCTGACGGCGGCTGTAGCGCCTTGCGCCCGCAACCATATGCGGGCGCGGGCCTACAAGGCTCATCTCTCCAAAAAGGACATTCACAAGTTCGGGCAGCTCATCGATACTCGTCAGGCGCAGCCAATGGCCCAGTCGCGTCACACGCTCGGCATCGGTTCCGTCGCCATCGCGCATCGTGCGGAACTTGATGATTTCAAAGACCTGGCCATCACGGCCAGCGCGCCGCTGACGAAAAATCACCGGGCTGCCGAGGTCGATCAAAATCAGCATCGCCGTCAGGATCAGGAGCGGCGCAAGCAGGATCAGGAAGATCAGGCTAAGGCAAACGTCGAAGAGGCGTTTCATGTGTCATCCATTCGGCAGCCAATGGGTCAGCGAAGGGAGTAAGAAAGCCAGCTTGATAAAGGTTAAACTGCGGGTGCGGGAGTGTCTCGAACTTTACGCAAAAGCTCAATGAACCCGGCGACCTGATGGGCGCAGGTCAGTTGTCCTTTTTCGACCGTGGCGAGATGCGCTTCGCCGACTGTGCCGTCGGGGCTGAGGTCGGAGGCGATCCAGCCGTAGCTGATCGGACCGATAGGCGAGATGGCCGAGGTTTCGGCGCTTGACCGGAAATCCTTGGCCGCGTCCATGTCCACCGTGTCGGGATTGAAGGCGAGCATCAGGGACGTCTCCAGATCGCCGCCGTGGATGCCATAGGTGCGCTCCTGCTCGGAGTACAAACCCTCTGGCACACCAAAAGCGCCCCACTGGCACTTGACGGCCAGCATGTTCGCTTGCACTCGCAATTCGCGGCTGAGGATCGAAACGAGGTCAAGGTTTCCGCCATGGCTGTTGACGATGACGACCTTGCGGATGCCCGCGCTCGCGATGGAAAGGCCAATCTCTACCCAGGCCTTCAGCGCGGTTTCGGCCGTCAGCGTGACCGTCCCCGCCGCCCAGAGATGTTCGTTCGATTTGCCTACCGCCTGAACGGGCAGGATCGCGATATCAAGATCATCGGGACAGGTGCGGCGCAGCTCTGCCAGCATCCCCTCGGCAATCAGCGTATCGGTCCCGACCGGCAAATGCGGGCCATGCTGTTCGATGGCCGCGGTGGGCAGGATCGCGATTGTCTTGTCAGGGTCGACGCGCTTGAAATCGGGCGCGCGGCGGGAAAGCCAGTCGTGGGTCAT
>CAZWZG010000102.1:0-11037 GCA_964638245.1 uncultured Rhodobacterales bacterium
TTAAGCCCTTGCGCCTAGCCGCGTAAGGCGGGGTTCGCAGGCACCTGGCAACAGAAGCCTGCATCTAATCCTTGCAATCTGACCCCGCTCGGCCATGGTTTGCTCATGCGTTCGATTGCTTTTGCTTTTGCCCTTTTGACCAGCCCGATTGCCCACGCCTGTGACACGGCCCTGGTCCTTGCTGTCGATGTCTCGAACTCGATTGATTTCAACGAATACGACCTGCAGGCCGGAGGGATCGCCGACGCGCTGCTCGATCCGGTCGTTCGTGATGCTTTGGTCAACGGTCAAAGCGCCCTCGCCGTGGTCCAATGGTCCGGTGCAGATCAGCAGGTGCTCTCAATTCCGTGGCGTCGCATTACGAGCGAGGCCGACGCAGACGCGTTTTCTGCTGAAGCACGTTCCATGCGCCGTGCGATCATCAATTCCAACACCGCCATCGGCAGCGCGATCACCTTCTCGGCGGCGTTGTTTGATGAGGTTCGTGACTGCGCCCGCCATGTCATCGACATTTCTGGCGACGGGCATGACAACGCACAATCGATGCCCGAGCAGGCCAGACGCGCTGCCGAACGGCGCGGAATCGAAATCAACGGGTTGGCGATCGAGCGGGTCGGCCTGGCCATCACCAATTTCTACCGCCAGCGCGTCATCACGCGGAACGGATTTGTCATGACCGCCCGCGGGCATATCAACTATGGCGACACCCTGCGCGAAAAAATGCGTCGGGAACTGACCAAAGCGATAGCAATGGCCGGTCCTTAACTCGCGCGTCGCCGTCGCGTGACCGCCGCGAGCCCGCCAAACCCTGCGATCAGAACCCAGCCCGCCGCCGGCAATGGTATCGGCGCGATCTCGGCAATCGGTTGTGTTTGTGTCAAGGCGCGGCCGCGGAAGCCACGGCTTTGGAAGCCGTCCGGGTTCGGCTTAAACAGTGCCGCATCAACCTCGGTCAAATAGTAGCTTCCTTTGTCCTCAACCGAAACGACCTCATACGTTTGGAGGTCTTCGTCGAGAAACTCACGATACCGGGCCGTCAACCTTTGGATCACGAGGGTTCCGTTGTCGACGATCGCATCAAGGATGAAAGTCGTAAACGCGTCCCCGCTACCAAGTGAAAAAAGCTCTGATCCGTCGGTGAACGAAAACCCCCATGACACGACCTCCGATGGGTCGTCGCCGGTTTTCACAATGCTATCGTCGCTATCGATTTCGATAAAGCCTGTCACCGACCACGGTGTGCTCGAAGGATTTACACCGTCATAGTCCGTGTACTGGCTTTCGAATACCTCGGCATCGCCACTGGAAAGATCAAAGTTAAACACCGTCGACGCCGAAGCGGGTCCAATCAGCGCCGCTGCAACGGCGGCAGACCAAAATGCGAGTTTCACGTCTTCCTCCTGACCCGCAATACGGGCGGAACTCATCACCATTTGCGAAGAGTTAACCAAGAAAAGCCCTTCATTCGAAGGAAATGCCGAGATTTGGCCGAAACGGCCCGTGACTGTCGCCAGGGCCACACCAATACCCCCAACGATTTGGGTTTGTTCCAGAATCGCAATGCGATTCCGACACACTCCAATGGTAGTCCCTCTTGCAAAAGGGGTGCGGGCCTTCGATAGGGAACCAATGGGAACTCAGCCAAGTCTCACAGATTTGACACGCGTTTTCGCGCGCATAGGGCTTTTGTCCTTTGGCGGTCCAGCAGCGCAAATATCCCTTATGCATCGCGAATTGGTCGACACGCGAGGATGGCTGGACGAGGCGCGGTTTCTCAACGCGCTCTCCTTCGCGATGCTCTTGCCGGGCCCTGAGGCGATGCAGCTGGCGACCTATGCCGGGTGGAGGCTGCACAGTGTTATCGGCGGTCTGATTGCCGGCCTTCTGTTTGTTCTCCCCGGCGCGATCGTCGTCGCGGGCCTTGCTGTGATCTATGCATACTTCGGCAGCGTCCCGTTGGTTGCAGCGGCGTTTCTGGGCGTTCAAGCGACGGTCGTCGTCATCGTGCTGCAGGCCTTGCTCCGCATTTCGACTCGGGCCCTGAAACGAGGGATGGATTGGGTCATTGGCGTTGCAGCCTTTGTTGGCATTTTTGCGTTTGTAGTACCTTTCCCGGCAATCATCGCTGTAGCGGGCCTCGTTGGCGCAATGCTCCCAACGATGGCAGGTGAATACCAGCCACCGCCCTCTGCCAAGCGAGCAAGAACAGCGCCTGCAGTGTTGATTTGCTTATTCGCATGGGCCGCCCCCATTGTAGTCCTTTACATCATGAACGCCGATCTTCTATTTGATATCGCGATATTTTTCTCGAAGCTTGCGGTGGTCACGTTTGGCGGCGCCTACGCCGTCCTTGCCTATATGACCCAAGAAGTCGTTTCAGATTTCGGCTGGATCACAACGGAAGACATGCTCATTGGCTTGGGGCTGGCGGAGACAACGCCCGGCCCTCTGATCCTTGTCACTGAGTTCGTTGGGTTCCTCGCGGGTTTCAAGGAGGGCGGCCTCGGGCTTGGCCTACTTGCGGCTCTGGTCACGCTGTGGGTGACCTTCGTCCCCTGCTTTCTGTGGATTTTCGCTGGCGCCCCCTACCTCGAAGCCCTCACCGGGCAACCACACCTCAAGGGCGCACTCGACGGGGTCACAGCCGCCGTTGTGGGCGTCATGCTCAATCTGGCCATCTGGTTCGCCGTTCATGTCTTTTTCAACGAAGTCGCACAGTCGGCCATCGGCCCTGCCTCCCTGCCAGTACCCACCTTGGACAGTTTCGATCCTATCGCTGTCGGTTTCGCGATCGGCGCTGCAATCCTTCTGTTGTTCTTCAAAGTCGACCTGTTGCGCGTGCTGGTCCTTGCCACACTGGCCGGACTCGCGATCGGGGCACTTGGTCTGACGTAACGCAGCCACTGGCATTCGATCCCGAATCTTCTATGCTCGCGTCGAAGCGCAGAGGACGCATATGACGCAGATGATTGACTATGGCGGGCTGATGCATCGCGCGATGCGCAGCTTGATCCAAGAAGTGCTAAGCGACGTCGCCAAGGATGGACTTCCGGGCGAACACCACTTTCTGATCACCTTTGACACAAAGCACCCGTCCGTGGTGATGGCCGACTGGCTTCGTGAGCGCTACCCGGAAGAGATGATGATCGTTCTGCAGAACTGGTTTGAAGACCTTGCCGTGGACGATGACGGGTTCGCTGTGACGCTCAACTTCGGGGATCATCCCGAGCGGCTGGAGATCCCGTATCGTTCGATCCTAACCTTCGTGGATCCATTCGTTGAGTTCGGCTTGCGGTTCGAAACGCCCGAGGACGGAGACGAACCGCCTGAGGATGACCCCACAGGCGACGACAACGACGAAACCCATGTGGTCGAAGAGGCCGAGGTCGTCAGTCTGGACAAATTCCGCAAATAGGCGCTGCCTTTCCCTTCTTTTGCCATGTTCCGCGTGCACGCTTTACCCGGTGAGCAAAGAGGAGGGAGACCTTGTTTTTCAAGGCCCTGAAGAGAAAACCCGCGAGCGATTCTGAACCCGTCCGTCTGCATGCGGCCCTTGCCGTGCTGCCTGTGAAGATCGGGGATCAGGACGCCGAGGACGTGTTTGCGCGCCCTTTGGCCCAACAGCTTCTTGCGACCGGACTGGGCACAGTGACCGGCGCGCATAAGCGCTATGCTAAGTCCGGCGAAAGCCACGCTGTCGCCCTCGAGATGTCGCTGGTGCGCGCGGACCTTGGAACACTCAAAGAAGTTGCGCGCCTTCTAGAGCATCTCGATGCGCCGTTGGGGTCGAGCATTTTTTTCACCGAAACCGGCACCACACATCTCTTTGGACGCACCGAGGGGCTTGGTATCTTTGCCGATGCCACGCTCGGCGAAGACGACCGTTTTGCTCTGCTTGAGGCGTGCACGGATGCGCTTGGTGCCGACGCGGTCTATCAAGGCAGCGCGATCGTCGACAAAAACCATGTCTTCTACTTTTACGGCGACAGCTTCAACACGATGCAAAACGCGTTGAGCTACGTCATGCGTCATGATCCACGCTGCAGCGGAGCATTCGCGCGGCGACTGACCTGAAACGCATACCGGAAAGGGGTACGCCCCCTCTCCGACCCTCTCCCCGCGCTCGCGCGGATTGCACGCACTGCGCGTCCTGCCTATAGCTGTGCCAAAGATCAGCCAAGGAGAGGGTCATGGCCGAAACGCGCACGGAAACCGATAGTTTTGGACCGCTAGAGGTTCCAAGCGACAAGTACTGGGGCGCCCAGACTCAACGCTCGATCATGAACTTCCCGATTGGCTGGGAAAAACAGCCTGTGGCCGTCGTTCGCGCGCTTGGCGTGATCAAACAGGCCTGCGCTGAGGCAAATACCGCTGCGGGCGCCCTTCCAAAGGAGATTGGCGAGGCCGTTCAATCCGCGGCAAGTGAAGTTGTTGCGGGCAAGTTTGACGACAATTTCCCGCTGGTCGTCTGGCAAACGGGGTCGGGCACGCAGTCCAACATGAACGCCAACGAAGTCATCGCGAACCGTGCGATCGAGATCTTGGGTGGTGTCATTGGCTCCAAGGACCCGGTGCACCCCAATGATCACTGCAACATGGGCCAGTCGTCCAACGACACCTTCCCGACGGCCATGCATATCGCAACGGCGATGACCGCGCGTGATGTCACGCTTCCCGGCCTGAAAAAGTTGCACGCCGCACTTGAAGCGAAAGTTGCCGAGTTCGACGGGATCATCAAGATCGGGCGCACCCATACGATGGACGCCACGCCTCTGACACTGGCACAAGAGTTCTCGGGCTATGCCCATCAGGTGGCCAAATCCATCGAGCGGATCGAGGCCGCGCTTGGCGACATTTACGAACTTGCACAAGGCGGCACCGCTGTCGGCACTGGCTTGAACACGCGTCCCGGTTGGGGCGAAGAGGTTGCTGCGAACATGGCGCGCATCACCGGCCTGCCCTTCGTGACAGCACCCAACAAGTTCGAGGCCCTTGCAGGCCATGACGCGATGGTCGCGATGTCGGGCGCGTTAAAGACTGCGGCCACCAGCCTGTTTAAGATCGCCAACGATATCCGGCTTCTTGGATCGGGCCCGCGCTGTGGTCTGGGCGAGCTGATGCTGCCTGAAAACGAACCCGGTTCTTCGATCATGCCCGGCAAGGTCAACCCGACCCAATGCGAGGCGATGACCCAGGTCTGTGCGCATGTCATCGGCAATGACGCCGCCGTCGGCTTTGCCGGAAGTCAGGGCCATTTCGAACTGAACGTCTACAAGCCGATGATGGCCTATAACGTGCTACAGTCCATGCAACTGATCGGGGACGCTTGCGTTGCCTTCACCGACAACTGTGTCGCTGGCATCACCGCGAACGAAGAGCGGATCGGCAAACTGATGCGCGAAAGCCTGATGCTGGTGACCGCACTGGCCCCGACGATCGGCTATGACAATGCGACCACGGTGGCCAAGACGGCACACAAGAACGGGACAACGTTGAAAGAAGAAGCGGTCAACCTTGGCTTTGTGGACGAAGTCACGTTTGAATCCGTGGTCCGTCCCGAAAAGATGATTGGCCCGAAATAGCGCACACCATGGCCGCCAAGATCATCAACCTCAAAGCGCGCAAGAAAGCGCTGGCGCGGAACGCTAAGGTGCGTCAGGCGGATGAAAATGCCGCCAAACACGGACGCACGAAGGCGCAGCGTAATGCGGACGTGGAAGCCCGCGTGCGCGCAGAATTCCTTTTGGATGCGCATCGCCGAGACGACCCAGAGACGTGACCGCGCGGCCCAAGAAGCACTCGCTCACGCTCAAGGGGCACCGCACGAGCGTGTCCCTTGAGGACGAATTTTGGGACGCGTTCGTGGCCATCGCGAAACAGGACGGCCGCGCCTTGAATGATCTTGCGGCAGAGATCGACGCGGCCCGGGGTGCAGAGCGCGGTCTTGCCTCAGCCATCCGGATCTACGTGTTCAACCGCCTGCGCGCCGCGTCAAACGAAGCCTGATCCCGTCCTTTGAGCGAACAGTCAGGTGCGCCACGGGAACAGGTGCCTCACCAAAAGGCTCGATATCAAACGCACTGACCAGCAAAGACAGATGCGTCACCCCTTCCGCCATGGCCAGCCCGGCACCCGGGCACGTCCGTGGCCCCGCCGAAAACGGCATGTAGGCGCCCTTAGGCGTCTCTGTGGCCCAACGGTCGGGATCAAAGTCATGCGGGTTGCTCCATAGCCGCTCGTTTCGGTGCATATGCCACGGGGACAGGACCAGTTGGGTGCCTTTGCGTGCAAGCCGCTTGCGGAACGTCTCATCCTGCGTCGTCTCGCGCACCATCATCGGGACTGACGGGTACAGGCGCAGCGTTTCACGAAAGACGTTTCGGGTGTGCGGAAGGCCGCGCAACCCCTTGAACTGTGGCCCCTTTGAAAAGCTTTGCGCCTCATCCCGAACCCGAGCCTGATGACCCGGATGACACGCCAAAAGGTATAGCGCCCAAGACAACGCCGCAGCACTGGTTTCGTGTCCGGCGAGGTAGAAGATCGCGACCTGATCGACCATCTCGTCACGCGAGAAACCTGACCCGGTTACGGGATCCTTCGCCGAAAGAAGGGCTGTTGCCAGATCGTCGGGCGCGTGGCCGCGGGCCATCTCTTCAAGACGTTCGTCGACCAATGTTCGGATCAAAGAGCGAATCTCGGATGCCGCGCGCCGCACCCCCCGCCGATGCCATAGCCCAGCCCCCGGCAGCCGCCAAAGCGCGAGTGGCGTGAGCATGGGTTGAGCCCTCTGAAACGCCTGAAACGCTTCAAAGGTCCGTGTCGCGACGTGGTCGGATATTGGCTTTGAAAACAGACTACGAAAAATCACATCGGCGGCCATTTTGCTGGCCAACGGTTCGATATCGATTTCACCAGTTGGTGTCGCCTCAATCCCGTCCTGAGCCGCGCCCAGAATTGCCGGGAACCGATCCGCCAATGTCGACGCGCCAAAGGCCGGATCGATGATGCGCCTTTGTCGTTCCCAGGCCGCCCCGTTCGTCAAGAAGACTGATTGCCCGAGCAAGGGGCGAAGCCCCGCTTCGACGCGGCCCGACTTTGGAAAATCCTCGGGGCGCGCCTTCAAAACCTCTTCGACAAGATCAGGTTCGTTCATCAGGTATGACGTGAAGAACGGCGTGCGAAACTCGGCCATTTTGGCCCGGTATAGGTGCGCCGGTTGCGCCGACAGGATGTCGCGTCGGAACAGGCGCAGATAGCGCAGAAACGATACCCTGCCCCGACGCGCCTGCGGCATCGGGGCATTCATGCCGCAACCCCGTCAATCCGCGACGGCGACGGGCGACGCTCGCCAAACCGCGCCCCAAGGGTCAAGGAGCCCGAGGTCGTCGCAAAGTAGTCAAAACGCGATGGATCGTCGAAGGCGCAAAGGTATTGGAAATGCAGTTTGAAATATTTGTGCTTCAAGGCGGCTTGCCTGTTCGGCGAAAGTGTCTCGGAAAATGCCGCCGAAAGGACAAGCGGCCATCGCGGTGTGTCCACGTGAACACCTGACACCGCGACGGGATTGGTCAGCGCGAAACAGCAACCATCCCCGGGCGCGCTGACGTCGACCCAGGTGATGTCTTCGATTTGTGATAGCTGCCCCAGATCCCGCCGAAGCTTCTCTGCACCAGGCAGGAGCGACACCATGGGCACAACCTGCCCAAGTGTCAGCAGGGACAGCGCAGGGCCTTTGGGAGCCCGTGATCGCAGTATGTCCGCCAGAACCGAAACGGCGAGATATGCCCCGCTGGAATGCCCTACGATCAGGATCTCATCGACGTCGCGCACTGACCTTATTACTTCGGCGAATTCAGCGAGTCGAGCGTCAAGCTCGACCGGATATGCGCCCCATTCTTGAGCAGAATACGCGTAGTCCTGCATCAGGTAGGATGCGTAGAGCCGTCGATCGAGCGCGCGAGACGCAAACGCAACAGCGGCGCCAACTGCCAAGCCAACACCCCACCCAAACATCAAACCGACACCGAAACCGGCCACCAACGTGCTGATCAGCCCGCCCAAGAGCAGGACAACAGGCATCAGCGCCGCCACCAACGGACCCTTGCGAAGCCGCGCCACACGCATCAGAGCGCCAGACCGCAGATAGATCCAAGCCGTTCGAAACAACGCCGCATGTGTTCCCACGAGCCCCAGCCGCATTGACGAGCGAACAAGGTCAGACCACTGCAGCACCGTAAAAGAGGTCTCAGAGCGCACTCCCCGATCGTTCATCGAAGTACGCCAACCACCCGGGAACGGCCCCTGCTCTAACCCATAGCCCGCAATCATTGCCTGTGCGCGCCCTTCGGACCGATAGAGCTCGCGATAGCGCCGGGCCGGGTGCGGATCGAACCCGGGGATATAGAACACATGACGCCTGAAAGGACGCTCGTTCTTGCCTGTCATGACTCAAGGCTAGCCCAGATTGGTTAACAGTGTGAAGCCGTCAGCCGAAGGTTTGCAGCACCGGGAAGCGTTCGTTGAGCCACCATGCGAAATCCGTGAACTCACCTGTCAGCATCAACAGCCCGACCGTCCACAACAAAAGGCCCATCACCCGCTCGATCGCCTCCATGTGACGCTTCATCCATCCCATGACGCCCGTCAGGCGCGGGAAAAAGGCCGCAACCAGAAGGAAAGGGACCCCAAGGCCAAGGGCATAAAAGCCCAAAAGAGCGGTACCGCGCGCCACGTCCTGCTCGGACGCCGCCAGTGACAGGATCGATCCCAAGATCGGTCCGATGCAGGGGGTCCAGCCAAAGGCAAAGGCAAGGCCGAGCACGTAGGCCCCGAAAGACGACCCGCCACGTTCACCTGCGTCCACGCGGACATCGCGCATCAGAAATCCGATGCGGAACACGCCGACGAAATGCGCGCCAAAAATCATGATCAGAACGCCTGCGGCGGCGACAAACCAATCCTGATTGGTCAGGAAGAGCCGCCCGAAGGCCGAGGCCGTGAAGCCGAGTAGAAGAAAGACCGTCGAAAGCCCGAGCACAAAGAACGCCGCTGACGAGACAACTTTGCCGCGCGGTGCTTCGCGCTCGGATATCTCACCCATTGAGACGCCGCTGATATAGGCCAGGTAGGGTGGAACAATCGGCAGCACGCAAGGGCTGAGAAAACTCAGCGTCCCTGCAAAGATCGCGATGAGGATCGCGGGCAGCAGGCTGGCGTCTAGGATTTCCAAGCCGAACATCGGTTTTCCCTCTTCTGCCCCGTCACATAAGGAACAATGCGCGACAATGCACTCAAGTCCGCGTCACAAGTCAGTGGACAAACTGTAACATGGCGGCTACCCCGCTCGGCCATGCGACATGATACCGAAGTTGATGCGATCGGGCTTTTGTGCCCCCTACCGGTGCTCAAGGCCGCAAAACGCATGCGCGCGATGGAGCCGGGCCAAGTCCTTTGCCTGCTGGCCGATGACCCTGCCGCCGCTATCGATGTGCCGCATTACTGTAGCGAAAGCGGGAACATCTTTCTCGGGGCCGAAGAGGGACCAGAGGGCAAACGGTACTTCATGGAAAAGGCGGCACGCTAACGTACCGCCCCATTTTCTGTTTAAAAATATCCTCGCCGAAGGCAGGAAACCGGGCGCGTCAGCGTCCGATCGACCACCAGCCGCGCCGCTTTGGCTTATCTTCAGCCGGAGCGGGCTCAGGCGCTGACGCTTCGGCCACTGCCACTTCAGGCTCTGGCGTTTCGACCTTTTTCTTGCTCCGGGACGAAGTCCGGCTGCGTTTCACGGCCTTCTCGAGCGGTGCCACGGCGTCCTCAGGTACACTCGGCGCTGCCGATTTCGTTTCGGGCGCAGCAGTGTCTTCGGGAGCAACCTCTGGCGCATCGGCCTTTACGTCTTCGCCGTTGGTCTCAGCCTTTGCTTTTGAGCGTGATCGACTGCGAGACCGTGAGCGGGTTGTCTTCTTGGGCTTCTCTTCTGCCTCAGGGGCTGCGTCAGCAGCCGCTTGTTCAGTAGCCACACCCGCGTTCTCGTCCTCGTCAGAGGGTGCCGTATCCGCGACCTGCGGCTGCTCAGGTGAGGCTTGCGCGTCACCGCCCTGCCCTTCGATACCTTGCGCTTCGCCGCCCGAGCCACCGCGCCGACGCCGACGCCGGCGCCGCTTTTTCTTCGGTTTGTCCTCGGCATCGGTTTCGTCGACCTCGGGCTGTGCCGTAACCTCTTCCGGCTCATCCTCTGGCAGATCGGCCATCAGGCTTGCATCGACGGACACGACAGCCGGGGCTGCCACGACGCTGCGGGTCGCCGTCTTGAACTTCTCGATTGTGAAGTCCGGGCTCACAAGGAACGGATCGCCTTCGATCCGCACGGCCATGCCATATCGCGTCTCGATATGTGCGATATGCTCGCGTTTCTGGTTCATCAGGAAGTTGGCAATCGACACAGGCGCCTTGACCAGCACTTCGCGAGAGCGCTTTCGCGTTCCCTCTTCTTCGATCTGGCGCAGGATCGTCAGGCCGAGACTGTCATCAGATCGGATCAGACCAGTACCATGACAGGACGGACAACCTTGCGTTGACGCCTCGAGCATCCCCGGACGCAACCGCTGACGCGACATTTCCAACAGGCCGAAGCCGGAAATCCGGCCGACCTGAATGCGCGCGCGATCTGTCTTCAGACGGTCTTTTAGGCGCTTCTCGACGGCAAGGTTGTTCTTACGCTCGTCCATGTCGATGTAATCGATAACGATCAGACCCGCGAGGTCGCGAAGACGAAGCTGGCGCGCCACCTCGTCGGACGCTTCAAGGTTCGTTTTCAGCGCCGTTTCTTCAATCGAGCCTTCTTTCGTGGCCCGGCCAGAATTCACATCAACAGCAACAAGCGCCTCGGTCACACCGATCACGATGTAGCCGCCTGATTTCAGCTGTACCGTCGGATTGAACATCGACGATAGGTACGACTCCACCTGGAAGCGCGCGAAAAGCGGCATCGGATCGGCATAGTGTTTCACGTTCTTGGCGTGGGACGGCATGATC
>CAZWZG010000103.1:0-10865 GCA_964638245.1 uncultured Rhodobacterales bacterium
TCTGATCGCGCCGCTCGTTGCACCGGGTGGGTTCCGGCGGTTCCTCGACAAGATGCGTCAGCGCTGACGCCGGGTCGCTGACCTGAGTTCTGCAATCGAGAACGCGCGCAAGACTTGGCCGACGATGGCATAGGTCGCCATACCAGCCGCAACTAGAATAAGCAGGGCGGCGTAGCGGAGCGTTGGATCCGCGAGCCAGCCTTGAAGTGTGGCTTGAACGGCCGCCAACACGCCCCCCATGATCAACGATGCAACGGCGATGCGCCAGGCCCGGTCAATGAAGCGCGAATCTAGCGCAGCGGCATTGCCATAGCCGCGCGAGCCACGCCAAAGAAGTAGGACCATAGCCCAGCCCGCCACCGTCGCGCCAAGCGCGGCGGCAAGATATCCGATGATGGGCATCAACCCCACGGCGATGACGGCATTTACGACAAGAGCGACGAGGGCAAAACGGAATGGGGCCTTGGTGTTTTCTCGCGCAAAGTAGAGGGGTTGAAGCACCTTCTGGAACACGAAGGCAGGCAGTCCGGCGGCATAAATCACCAGCGCCAGTGCCGTTGCTGCACTGTCCTCATGCAGGAAGGCGCCCCGCTCAAAAAGGACCGAGATCAGCGGCATCGCGATTACGCCGAGGGCGACGGCAGCGGGCAGTGTTAGGGCTAGAGAAATTTCAGCGGCGCGATTGAAGGCATCGCGCGCGCCCGCTTCATCACCTCCCGCCAACCGCCGTGACAGGTCGGGCAGCAACACGATGCCAACAGCAACGCCCACGACACCCAAGGGAAGCTGATAAAGACGGTCAGCGAAGCTAAGCCAGACGATTGCGCCTTCGGTAAAGCTAGCAACTTGGCGTCCCACGATCAGGTTGATCTGTACCACGCCGCCAGCCAGCAAAGCAGGGCCAGCAATGACAGCGAGGCGCTTGAGCTCAGGCGTAAGCCGAGGCCAGTGAAGACGAATGGCAAATCCGGCACGTCGCGCGGCGACCCAGACCAACGCCATTTGCGCGATCCCGGCCAGCGGCACAGTCCAGGACAAGACGATCCCTATGTCCCAGCGAAGCGCCGCGCCAAGCCCCATCGCACCGATAAACAGAACATTCAGCAGCACCGGTGCCGCCGCCGCCGCTACGAACCGGCCAGAGGCATTCAGGACGCCGGACAGCAAGGCCGCCAATGATATGAACAGAATGTATGGAAACACGATCCGTCCGAAGATCACAGCCAGATCGAACCGCTCGTCCCCTGCAAAACCGGACGCCATCGCGAGCACGAGCCATGGCATCGCGAGCATGGCCAGTGCAACAAGGACGACAAGAAGCCCGACCATCGCCGACAAAGCGTCCGAAGCGAACCCGTCGGGGTCCTCGCCGGTTTCCAGCCGCTTTGAAAACATCGGCACGAAGGCCATATTGAACGCGCCTTCGGCAAAAAACCGGCGGAACATGTTGGGAAGCGTGAAAGCGACGAAAAACGCTTCGGCTACCGGCCCGGCACCCAGCGTCGCCGCAATCACGATGTCTCGAAGAAAGCCCAGCACGCGACTGGCCATGGTCCAAAGCCCGACGGTGAAAAACCCCCGGATCAGGCTCATCAAGCGCCAGCCCGTTCTGCGACCACCGAAATCGCGGCGCGCAGCTTTTTCTCCAAGGTCGCGCGCTTGGCGGCGCTGTGGAACTTCAGTCCGAAGGCATCTTTGACATAGAATGTGTCGACAACCTGCTCGCCATAGGTCGCGGCAACGACGCTGGCGATCTGGACGTTTGTCGCCGCCAGCGTTTTGGTCAGGTCATAGAGAAGGCCGGGCCGGTCGCGGGTATCGACCTCGATAATGGTGTAAATCTCGGACCCTTCGTTGTCGAAGGTGATGGAGGTTTCGACAGTGAACGGGCGTTCCCGTTTCTTCAGTTTGTCGCGGTCGTCGAATGCTTGCGCGGCCACGACTTCGCCTTTCAGCGTCCTATCGATCATTTTGGTCAAACGGGGCAGGCGCGCCTCTTCATACGGGCTGCCTTCGGCATCCTGCACCCAGAAAACGGCCGTCGCGAAGCCGTCTTTGGTCGTGTAGCTGCGCGCGTCGACCACGTTTGCGCCCACAAGCGACAATGCGCCCGCGAGGCGTGAGAAAATACCGGGGTGATCGGCAAGCGCGAAGGCTACTCGGGTCGCGTCACGGTCCTCGTCGCCATAGGTGTCTATGCGCACTTCGTCGGTGCCCAGGTCCTTCAAAAGACGGGCAAAAATCACATGCTCGGCGGTTCTCAAACCCTGCCAATACGGGCCGTAGTGGCGAGACGTTTCGTGCCGGAGCGCGGCCTTGGGCCAATCTTGCAAAGCCGCCCGGAGGCTCTTTTTCGCCTCGCTTTCGCGCGCCTCACGATTAACGTCCTCAAGGCCGTTTTGCAGTGCGTAAGCGGTTGCGCGGTAGAGCGAACGCAAAAGCTGAGCTTTCCAGTTGTTCCAAACGCCCGGGCCAACACCGCGGATGTCGCACACCGTCAAGACCGTCAGAAGGTCCAGCCGTTTCTTGGTTTTGACCGCTTTGGCAAAGTCGCGCACCGTGCGCGGGTCCGCGATATCGCGCTTCTGCGCCATATCCGACATCAGCAGGTGATAGCGCACCAGCCATTCCACCGTCTCGGCATCGTCCTTCTTCAGTCCAAGCCGCGGCGCCAGTTTGCGTACGATCTTGGCCCCCAGAACCGAATGATCCTCGGGCCGACCCTTGCCGATGTCATGGAGGAACACGGCCGCATAAAGGACGCGCCTGTTCACGCCTTCTTTCAGAATGCCCGACGCAATTGGAAGCTCTTCAACCAGTTCCTCATGCTCAATCTGCGCCAGCGTTTTGACGCATTGGATCAAGTGCTCATCCACCGTGAAGTGGTGGTACATGTTGAACTGCATCATTGCCACGATGGGCTCGAACTCGGGCAGGAAAGCCGAAAGAACCCCAAGCTCGTTCATGCGGCGCAGCGCACGCTCGGGGTTTCCGTGCTTGAGCATAAGATCCAAGAAAGCCTTGTTCGCTTCAGGGTCCGCACGCATTTCGTCGTCGATGAGATCAAGGTTCGCAGCGACCAGCCGCATGGCATCCGAGTGGATGAGGTACCCCGTGCGCATTGCCTCATCGAAAAGTCTCAGGATGTTCCGGTTGTCCTTCAGAAACTTCTTCGGACTGGTGACGTTAATCCGGTTGTGCTGGATTTCGTAGCCGTCTTTGACCGGCTTTTTGCGTCGCAGCAGACGCACGAGCGACGGCGCGGATTTGACGTGATTGGCTTCCAGCCCCGTCAAAACGATCCGCGTCAGATCGCCAACGACCGTGGCCTCGCGGAAGTAATCTTGCATGAAATGCTCGACCCCGCGCCGCCCGGCGTGGTCCTGATAGCCCATCCGATCCGCTACCTCGACTTGCAGATCGAAGGTCAACTGATCCATGGCGCGCCCAGTGATCAAGTGTAGATGCGTACGAACCGTGGTGAGAAAGCTTTCGGCCGTCACGAACTGGTCGTATTCGTCCTGGCTGAGAAGTCCGTGCCGCACCAGTTCTTCGCGATCACTGACCTGATCAACGTATTTCGCGATCCAGAACAGGGTCTGAAGGTCACGTAGACCTCCCTTGCCTTCCTTCACGTTCGGCTCGACGACGTAACGCGCGCCTTGTTTCTTGTGTCGCTGCGAGCGTTCTTCAAGCTTGGCTTCGATGAATTGCGAGGCCGTCCCTTTATACAGGTCCGACCAAAGCCGCGTGGTCAGTTCTTCAGCAAGGGACTTGTCGCCCCCCAGATAGCGGTGTTCCAGGAGAGCGGTGCGGATCGTGAAATCCTCGCGCCCAAGCCGGATACAATCGCGGACCGTGCGGCTGGCATGACCCACTTTCAGGTGCAGGTCCCAGAACATGTAGAGCATGCTCTCAATCAGGCTCTCGGCCCATGGCGTGATTTTATAGGGCGTCAGAAAAAGGAGGTCGACGTCCGAATGCGGCGCCATTTCGGCGCGGCCATAGCCGCCTACGGCAAGGACCGAAATCCGCTCACCATCGGTTGGATTGGGCAAGGGGTGCAAGTGCTTGCGGCCCACGTCCAGAACCGTGGTCACGACGCAATCCATCAAAAAGCTATAAGCCTTCACGGCGGCGTCCGCCGACTTGGGCGTGGTTTCGAACGCACTCTCAATGAAAGCGCGGCCCCGCGTATTTGCGTCCTTCAGGGCCGTCACGGTTGCACGACGCACCTCACCAGGCGTTGATGCTTCGATGATTGCTTTTTCCAGCGTCGCGTTCACCGCGGCTCGGTCGAAAATCGCAGCTTCTGTCCAGCGTAGGCCTTCGTCGGCCTCCGGCTCAGAGACCGGGTGCGCTGAAGGAACGGGGGGCGGGGTCAAGGATGACAACCTGATTGTTCTGGATCGTTGCCACGGCAAGGCCGCGTTCGTTTGTGCCGTCGCCGCGCAAGCGGAACACACCGCCAGTGCCGACAAATCCTGACGGTTGCGTCAATGCTGCTGCCGAGATGCTGCTTTCGCCGCTTGCGGCCAAGGCGCCAATGGCGGCAATCCCGTCATAGGCAAGGCCGGCAATCGGGTGCGGTGGCTGCCCGAAAGCCGCCGAGTAACGCGCCGCAAACGTGTTGGACAGGCCAGGATCGGGTAGGGCAAACCAAGCCTCCTGCACGCCTTTCAGCGACAGCGCTGTTGCCGGGATATCAAGCCGCTGAAGGCCGATGTACTGAACATCGGGTGGTGTGACGCCATTCTCGGGCAAAAGCTCTGCAAGAAGCGGCAAAGCCCCCGATGTGCCTGAGGTCAGGACGATTGCATTGGCTCCGCTGGCCTCAACGCCATCTGCAATTTCAGGCAACGCGTTGATGACACCTTGTTGGGACAGCTCGAACGCGTAGGTGCCCGCCAATTGTGCCCCGGTTTGCGCAATCGCACTCTGCACGGCATCGCGCGCGGTCATCTCTGCGGCGTTCGCCGCGTGCACGACATAGACACTGTTGCGACCCGAGCCATTCGCGTAGCGCATCAACCGGTTGGCCGAGCTTTGAAATGTGTTGCCAAGGATAAAGACATTGCCGCCCGCAATCGCTGGGTTGTTCGAAAATGCCAAGACATTCACACCTCGGTTTGCCACCGCGCCCCCAGCAGCGTTGGCTGCTTCCGCGAAGACCGGCCCCAGTATGACTTTTGCGCCATCACCAACGGCAGCCATAGCGGCGTTCGTTGCGCCCGACGCACTTCCACCAGTATCGTAAACGCGCAGATCAATCTCGACCCCTTCAAGGTCCGAGATCGCAAGGCGCGCTGCGTTCTCTAGGCTCGACGCAAGCACGGCCCCTGTTTCCAGATCCGATTGCGGGACCAACAGCGCAACCGGAATGGCATCGCGACTGGTCAAAAGCGGCGCCCCGCCAATACCGGCGTCACACGCTGCAAGGGCCAAAAGGGCGGCGGAAAAAGCAAACGGTCTGAACAGCTTGCGGGCGAAGGCGAAAGGCGCGACGATGTTCATGTCCACAACCATGTCCTTTGGGCTCCGGGGTGGCGAAATTTGGAGCGACCCTATGCCTAACGCCTCGGGATGTAAATTGGATGCACGGGAGCGGGCGGGATGAGCGGCGCGACACCCATGTCCCCCGAAAAGGGCACACTTTATCTCGTGGCCACGCCAATTGGTGCGGCGCGCGACATTACGCTGCGCGCGCTCGATCTTTTGGAGGGGGCCGATGTGTTGGCGGCCGAGGACACGCGCGTGCTGCGTCGCCTCATGGAGATCCACGGCATCCCGCTCGGCGATCGCCCGATTTGGCCCTACCACGATCACAACGGCCCCGAAATGCGCCCCAAGATCCTAGCCGCGCTACGTGACGGCAAATCGGTCGCCTATGTTTCGGACGCGGGCACGCCGATGGTTGCTGACCCGGGCTATCGCTTGGTCAAGGAGGTAAGCGATGCCGGTTTGCCTGTGCGCTCGGCGCCCGGGCCTTCCGCGGCGCTCGCGGCTTTGACGGTGGCCGGCCTGCCGTCTGATCGATTTCTGTTCGAAGGGTTTTTGCCGCCTCAAGACGGGGCGGCGCGTCGGATTCTCGAAGACCTAGCGCGCGTTCCTGCAACATTGATCTTTTTTGAAACTCCGGGACGGCTTGAGAAGTTTCTTTCGCGCGCGGTAGATGTCCTTGGCGAAGACCGTCCGGCCGCGATTTGCCGAGAGCTGACCAAGCGTTTTGAAGAGGTCTCGCGCGGGACGCTGGGCGCGTTGAAAGAGACGGTTAACCAGATGACCCTAAAAGGCGAAGCAGTGGTGCTTGTCGGCTATCTGGAGCAGGTCGTCGATCAGGCGACTGTCGAAAACGACTTGGTGGTCGCGATGGAAACGCATCGCCTCAAGGATGCTGCGGCCCTGGTGGCGGAGCGCCACGGTTGGTCGCGTCGGGACGTCTATCAGCTGGCGCTGGAAATGAAGGATAGGTCATGAGTGGTCTGCAAAGCTACATCAAGGGGCAGGCCGCAGAAGCGCTGGTTGAGCGGCATTATGCGGCGATGGGTGCGCAAATCTCCGATCGTCGTCGTCGCATGACATCCGCAGAAATCGATCTTATCGCCAAGGATGGGGAAGAGCATGTCTTCATCGAAGTGAAGACATCCAGCACCCATGACAAAGCCGCCCAAGCGCTCCGTCCTGCCCAGATGAACCGGATCGCGCTTGCCGCACAGGAGTTCATGAATGCCGAAGGTCATGACATGCTGTCACCGATGCGATTTGACGTGGCTCTGGTCGATGGTCAGGGGCGCATTGACGTGATCAAGGGCATCCATTTTCACTAGGCCGATTGCCAAACCGGTCTACGCGCGGCATGACAAGGCACTTTCGTAAGGAGGACCCATGCCGCTCAAGGTCGCATTCCAGATGGACCCGATTGAGCATGTCGACATCAATGCCGACAGCTCATTCCGTCTCGCTGAAGCAGCGCAGGCACGAGGACATACGGTTTTTGTCTATGAACCCGATCATCTGTCCTACCAGTCCGGGCGCATCATGGCACGTGGCCGCCATGTCGATCTGAAACGCGAGCAGGGTAATCACGCAACTTTCGGCGATTGGCGTGAGATCGATCTGGTCACGCTGGACGTCGTCTGGCTGCGCCAGGATCCTCCGTTTGACATGAGTTACATCACCACCACGCACTTGCTGGAGCGTCTTGGTGAAGACGTCTTGGTCGTCAATGACCCCAACTGGGTCCGCAATGCTCCTGAGAAGCTGTTTGTTCTGAACTATCCGCAATTGATGCCCCCAACGGCCATCGCGCGCGATCTTGAGACGCTGAAGGCGTTTCGCGCAGAGTATGGCGATGTGATCGTGAAACCGCTTTTCGGCAACGGGGGCGCGGGCGTGTTCAGGCTCAAGCCAGATGACACAAACCTTGCCAGCCTTCATGAGATGTTCGCCGCCGCCTCGCGGGAGCCCTTGATGATCCAGCAGTTCCTGCCCGATGTCTCGGCAGGCGATAAGCGGATCATCCTTGTGGACGGCGAGCCCGTCGGCGCCATCAACCGCGTCCCGGCTGCGGGTGAGACACGTTCGAACATGCACGTGGGCGGGCGACCCGAGAAGTCGGAACTGACCGAGCGCGACATCGAAATCTGCGCAACGATCGGCCCGGACCTCAAGCGCATGGGCCAAGTCTTTGTCGGCATCGATGTCATTGGTGACTACCTGACCGAAATCAACGTCACCTCGCCCACTGGCATTCAAGAACTTGAGCGGTTCGATGGGACCGACATCGCGGGTCAGATTTGGGACGTCATTGAAGGCAAGCTCGCCTAAACCGCGCGCATGCCGGTCCGCAACCCAACCGCTTCGGCGATGTGATCGCGCTTTACTGTCGCCTCTTGCGCAAGGTCGGCGATCGTGCGCGCCACACGCATCACGCGGTGATAGGCCCGCGCGGAAAACGCATAAGTGTCAGCCGCCTGACGCAAAAAGGCCTGCCCTTCTTCATCGGGCCGCGCCACCTCTTCCAAAAGTTCGCCCTCTGCGTCCGCGTTGACGTTGACGCCGGAAATACCCTCGAATCGCGCGCGCTGGAGCGCTCTTGCACCGGCGACGCGATCGGCGATGACTTCCGAGGTGTCTCCATCCGCGGGAAGGTCAAGGTCCGTGAACTGGAGGGGCGGCACTTCGATCTGTATGTCGAAGCGATCCATCAGAGGTCCCGAAATCCGACCCAAGTAATCCTGCCCGCAGATCGGCGCGCGCGAGCAGGCGCGTCCGGCATCAAACATGTGGCCGCATTTGCAGGGATTGGCCGCCGCGACAAGCATGAAGCGGCTGGGATAGCGCACATGAGCGTTCGCACGGCTGACCACGACCTCTCCTGTCTCAACCGGCTGGCGCAACGTTTCGAGCACATTGCGCGAGAACTCCGGAAACTCGTCCATGAACAAAACGCCGTTGTGGGCCAAGGAGATTTCACCGGGGAGTGCCGACTTTCCGCCACCGACGATCGCGGCCATTGAAGCCGTATGGTGGGGCTCGCGAAATGGCGATTGGCGCGAAATACCGCCTTCACTCAACACGCCCGAGCGTGAATGGATCATCGACGTTTCGAGCGCTTCAGTCGGGGTCAATTGGGGCAAGATACCCGGCAGACGCGCCGCCATCATCGATTTGCCAGACCCTTGAGTGCCCACCAGAATGACGTGGTGCCGCCCCGCAGCGGCTATTTCGAGCGCGCGTTTCGCCGTTTCCTGACCCTTCACATCTCGAAAATCCTTGTGCGTGCCCGGCACCTCGATCTTGCCGGGCTGCGCAGGTTCGAGCGGGTTGCGTCCGGTCAGGTGAGACACAAGCCGCCCAAGCGATGAGGCGGCCAAAACTGCCGTGGCATCGACCCAGGCCGCCTCTGGCCCCGAGGAGGCAGGGCAAAGCAGTTGCCGGTCATGTTCTGCGGCGGCCACCGCCGCGGGCAGCGCGCCCGACACCGGCACAAGGCGGCCATCCAGCGAAAGTTCTCCAATCGAAACAACGCCTTCCACCGCATCCGCCGGTAGCACACCAATCGCCGCAAGCAGCGAAAGCGCAATCGGAAGGTCGAAATGAGAGCCCTCCTTTGGCAAATCCGCAGGCGACAGGTTCACGGTTATGCGCCGAGAAGGAAGGGCGATGGACAGCGACGCCAAAGCCGCGCGCACGCGTTCCTTGGCCTCTGACACGGCCTTGTCTGGAAGGCCGACGATCGTGAAGCCTGGCACACCGGCCGACAACGCGCATTGCACCTCGATCATCAGGGCATCTAGCCCCTGAAAGGCCACGGTATATGATTTCGCCGTCATCGGTCCCGCCCTGTCAGGATTCCCGAAAACGAAATTAAAATTGTCAGAGTTTAGAATTCGTTAATCGTTTGTCACGCAAGCAGGACGAAAAAATCGATAAAAAAATGATCCGAACCGGGAAACGCTCCGTATCAACCTGCAAAAGACACCGCATGGCGTCATTCAGACCTTACCAGGGGGTGCGAGACAAATGGCATTTGATGGGTTCTCTGACCAGACCATGTCGCGCAAGGCGATGAAGGCTGAACTGCTGGATGCAGAAACAGAGTTGAGACTTGCGTATGCATGGCGCGATGAGCGCGATGAAGAGGCGCTGCACCGACTGATCACAGCATACATGCGTCTTGCCATTTCGATGGCGTCCAAATTCCGCCGGTATGGCGCGCCCATGGGCGACCTTATTCAGGAAGCCTCGTTGGGTCTAATGAAAGCCGCCGATAAATTTGACCCCGACCGCGGCGTTCGTTTTTCGACTTACGCCGTCTGGTGGATCAAGGCGTCGATCCAGGATTTCGTTATGCGTAACTGGTCGATGGTGCGCACAGGGTCCACGGCAAGCCAGAAATCGCTGTTCTTCAATATGCGCCGGGTTCAGGCGCGGCTTGAGCGCGAGGCACTTGCGCGGGGTGAAAACCTCGACAAGCACCAGATGCGCCAGATGATCGCCACTGAAGTCGGCGTTCCGCTGCATGACGTCGAGATGATGGAAGGCCGTCTTTCGGGTTCGGATTTCTCGCTCAACGCAACGCAGTCTTCCGACGAGGATGGGCGCGAATGGATCGACACCTTGGAAGACGAAGGCGCTGTCCAGTCGGCAGATGTCGAAGACGCAAAAGATACCGACACGCTCCGCGAATGGCTTCTGACAGCTCTGTCGGACCTCAATGAACGCGAGCGTTTTATCGTCACGGAACGCAAGCTACGCGACCAGCCTCGCACTCTCGAAAGCCTCGGCAACGAGTTGAACCTGTCCAAAGAACGCGTTCGCCAGCTTGAGGCGGCAGCGTTTCAAAAGATGCGCAAGTCGCTTGAGGCGCAATCCTCGGAAGTGCACGAGTTTCTCGCTTAAGTCCCGTCGACTTGCTCCTGACAGTTGGCGCGCGTAGAACAGGGCTCTGTTTGAGCGGAGCCCTGTCATGCTGAGCGGAAAGCGCATTCTTCTTGTGATCGGTGGCGGCGTGGCTGCCTTCAAGGCATTGGAATTGATCCGACTTTTCCGTGCACGAGGCGCAGCAGTGACGCCGGTTCTGACATCGGCAGCCCAGGAATTCGTGACACCACTATCCGCATCGGCGTTGGCGGCAGAGAAGGTCTACACGGACCTGTTTGATCTCACGGACGAGGCTGAGATGGGGCACATCGAGCTGTCCCGGTCTGCCGATCTGATCGTGGTCGCCCCTGCCACGGCGGACCTGATGGGCAAGATGGCGAACGGGACGGCAAACGATCTGGCATCGACAATCCTGATGGCCACCGACACCCGTGTCCTCATCGCGCCGGCGATGAATGTGCGAATGTGGGACCACCCTG
>CAZWZG010000104.1:0-3417 GCA_964638245.1 uncultured Rhodobacterales bacterium
CAAGCTTTGGGAAAAGGTCGAGCGTCTGCGTGAAATCCCGGACCTGCGTATTGCCGATTTCGGGACGCGACGCCTGCATTCGTTCCTGTGGCAGGACTGGTGTGTGCGCGCGATGCAAGAAGGGCTTGGGAACGAGGCGTTCATCGGCACATCCAATTGCCTGATCGCGCTGCGCCGCGAGATGGAGGCGATTGGCACGAACGCCCATGAATTGCCGATGGTCTATGCCGCATTGGCCGAAAACGATGCCGAACTTGCCACTGCGCCCTATCAGGTGCTCGCCGATTGGCACGAGGAACACGACGGCAACCTGCGCATCATCCTTCCGGACACCTACGGCACGGAGGGGTTCCTCAAGAACGCACCGGACTGGTTGGCGGGCTGGACAGGCATTCGCATCGACAGTGGTGATCCCGCGACAGGCGCGGAAACGGCCATACGCTGGTGGCAAGAGCGGGGCGAGGATCCCACCGAGAAGCTGATCATTTTCTCGGACGGCCTGGACGTGGACAAGATTGCCGATCTGCACCGCAAGTTTTCGGGGCGGGTCCGGGTCAGCTTTGGTTGGGGCACGCTGTTGACCAATGACTTCAAAGGGTTGGTCCCCGGGGACGCGCTGGCGCCGTTCAGCCTTGTGTGCAAGGCGGTTGCTGCGGACGGCAAACCGACGGTGAAACTGTCGGACAACCCAAACAAGGCCATGGGGCCTGGCCTCGAAATCGAGCGATATAAGCGCGTTTTCGGCGTCGGCGCGCAGGTGTCCGAACCCGTTCTTGTCTAAGGAAACGGCGCTATCGCCTCTTTGAGGCGCGGCAGCACCGCGCGCGCCGCTCAAACCTTGGCGCTAGCCGCCGCGGAACGCTCTTGCAAAATAGCGCATCAAGGGCTCGGTCAGATAGGCCATGGCCGTGCGGTCGCTCGTTCGTATGAATGCCTCGACCGGCATACCGGGCAGGATCAGGTTGCGCATTTCGCCTAGCGCCGCGGTATCGGGCGCAATCACCGCCTCGAAATACGCGTTCCCCGCATCGTCCACCACAACATCCGCTGACAGCCGCACCACTTGTCCCGGGATCGGGGCGGTTTCGCGTTGATCAAACGCCGAAAAGCGCAAATCAACCGGCTGGCCCGCATAGACCGCGTCAGCATCCGCTGGCGCAACGCGCGCTGAAACGTTTAGCCGCCCTTCGCCCGGGATCAGATACATCACCGCTTCGGCCGGTCTCAAAACCGATTTCAGCGCCGACACCCGCGATCCAAACACTGTTCCGGAGACAGGCGCACGCAATTCCAGCCGAGCCAGACGTTCTTCCAGAACCAGCCTGCGCTCCTGCAAGGCAATCTCGCGCGACCGATCTGACGCAATCTCGGCAATGGCATCGCCTCGGCGTTCTTCGATGCGTTTGAGACTTTCCAACTCAAGCGCTGCCGCGCGACCCTCCGCCCCTGCTGCAGCTGCCTTGAGACGACCGATATCTCCCGCCAACCTCGCCGCCTCTCGACGCAGCGAAAGCACGCGCGCCACTGGAACCAGCCCGTTTTCAAACAATTGCTCTTGGTTCGCGCGCTCTCCGGCTACGATCTCCGCTTCTTCCTGACGCGCGGCCAGTTCGACCATAAGCCCGTCGACCTCGTCGCCTATTTGCGCGATCTGCTCGCCCGTTTGGCGTCGCTCCTGTTCCAGCGCCGCCGCACGTACATTAAAAAGCCGCAACTCATCCCGGACACGCTCTTTGGCCCAAGCTGCGTCGCCCGCCGTTGACATCGCGGCAAGCGCGGAAAAGTCCGGCGCCGTCAGATCGTCCCGGATCGCTTCCAGTCGCGCGCGCCGGGCCGCAATCTCGAAAAGCTGGCGATCAATCAAGTCGCGCTCGGAGGCCAAGAACGTCCCATCGATCCGCACCAACACGTCGCCCGCAACCACCTGATCTCCGTCGCGGGCAAAAATTGCGCCGACCACGCCGCCATCGGGGTGCTGGATAACCTGTCGTTCGGCCTCGACCTCAACCACGCCCGGCGCGAGAACGGCTCCCGCAATGTCCACCTGTGTGGCCCATCCGCCAAGGCCCGCCATCAGCACCCCGATCGCGCCAACGCCCAGTGCAAGGAGGCCTCCGATGCGGCGGGTCATGCGATGGCTCCGAGGTTGCGCCGTATGTCACTCGCATTGGCCGCGACGGCCGCCAGGACCTTGTCGCGCGGGCCATCGGCGCGCATGCGCCCCCCATCCAGCACGATCAAGCGGTCGCAGGCCGCAATCGCGCCCGGGCGATGCGTCATCACGATGCACGTCCTCCCGTCTGTCTTCAGGGACGAAATCACCGCATTCAAACCGGCCTGCCCATCGGCATCCAAAGCCGAGTTCGGCTCGTCCAGGACCAGCAACGGCGGATCGCCATAAAGCGCACGCGCCAATGCGACCCGCTGCATCTCGCCCCCCGACAGCAGGGTCCTTTCCGGACCAATGGGCGTATCGTACCCGTCTGGAAGGTGCTGGATCACGTCATGAATGCCGGCCTGCCGGGCCGCTGCGATAACGGCGTCGGTATCCGGTGCAACGTTCATGCGCGCGATATTCTCGGCCACCGTGCCATCAAAGAACCGCACATCCTGCGGCAAATACCCGATCGCCCGCCCCCGCGCGTCTTCTGAAAAATGAGCAAAAAGAGCGCCGTCGAGCCGGACCTCACCCACGGTTGGTGGCAAGGCCCCGACAAAAACGCGGGCAAGACTTGATTTGCCCGCACCGCTTTTCCCGATGACGCCGATAGCCTCACCGGGGGCGATCGCGATGTTCAGCCCCTGCAAAACGGGCGCTGCTCCCGGCGCCGGGATCACGGCAACGTCGCGCAGTGTCAGGCGGCCCTTTGGTGTGGGCAAGGGCGTGGCCGGATCGAGCGTCTGGACGTCAAGCAAGTCACGCACATCGCGCCACCCGTTGCGTCCTCGCTGCAGCACAGGCCAACTAGCGATCACCTGTTCAATGGGTTGGAGCGCGCGCCCAAACAGGATCGATGCCGCCACCATCGCCCCCGCCGTCATCTGACCGCGCAGCACCAGCAAGGCGCCCAACGCCAGAATGCCCGATTGAAGCCCGAAGCGGAGCGCTTTGGCCACCGAAGCCAATGACTGTGCCCACGCCTCACCGCGATCACGGTCGCGCCCGGCCCGCTCCAGCAAGGACTGCCACCGTCTCGACAACGCGCCGGTCATGCCTTGCGCTCGCGCATATCCCGCATCGCTCAGCGCCGCAGCCCAGTGGCGTCCGGCGCGCGCATCCCCCGTGCCTCCCGCTTCAAGTGGCGCGCGCGACAGGGCTCGGTTGGTCAGGGCCAGGATCCCCAAAACGACCGCCCCGCCCGATGCAAGGATCCCAAGGAGCGGGTGGAAGAGAAAGATCGCGCCAAGAAACAGCGG
>CAZWZG010000104.1:3517-10860 GCA_964638245.1 uncultured Rhodobacterales bacterium
ACCCGATCGTAAATCTGCAGCATGAACAGCGGCCCCGTCAGCATCAACAGGTTCACCGCAAGGCTGAACAGCCCGACAAAGGCCAAAAGCCCGCCCACGCGCGACGCCGAAGGTGTCCGTTTTTCCATGACCCAGCCTTTAGGCCAGTGCTGGTTAACAACCCCCTCAAACGGGCGGCAATTGACATCCCGCGCGCGCCGCCGTCCTTTGGGCGCCAACCGCACGGAGGAGATCTCGAAATGGCGCGCTACAATCGCATCCTCATCACCGGAGCCGAAGGTAATCTGGGGCGCGAGTTGCGTCGCGGCCTTGCCGATCTTGCCGAGCACATCCGCATCAATGACCGCATCGAGATGACCAATGTCACCGCCAAGGAAGAACCGGTCGTTGCCGAGCTTGGGGACTTAGAAGCCGTCCTCGAAATGACCCGAGACGTCGACGCCATCGTCCACTTCGGCGGTGCGCCCATGGAAATGGCCTTCGAGACGATCCTTAACGACACGATCCGCGGCACCTACCACGTCTACGAAGCGGCCCGGCGCAATGGCGTCAAACGCATCATCTACGCCTCCTCCGTGCACGCAATCGGCTTTTACCCCCTTGAGCATCACATCGACGCAAACGCCCCGCCCCGTCCCGACGGGCTGTACGGCGTCTCCAAGGCCTACGTCGAAGCGCTTTCACGGCTCTATTGGGACAAGTGGGGGATCGAGACGTTCTGTCTGCGCATTTTCTCAAGCTTTGAAGAACCAGCCGACCGACGCCACCTGTGGTCCTTCCTCACATTCGACGATCTGGTGCGCTATGTCTCGGCAGCGCTCACGGCCCCACGTGTCGGGCACACGATTGGTTTCGGGCTTTCAGACAACACGGTCAAACCCGTGGACGACCGCCTTGCGGCCCATATCGGATACGTGCCCAAAGACAGCGCCGAACCCCATCGCGCCCGGATCGAAGCGGCCACCGAACCCTCGGACCCAACCGCCCTGCAATACGCTCGCCTGGGCGGCTTCATCGTGGAAATGGACCACCCCGATGACTGGGATGCCCCGCCCGAAACCCCGGGCGCAAAGAAGTAACCAAACGGCTCTTCATCTGGACAGAAATATCCCGGGGAGTGCGAGGGGCTGGCCCCTCGCCGCGCGCTATCAGTCTTCGGCGACCGGTCCGCGCATCGCCTTGACCTGACCGCGTGCCTTCTTCGCCTCCAGTCGGCGCTGCTTGGACGCAAATGTCGGCTTGGTCGCGATCCGCGGTTTCTGACGGACCGTTGCCGCCCGAACCAACTGTGCCAACCGCGCGCGCGCGATGTCACGATTGCGGGCCTGACTGCGGGTTTCGTCCACTTGCATCACCACCGCGCCATCCTTGGTCCAGCGTCGTCCAGCAAGCCGGCGCAAACGCGATTTCACAGGGCCCGAAAGGTTGGGCGATCGTTCCGCCTCAAACCGCAACTCCACCGCCGTCGCCACTTTGTTCACATTCTGACCGCCCGGGCCGCTCGCGCGAACGAACTGCTCGGTGATCTCCCAATCTTCGATTGTGATCTCAGGCGTAATGTTCAGCATGGGTTCAGGTTGGCAGGGTCCCTCTCAGCCCAAAGATGCGCGATTCGCCGCTGATCGGGCAAGCAAAAGCACGCCCATCCGCGAACTGTTGCGCCAACCCATGCAAAAGGGCCACCCGGATGTCGGGCGGCCCTCGAGTTTCTCGGAGTTGGGCCAGTTAGAGCCGGGACAAGCCCGGTGCCCAATCAGAAGATTTTAGTCTTCAGGAATGCCTTCAGACCTCGGTTCTCCCGACTGTTCCGACGCCTTTCTCCAATATCACTCTAGACACTGGACCACCTCCTTTCGATTGTTGACCGATAAGTGGAGGTTGGCACAGAAATCGTGTCGATCAAGTAAAATTATTGGGCAACAGCGCTAAATCTTGCGGTGATGAGCCGGAAAGGCACCAAAGCCAGCAGTGCGACCAAAAGCTTCACCCCCCAATCGGCAATCGCCAGCGTCACCCAAAGCGGCGCCTCAGGACCCGTCAGCAACAAAGGCGCAGGCCCCTGCGCCCAGCCGATTTCGGCATCCGGTCCAGCGCCAAAGGAAATGAACGCCGCAAAGGCAATCGTGAAGAACAGCGCGGTGTCGATGGTCGAGCCCAAGATCGAGGACACCACCGGCGCGCGCCACCACGTGCCAGCGCGCAAGCGATCAAAAATCGCCACGTCCAGAAGCTGCGCGATAAGAAACGCAATCGCCGAGGCCACAGCGATCCGCAGCGCCACGGCGGGGCCTGACACGCCTGGCTCGAACTCGATCATGATCTGGCTTCCAATCAGCGAGCAGATGATGCCCACGACAAAGCCCGAAAACACCACGCGCCGCGCCATCGCGGGCCCGTAAAGCCGGTTCATCAGGTCGGTCACGAGAAACGCGATCGGATAGGTGAACGCGCCCCAAGTCAGAAGACCATCAAGGATCAGGAATTGAACGAGAATGTTCGAGATCACCACCACAAGGGCCATGGCGATCACGCCGGGAAGAAGCTTTGTCATGTGTCGGGTTCCGTTTTGACAAGGTAGTCGGAGACTTGGCCCCACGCCATGCGGGACGGCGCGACTTACTCGCCCGCCGCATCCTTCGTCAAGCGGTATTCGACGACCTCTGTCTTCTGGAGCGGGTTGTAATTGTCGTCCGAAATCATCGTTAGACGGATCGCACCCGTCTCGTCGCGCCACACTGCAATCCCTTCGAGGTTGTCATGCTCGCGCGTTCGCGATCGCAACAGCGTTTCCTCATCAACAAGGCCGGTTTCAGTGATCGTGAACACGCGCACGCGGCTTGCAAACCCGAACGGAAGTCGCAGCAACCGCTCAAGGACATAAAGCCGACCATCAGGTCCGATATCCGCCCCCGTGATCAGAAATGCCCCATCCCGGCGGAGCGTGAACGGCTGGTCCCAACCGACACCGGCCCGATACCGATAGACCGGAAAATCCTCGCCTTGGGCTGGCGTCGTCTCAGGCAACGCAAACAGCGTTCCGTCCGTATCAATCGCCAACCCTTCAAGCCCCACGTTGAGCTTCAAACCCGAGAAGTCATGATGCAGTGGCAAAGGCGCAGCGGGCCCCTCAGGTTCCGCATAGAACCACACCCGGTGATCGCTTTCGAACGAGACGTAAATCGACCCTTGCGGCGTTCGCGCCAATCCCTCGCTGTCCTGCCCGATGATTTCGCCGCGCTTAGGGATCGTGCCCACGAATTTGCCCTCAGGCGTATGGAGCCCGCCGATATAGGGAATGCGCATGCCCGTGATCGCGTCCCCGTCCCGTTCGATCCGCCCCTGCACCAGCTGCCCGTTGTCGGCAATCGCGACAAAGCGCGTGCCGCCATCGAAAACCTCCAGCCCTGAGTACCCCCCATGCCGGTCCTCGGACCGCTCCCAGGTATAGCTTCCGAGATACTCAGCCTCCGCCGAGGCCATCGTGGCCGCTGAAATCAGCGCGACAAGATAGCGGAGCATTGCTGCGGCAAGTCTGCCAGCACCAGTTCACGGCGCGGTCGGGGCGGCGGCGCGTTGGGGTCCGGCGGCGGCGGGTTCAAGATATTGTTCACCCATTCCTGCGCATCCGCACATCCATCGCCCGCAGGCGGCGGCGCCTGGTTTTCACACCCCGTTGCCCCTTTGGGACAACTCAGTCGCACATGGAAATGGTAATGATGCCCCCACCACGGGCGGATCTTGCGCAGCCACGCCCGATTGCCCGTCTCGTCCTTGCACATCTGCACCTTGGCGCCGGGAAAGACGAAAATCCGCGCGACCCGGCGATCCTTTGCAGCCGCCTTCAGGATCTCATGATGCGCGCGCGTCCAGTCGCTGTTCACGAACGCCCCCTGCTGACGCCGCATCGATATCGAAGAGATGTTTTCGCGCGCCCGCTGCGAAAGCCGCAGGTTATCCGCAGGCAGCATCCAGATATCGACGTCCAGTCCCAACTGGTGCGAGCGGTGGCCGCTTAGCATCGGGCCTCCCCTTGGCTGACTGATATCCCCGATATAGAGCCCATCCCACCCCGGCTGGCGCGCGGCCTTGCGGCTGAGATCTTTGATGAAATCGATTGTCTCGGGATGGCCCCAATTGCGATTGCGCGACAGCCGCATCGCTTGCCAGGTCGGGCCCGTTTCAGCCAGTTCCTCGGCCCCCGCGATACACCCCTTGGCATAGCTTCCGAACGGCGCGGGCGCATGGGGTGAACCCACCTTTTCGCGTCCGAAATACTGCTTTGCTTCCGTCTGCGCCGCCGCGGGCAACGCCATCAAAATGCTTAGAAATACCGCCGTCAGGCGGGCCTTGGCGCCTGGTCCCATGACTCTGCTCGATCTCCGTCGGGTTTCACCCATGCTAGCAGAACGAGCCCAAAGAGGAACAAAAAGATCAGCGGCATCAGCCCCAGCCGCGCGCTTTCGAAATAGGCCGTGCAAATCCCGATCAGAAGCGGTGCCAAGAATGCGGTGGCTTTGCCCGAAAACGCAAACAACCCAAAGGCTTCGGTCGGACGATCCGGGTCGGCATGGCGCACCATCATCGTGCGCGACGCCCCCTGCACTGCTCCGCCGATGCCACCGATCACGGCGCCCAGGAAGTAGAGCGTATAGTCCGGCACGTTCGACCCCTCGGCCAACGGAATACCGAAAATCGCCTCGCGATCCATGCCGACAATCACGACAACCACCAGCGTCAGGATCGCACAGCCCCAGGTGATCACAGGCTTGGGACCATAGCGTTTGTCGGCGCGCCCCCCGGCCCATGTGAACACCGCCGCCGCAATCGCCGCCACGATCCCGAAAATCCCGATCTGGGTGATCGACCAGCCGAGCACCAGCGTCGCATAAACGCCGCCAAAGGCGTAAAGCCCGTTCAGCGCATCGCGATAGAGCATGGATGCCCCCAGAAAAGCCGCAAGGCTAGGCCGCGCCCCAAGGCCACGCAACGTGGTGCCGAGATCGCGCAGGGACTTCGAAAAACCAACCCCTTTCGCGCCCGTTCTGGGTTCGCGCATCCATAGGAAGAACGGGATCATGAAGACGGCAAACCACACTGCCGTCAGCGGCCCGACGAGCCGCGTCCCTTCACGTGCTTCGGCATCCAGACCAAAGGGTGGCGGGTTGCCGAGCACGGTCAAACCGTTGTCATTCTCTGCAAAGACCAAAAGCATCAGAAACAACGCCGCAACGCCGCCCGCATAACCGATCGCGTACCCATTTCCCGAATGCTCGCCAATCTCCTCATTGGTGCCAAGCGACGGCAAAAGCGCATTGGTGAAGATGTTCAGGTACTCGACCCCAATCATGACGATCCCAAAGCAGATCAGCGTGATCCAAATCCCCGACCCATCCGGCACCATCAGCCACAGCCCAGCCGCGCCAATGATGTAAAACAAAGAGAAAAGCGCGATCCACGGCATGCGCCGCCCCGCCCCATCGGCAACCGCCCCCAGGATTGGCGCGCTAAAGGCGATCAAAAGCCCGATCTTGGTCAGCGCATCCGACCAAACGCCTTGCGCGGCGGCCTTGGCCGCCTCGTCTTCAAGACCATTTCCAAGAAAAAACTGCGCCGCGACGGCCGCAAAATAGGGGCCAAAGACAAATGTCAGAACAAGCGTGTAAAATGGCTGGCTCGCCCAGTCGAAAGCATACCACCCCCAGACGCGTTTCTTCATGCCTGTTCTCCCTTGGCGAGAGGTAACGCGACGAAACCCGCGAAAGCAATGCTCTTGGCATTTACGCTGCGTCCCCCTATCTGAAAGCCACAGAACAAAGGACGCCCCACAATGCTGATCACCATCCTCCAGATATTGCAGCTTTTGCTCGACGTGGCGTTCTTCATCATGATCATCCACATCATCATGAGCTGGTTGATCAATTTCAACGTTCTGAACTTGGGCCAGCCGATCGTTGCGTCGATCTGGCAGGGCCTGAACCGCCTCCTTGAGCCCGTTTACACGCCTGTGCGACGCATGCTGCCCGACACACGGCCCTTGGACCTGGCGCCACTGGTGGTTTTCATCGGGATCATCATCGCCCGCGATATCCTTATTCCCAACATCGCGCGCGGGATTCTTTAGAGGTAACGGGGGGCCCGCCCCCCGAACCCCCCGGGATATTTTCGGCCAGATGAAGTTAGAAGCCTGTTAACCATGCCGGCTCTAGGCTGAGGCTGCGGTACAGGCGGGGACGCCGATGACCGCGCCAGGTGAAGCACTCTGTCCTCGGACAGGGTGTGAAGCCCCGTCGGCCTTCATCTGGCCAAAAATATCCCCGCCGGAGGCGGACACCCGGCTTCCACTCTTGTTCACGTTTTATTCATGGGGCAATGTCATCCCAATAAGAGCAGTTTGAATAAAATTCGACAGGGTCCATGCCGTCTCCAGAGGCGCTTCTTTCCGAAGTTTTCGGGTTCGAGGCTTTCCGCCCCGGCCAAGCCGAAATCGTCGAGGCCGTCACCGGCGGTCAGGACACGCTTGCCATCATGCCGACGGGCGGGGGCAAATCGCTCTGCTTCCAGCTTCCGGCACTTTGCCGCGACGGCCTTACCGTTGTTATCTCACCCCTGATTGCTCTCATGCGCGATCAGGTGCGCGCGCTTCAAGCCGCCGGAGTTGCCGCCGGCGCACTCACATCCGGGAATACCGACGAGGAAAACGATGCCGTTTTTGCGGCCATCCATTCAGGCGCTCTCAAGCTTCTTTACCTTGCCCCTGAACGCCTTGCCCGCTTTGGGACCGAGCGTCTGTTGCGGGCGGCAAATGTGAACCTGATCGCTGTGGACGAGGCCCATTGCGTCAGCCAATGGGGCCACGATTTTCGACCCGACTACCTGCGTATTGGGGACCTCAGGCGCGCTCTAAAGACACCGCTCGCAGCTTTCACGGCCACCGCCGATGCCGAAACCCGCGCCGAGATCGTCACGCGCCTTTTTGACGGCACTGACCCCAAGACGTTTCTGTTTGGCTTTGATCGCCCCAACATCCATCTTGCCTTCGCCCCCAAAAACAGCCCGCGCAAACAAATCCTCGACTTTGCGGCGGCCCGCCGGGGTCATGCCGGGATCGTCTATTGCGCGACGCGCGCCAAGACCGAAACGCTCGCAGCCGCACTCAATGCCGAGGGGCTCAAAGCGCTGGCTTATCACGGCGGCATGGAAAGCGAGCAGCGCCGCCATGTCGAAGATCAGTTTCAGCGGGAAGACGGTCTGATCGTCACGGCAACGGTGGCTTTTGGCATGGGCGTGGACAAACCAGACATCCGCTGGGTCGCCCATTCCGACCTGCCAAAGTCCATCGAGGC
>CAZWZG010000105.1:0-5252 GCA_964638245.1 uncultured Rhodobacterales bacterium
CGCACATCGGTCACCAAATCGCGCAGCGCATCGTTCACCGCGTCTTCCAGCGTGCCACGACCCGACGTGACCGGCACACCCTCGGCCCCCAGAAGGCGCATGCGGAACACGTTCGGCTTTTGGCGTTCGACATCATGGGCCCCCATGTAGACCACGCATTTCAGGCCGAACTTCGCACAGACCGTCGCCGTCGCCACCCCGTGCTGACCCGCACCGGTTTCGGCGATGATCCGGGTCTTGCCCATGCGCCGTGCCAGAATGATCTGCCCCAGCACGTTGTTGATCTTATGCGCGCCCGTGTGGTTCAGCTCATCGCGCTTCATATAGATTTTGGCCCCGCCAAGATGCTCGGTCAGGCGTTCTGCTAGGTAAAGTGGGGAGGGGCGACCGACATAGTGCTTCCAGAGGAAATCCATTTCGTCCCAAAAGCTCTGGTCGGTTTTGGCCTTTTCGTATTGATCCTCCAACTCAAGGATCAGCGGCATCAGCGTTTCGGACACGAACCGCCCGCCATAGATGCCAAAGCGCCCATTTTCATCGGGCCCCGTCTGAAAGCTGTTCAGAAGCTCGTTCATATCCGTCTCCTCAAGCGCCGTGCGCGGCCGAGGCCAGCGAGGCTACAAATTCCAGGACATCGGCGGGCGCATCGCCCCGTCCGATACGCTCGACAATGGCTGATCCGACCACAACTCCATCGGCGACCTTGCCAATCGCGGAGGCGGCTTCGGGTGTCTTGACCCCAAACCCGACGACAATCGGCAGGTCCGTGGATTTCTTGATCCGGGCGACCTCAGGGGCGACCGTGTCGCCCTGGACCTCTGCCGTTCCAGTGATGCCCGTCATCGAGACATAGTAGACGAAACCGGAGGTGTTCTGCAGTACCTTGGGCAGGCGCTTGTCATCAGATGTCGGCGTGGCCAAGCGGATGAAGTTCAGCCCAGCCGCATTCGCAGGCAGGCACAACTCGCTGTCTTCTTCGGGGGGCAGGTCCACAATGATCAGACCGTCGATACCAGCCGCCTTGGCCTCGGCCAAAAACGCGTCAACGCCCTTGGAATAGATCGGGTTGTAATAGCCCATCAAAACGATCGGCGTCTCCTGATCCCCTTCCCGAAAGGCCCGCGCCATATCCAGCGTCTTGTCCAGCGTTTGACCCGCTTCCAAGGCGCGTTGTCCGGCCAGCTGGATGGTTGTGCCATCGGCCATGGGATCGGTGAACGGCAGGCCAAGCTCGATCACATCGACGCCCGCCGCAGGCAGGCCCTTCATGATCTCCAGCGCCGTTTCGGCGTCCGGATCACCCGCCATGATGTACGCCACGAACCCCGGCGTATCTCCCAAACGTTCGAATGTCCGTTCAATGCGGCTCATCGCGCGCCTCTCCCTCGTTAGTCGCGCAGGGATAGCCTTGATTCGCGCCGATTGCACCCCTTTGAGGTATAGAAAATCGCGGCGAAATGGCTCAAGGCGCAAGGCTTGGCAGGCTCGTGGCGTGGCGCGAAATTCCACCTGTCATGGGATACAGAACAGCTTGAATGGAATGATAGATATCGGGCTTGCCCTTGAACTGTGTCATCGCGGGCTGGCCTGCATCATCGATTTCCGGAAACCAGCCGCCGTTTTTGTGATCGACGAACGCGGTATCGGCAAAAGCCCAAAGCTTGCGATAGCGCGCCTCGTCTTCGCCGTCAGGCGAAAGCTTCAGGAACATCGCCAGCGCACCAATCGCCTCCGTTACCGGCCACCAGTAGCGCGCGCGGTTGTCATGGGTGCCACCGAAGTCGAGCGTATAGACGAACCCCTCGCGCTCGCGATCCCAGGCGTCATTCAACGCTGTTTCCAGAACAGCCCGGGCGACCTTTTGCGCATCGCCATCCGGGCGACCGCGCAGATCCCAGTGCTGCAACAAAAGGCGCGCCATCTCAAAAGAATGCCCTGGCGTTGTCCCCGCAGGGCGGAACATCGGATTGCCTGCGTAGGCCCGATCAGGGGTCCAGTCTTCGTGATAGTGCTCAGGAATGCGCCAGCCCTCGGGTTCGGCAATTTTGTAAAGGAAGAAGTCAAGTATACGGCCCGCGCGATCCAGATAAATCGCCTCTCCCGTCGCCTCATAGGCGCCCAGCAACGCCTCGACCCCGTGCATATTGGCGTTCATGCCGCGATAGGTCGAAAACACCTCCCATTCCCGCGTGAACTCGTCCTTGAACAGGCCCGCATCCTCGTCCCAGTACCGCGTCTCCAGCACGTCCGAGATATCGGCCAAAAGGCGATCCGCATCCGGGTGCCCGGCCAGCTTTGCCGACGAGGCCGCCAGCAACACGAACACATGCCCGTAGGCCATCTTGGTGCCATCGGCTACCTTGTCGCCATCCAGCGACCAGACATAGCCACCGTGATCGGTATCCCGGTGATGCGACCAAAGATACGCCATGCCCTGCTCCACCATCGCATCGGCCCCGGGCAGTCCGGCAATCTGACCCAAGGCAAATGAATGCACCATGCGGGTCGTCGTATGCAGTTCCTGCACCGTATCGGGGCGCGGATTTCCAGCGTAGTCGAGGACATGAAACCCAGGCCCGTCGCCCTTGCTGGCAGCAAAAAAAGCATACTGGCGCAAAGCATCCTGGCGCATCCACGCGCGATGCTCGGGGTTGCTGATCCAAAGGCCTTGGGCGTTTTGTGGTCCGGGCATGGAGCGCTCCTGTGTTCTAGGGGGTCGCATCCGGGTACCCGCCGAAACCCAAAGGATCAAGGAAAGAGCGTTCCATCTGCGATCGGGCGTTTGCGAGAGTATGCCCGCGGTACTCATTCCCAAGAGCCGCGCCTTCCGGATGGCAGGATGTCTGGCAGATCAGTGCGGTCCCTAACGTTTTGACGCCTCAACAGCCGAGCGGAATAGCCGCCTTGCGCATCTGGCGGTTGATCTCGGCCTGATGCGCTGCATGGGCCGGAATCACGATGTCGCGCAGCCAAGCGTTGGCTGGATCGGTAGAGTTGCGGCCCGACCATGCAAACCGCAAAGGGAAGTCCGTCGGCGCCGCGACGGGCTCAAGCACCTGCAGGTCATAGCGTTTCCACATTTCTTCCATCACAAAAGTCGGTTGCGTCGCAATGAAATCGGTTGCTGCAAGCATCGGGCCAACAAGTGGGAAATCGTGCACCTTGCCACCGACCGTCCGCGGACGGTTGAGGTCACGATGCTCTTTCTCGATCGGCGTGCTGCCGTGGTGATCCTCAACCGCGACCTGAAGATAGCGGTATTTCTCCGCGGTTTTGACGCTCCAATTCTGCAAGGCCGGATGGCCCTTTCGGGCAAAGCTGAAGAAAGTGACCGGTTCCATTTCCACCGATTGGATGCCGTCGCCCAGATGGGTGGGGCCGCCCACTTGCATCAGGTCAAGCAGGCCATCGGCAAGGTCGGCCTGATTTGCGCGCTTTATGCGGACCCACTCGATCATCACACCCGGCGCGGCCTTCAGGACGGTGGCCGTTATCAGTGCCATGAAGGCAGGCGACGTGTGCAATGCAATCCGGAAAACCCGATTGCTTGTGTTTGGATCGAACGTGTCCTGTGGCTTCAGCGCCCGGCGCAGCCCGCGCAGGACCGGCACCAAATCATCTGCAAGTTGCACGGCCATTGCCGTTGGCTGCATTCTGCCGCCGACGCGTACAAACAGCGGATCGTCAAATTGCGTACGCAATCGCCCAAGCGCGTGGCTGACGGCCGATGGTGTGACATTGAGCTTTTCAGCCGCGCCAGCGACGCTGCCATCCTCCATCAGCGCCTCGAAGGTAGACAAAAGGTTGAGGTCGATCTTGTGTAACTGAATTTCGTTCATGTCGGTCTGAAATCGTTTCGCTGGACTGACGCTACCCTGCAGCCGATAGTCGCTCCATGTCCAACGGAAAGCATCGCGCGGACCCGCGGATTTTCGACAAGCTTCTGAAATCAGGATGCTTTCGGGACAATCGAGCCAAGTCGGGCTGCATCGGTGCAACCGTGCTGCCTCGAAACTAGAAACTGAATTTCATTCCCCGGCAGGGGCCGATCTGCGGAGCATTCAATTTGCGCCGACAGGACAGGTTTGCCTGCACCCTGTCAACAAGATGGAGATACGACCCATGACAGTCATCCAAACACCCAAAACCTCAGAGCGCGTTCTAAGCGGCGAAGGCAATGGCCGGATCTGGGGCGCGCGCGCGTCCGACTGGGCCCACATTCAAGAGCGGCAATGCGCCGCCGGTTACCACGCCGTGTTCGACAAGGCGCCGGTCGGCTCGACGACCCGTGTTCTGGACGCGGGATGCGGTGCTGGTTTGGCCTTGAAAATGGCCGCGGAGCTTGGAGCGGACGTCGCCGGGATCGATGCGTCGGCTGGGCTCTTGGAGGTCGCACGCGACCGTCTGCCGGGTGCACGCCTGGAACATGGGGACTTGGAGATTCTCCCCTTTGAAGACGACAGTTTCGATGTCGTCACCGGGTTCAATTCTTTCCAATACGCCGCTGACCCCGTCGCGGCGTTGCAAGAGGCGCGCCGGGTTTCGAAGCCGGGCGGAAAAGTATTCGTCATGACATGGGGCGAGCCTGGCAGCATGGAAGTCACGGCCATGGTCGCCGCTCTCAAGCCGCTCTTGCCGCCAATGCCCGCAAACGCTTCTGGTCCCTTTGCCTTGTCCGAACCCGGCAAGCTTGAAGAGTTTGCAACCAGCGCTGGCTTGACCCCGCGCGAAGTCTTCGACGTGGAAAGCCCTTGGATTTACCCCGATCTCGACACGGCGCTGAAAGGTCTCGGATCGTCAGGTGTCGCCTTTAAGGCCGCCGAAACAAGCGGGCAGGCCGCACTCGACGCTGCACACGAAGCAGCACTTGCCCCCTTCGTCCAGCCCGATGGAAGTTACCGCATCGGCGCAGCCTTCCGCATCCTGATGGCCGAGGCCTGATGTCGGGGCGCCCTGTGCGACCGTGATATACGATGGCTTTGGGCGGTGTCATACTGGTTTTAAACACACGCCCAAAGCCAACTTGCGAACCGAAAAGAAGCGGCGCGCCGACAGCCTGTCTTTACAGCACTGCGCCCAAATTGACGCCACGCAACAGGACGGGGCGTTCATTGCGGCGAAAATTCTTGACTTCTTGGTAAAAAATTCCGTTCGATAAGGGGAAATGTTGAGGAATTTGCCATGACAGTCGACCTGACCACGCGCTTTACCGGCCTTGATTTCGTAAATCCTTTTGTCTTGGCCTCGGCCCC
>CAZWZG010000105.1:5352-10820 GCA_964638245.1 uncultured Rhodobacterales bacterium
GGCGGCGAAACGGAGATGAACAACTGGAAGAAGCTCGCAACCGCCGTAGTGGATGTCGGCTGCGATGCGATCGAGTTGAATCTGTCCTGTCCCCACATGGACCGCAAGGACATGGGCGCCAACATTGCCAACGACGAGGACATCATCCGCTCGATCCTGCAGGCTGTGACCAGCGTCGTTTCGGTCCCGATCTGGGTCAAGCTGACGCCGTCCAGCTCCGCCCTCGTCGACGGCGCTGCCGCCGCATACGAAGCGGGAGCGGCATCGATATCACTGTGCAACACCTTCAGTTCGCTGCCCCTGATGGATCCCGAAACCCTGAAATTCGAGGTCGAGGTCGACGGCCTCGTCACCTCAGGCGGGCTGGGCGGCCTTGCGATCTTGCACCAAGCGCTCCAGCGAGTCTCGGACATCAACAAGGCCTTCCCGGACAAATCGATCTCCGGCATCGGCGGGATCCGTGGTTTTCGCGAGGCCTTCAACTTTATCGCAAATGGCGCGGGTAACCTGCAAATCTGCACCGCTGCGATGGAGGAAAAGGGAAGCGGGGGCATCGGCATCAAACTTATCCAGGAACTCAAGGACGACCTTGCCGACTACCTCGAGCGAAAGGGCCATTCCTCCATCGAGGATTTCCGTGGCATCGCCAGCGACCGTATCGTCGAGCATTCGCAAGTGCGCCGGAAAAGCGATGCCTATAACGGTGGCTACGCAAAATCGGCATAAGCTGCGGGTTTCGCTCATCCTTTTAAGGGACGTCGCGGCTTAGCTGACGCAGCAAATTGCAGCAAACCGCGGCGAAGGGCCGATACAAACGCCCTCGACGCATTTGAGGCATCTTGCTAAGGCAAGCCATGCCAGAAGACCCCATGCAAAATAACGCCCGCCTCTCGGTCGCCCCGATGATGGATTGGACCGACCGGCACTGCCGGGCGTTTCACCGTGTGTTGTCGCGTGAAACGCTGCTTTATACGGAAATGGTCACCGCGCCTGCGCTTGTGCGGGGCGGCGCGCGGCACCTTCTGCGGTTCGAGGACACCGAACACCCCGTCGCGCTGCAACTGGGCGGATCGGACCCCGCCGAGATGGCCGAGGCCGCGCGGATGGGCGCAGGCGAGGGGTATGACGAGATCAACATGAACGTCGGTTGCCCGTCTGATCGGGTCCAATCGGGCACGTTCGGGGCGGTTCTTATGAAAAGCCCCGACCTCGTGGTTGCCTGCGTCGAGGCAATGCAGAACGCGGTCGACATCCCCGTGACAGTGAAATGCCGGATCGGGGTGGATCAGCAGGACCCCTATTCAGTCCTACCGGATTTCGTCGAACGGCTGCACACAGCTGGTTTGCGTCGGATCGGGATCCACGCGCGCATGGCCTGGCTCGACGGGCTCAGCCCAAAAGAAAACCGTGACATCCCGCCTCTGGATTATGAAATCGTGCATCAGATCAAGGGGCAATGGCCCGACCTTCATGTTTCGATCAATGGTGGAATTGGCTCCCTCGGTGACGCCATTGATCATCTCTCGCGCGGTCTTGACGGGGTCATGATCGGACGCGCGGCGTATCAATCTCCGTACGACATGCTGGCGGAAGCCGATGCGCACATTTTCGGCAACGCGACGCCCGTGATCCAACGCGCAGACGCCGCGCGCGCCATGATCCCGCATATCGAGCGGCACTTGGCCGAAGGCGGCAAGCTGCATTCGGTAACGCGCCATATGCTCGGCCTGTTTGCAGGCCAACCCGGCGCTCGCGCCTGGCGGCGGATCCTTTCGACGGGGGGCACGAAACCCGGGGCAGGGATCGCGCTTTTGGAAGAGGCACTGGCCGCCACCCAAGGTGCGCATGAGCTGAGCGCCTCATGAATTTTGGCCCTGAAGGGTTCCGCACCTTTCCAGCCGACAGCAACCTGATTGCCTGGGCCAAGGCCGCGCGCGTCCAGGGCATCGCGGCGGCCAATGATGCTCACCACGACCATTGGTGGCGGCATCAGCGGACATGGTTCGTTGGTGTGGACGCTCTTGGCAACGCAGCAGACGGGTCGGTATCCGGCGTTCCTTTGGGAGGGGCGGCAGTAGATGCCACCAAGCAGAAAAGTTGGCACAAGGCGCAGCTGTCCATCATCCGCCCCGGATACCCAAAGCAGGACCCGAACGAGTCCGACGCCGCACATAGGTTTCGCCGCGACCGGGATGCCGCGCATCTGGACGGGCTCCTTCCCATCCGTGCTGAAAAGCGCCGCAAAATGCATGAGCCGCACGCATTTATACTCGGCATAGCACTCAACGAAGCGGACTCCGGCGCCAGCCCGCTCGTGGTCTGGCCGGGTAGTCATCGCCTGATTTCGGAGGTGTTCAACGCGGCCTTCGCAGGGCTGTCGGAGTCCGCCGCCGCTGACACGGACATGACCGAGGCCTACCAAACCGCTCGACGCAGCATCTTGGAGACTTGCCCGAGGGTGCCCGTGCCCTTGCGCCCGGGTGAGGCTGTGCTGCTCCATCCCATGATGATCCACGGCGTCTCGCCATGGTCGCCAGATGCAACGGCTGCACCGGAAGGGCGCATGATCGTCTATTTCCGCCCGCTCACGCCCTTGTCGGACTGGCTCAACTGTCCCGTTTGATCCGTGCCGCGCGCCCACCGCGCCGTCCGCCAAGTTGGGGCGCTCGTGCGGGCAGGGCGGCCATGATATCACGCCGTTCCTCGGGACTCATCCGACCCCACAAGGCGATCTCATCGGTCGTGCGAAAGCATCCGGCACAAATCTTGGCCTCCGGATGAATGACGCAGATCTTGACGCAAGGACTTTCGACCTCGTCGCGCTGCCACACTTCATCGGTCATTCGCCCGCATCCTTGAGGTAGCGCAATCGGTCCAACACGCCCTGCAAGATGAAGGACGCAGCGACATGGTCAATGACCTCGCCCCGCTTTTTTCGCGACGTGTCCGCTTCAAGAAGCGCGCGCTCGGCGGCAACGGTCGACAAACGTTCGTCCCAGAACACCACTGGCAAGTCGCTGATCGGCGCAAGGTTGCGCGCAAAAGCACGGGTCGCTTGGGCGCGCGGCCCTTCAGACCCATCCATGTTTAATGGAAGCCCCAGAACCAGGCCGACGACATTGCGATGGTCGGCAATTTCCAGCAAACGTGTGGCATCGGCCTTGAACTTCGTCCGCTTGATGGTTTCAAGCGGCGTCGCAACGCCCCGCAAACCGTCCGAAACCGCAACACCGATGGTCTTGGTCCCAAGGTCCAGACCCATGAGTGCGCCATGCCCCTTGGCCAGTTGCGTGAATTCATCGCTCATGGCCGCGCGGCCTCGATCAAATCCAGCGCCGCCTGATCCCCATCGAACACAAGCAGGGCTTCATCGGCAATCGCGTTAGCGTCCTCCATCTGTCCCAATGTGCCCAGCGAACGGATCAACTGCGCCCAGTCTTCTGCGGGACCGCCTTCGTTCATCAGCCGCGCCGCCAACCCTTGCACCATTCCCTGAATGGCCTGCATGCGTTCCTCGGGTGTGAGGTCGGCCATCGCCTCGATATCTTCCGCAGTCGGTCCGCGCGTCGACGTTGTCTCCGAAAGCGCATACTCCACACCCGCGATATCGGCGAGGTCCTCAATCCGTGCAGACACTGGCCCAACCCAAGGGTCATCCGGCGCGCTCGCCTCAAGCAAGTCGCGCCAGATCCGGAAACCCAGATCAGGCCGCCCCGTCTGGATCGCCGACAGGCCGATGTAGTAACTCGCCGACCCGTTTGCCGGGTTCAGCGCGACGGCCTGAAGCGCGGCCGCCTCGGCCTCGGGCGACACATAGCCGCCGGTGGCAAGCACCATCAGATCAGCCAACGTCGCAAAATCTTCGTCCGTCGCCGCGTCGCCTTCCAGCGCGATCACACGCTCCATGGCCTGACGGGCCGCGCGGTAGTTGCCCAGTGACGCCTCCCCGCGAGCGAGGAAGCGAAAGCCTTCAACATCATCCTGACGTTCTGACAAAACCGCGCGCAGGTTGGCAATCAGGGTCAGCGTTTCGGGATCCTCAGGCACAGACACCGGGGGCGCATTCGCCTCTGCCTCGGCCTGGCTCGGGCGGGATTGGCGGATTTCTTCAGCGCGCTCAAAACGTTCGGCCAACGGCAAATCCCGATATCCGGGAACCCCAATGACGGAATAGGTCGCAAAACTACCGCCCACCAAGGCAAGCGCCACAACAGCCCCACCTATCATGGCGGCCGAAACCGGAACGGCCTTGGGACCATCACTCGCCTCGGCATCGGCCCGCAGCAGGCGTCGCCCGACTTCGGCGCGCAAGGCCTCTGCCTCTTCTGCACTGATCGTACCGCGCGCAAGATCCTTTTCGACCTCTCGCATCTGGGCGGCATAGATCGCCCGATCACCCTTTTCGCCGCCCGTCGCAGTGGCACGCATCGTCATCAGGATCGCCGCCGCGATCCCGGCTGCCAAAAGCCCGGAGAAGATCCAAAACAACATATCGCGCTATACCTAGTGGCGCGCCGCCCCCTGCGAAAGCCAAAATCGGCATGTGCGTGGCGCTATGTCGCTTGCTGGTCGCATTATGCCGCTTGAACGCGCTCGCAAAGGGTTCGACAAATCGCATAAGATTTCGAAGTCGAACGGGGTCTGGGCCACATGAAACGCTATTCCGCCTTTGCCATCGCGAAGGAAGCCATGTCCGGCCACAAGGGCTGGGAACGGGCGTGGCGCAACGCAACGCCGAAGGCGCGCTATGATGCGATCATCGTGGGCGCGGGCGGTCACGGGCTGGCCACGGCCTACTACCTTGGCAAGGAGCACGGCATCACCAATGTCGCCGTCCTTGAAAAGGGCTGGCTAGGGGGCGGCAACACGGGTCGGAACACGACGATCATCCGCTCGAACTACCTGCAAGACCCCTCGGCAGCGATCTACGAAAAGGCGCGCAGCCTTTACGAGACGTTGAGCCAGGAGTTGAACTACAACATCATGTTCAGCCCCCGCGGCGTCATGATGCTGGCCCAGACCGAGCATGAAATCCGCGGCTACAAGCGCACAGCGCATGCCAACATGCTTCAGGGTGTGACGACCGAATACATCGGCCCCGAGCGGGTCAAAGAGCTGTGCCCGATCATCGAAACCCGAGGGCCGCGCTACCCCGTCCTCGGCGCGCTCTGGCAACCCCGCGGCGGCACCGCGCGCCATGACGCGGTCGCTTGGGGCTATGCACGGGCGTGCTCGGACATGGGCATGGACATTATCCAGCAATGCGAGGTCATCGGCGTCACCCGCGATGGTGGCAAGGTCACTGGCGTGACGACGACCAAGGGCGACATCGCCTGCGACAAGCTAGGCGTCGTTGTCGCTGGGCATTCCGGCGTGGTCGCCGACATGGCCGGCTTCCGCCTTCCAATTGAGTCCGTAGCCCTTCAGGCGCTAGTGTCCGAGCCGATCAAACCCTGCATGGACGTGGT
>CAZWZG010000106.1:0-10776 GCA_964638245.1 uncultured Rhodobacterales bacterium
CCTCTCTTAGTTCACGCGGCCATCTGTCCCAAAAACCCTGACGACGGACATACCGTTTGGGTGATCATCAATTCGTCCGGCGCGGTGGCCGCGAGGTCTTCATTGAAGAACTCGACCTCGACCTCGGCATAGGGAACCGGCTCGCCATCAAGCTTGATGATGCCCTGGAACACGTTGTGCTCCCACAGCCCGAAAGGCTTGGTCAGCGGCACCACTTCGGTCTTCAGACCCAGTTCTGCGTCCCAGCCTTCGTCATCGCCATAGGCCGTTACATACGTCTTCGTATAGTGGATGATAAACGCGTCTTCGGCAGGCTCCCAATAGGGCTGGGGCTCCATCGCGAAGATGTAAGTGCCTGGACGCTCAAGCCGGTAGTCGAGCGTGTAGCCCTGCTCGTCCATCACGGTTGCATCCTGAAGCTCGCCTAGAAGGTCAGTCGTCGTGCCTTCATGCGTGACCGAGAACGATACCGACGTTTCCAGCATCATCCCGTCCAATTCGAACGGATGCGAGAACGAAATGGTCAAGCCAACGCTGCGCCCGTCTTCCTCGCTGATCATCGGATCGTTCGGAATGATCATACCATATTGGGCCACGGCAGGTGCCGCTGCGATAAACACTGCGAGCGATGCAGTGAGAAAATCACGTTTCGTGAAACCTCCTATTGTTATGTGCCTAATGCGAGCAACCAGCCCACCCAGGCCTCAGCGTTGCGGGACACGATGCTGGCCCCGATTCCCGCGATACTTCCTGAAATCAACAAGAGTGAAGCAGTTTCCGCCGCCAAGAGGCGCAACACCATGCTGCGTCGCGCCCCTAATTTAACGGCAGTTGCCGTTTCCCGAGCCCGCAAGCGGTAGCTTAGGAAGATCGCCAGACCGATGGCCGCCACGGCTGCGACGGCGATGATGGCTGTTACAGCATCCAAGAGCGACTTGATCCGGAAAATGCGGTCAACCAGCCCTTGGATCACGCTCGCAGGCTCGATCAGCTGTGTTGGCGCCTCGTTGTCGAGGTAGCGCCCTTTGAGGATCGTGGCGGAGCGCGTGTCATTTGGCACAACGATCACCGCCGAGGCCGGAAAGTCTTTTTGACTACCATGGAAGTGAAAGCTGTCGATGTTGTATTCGGTAATGCGTTGGTACTGAACGACCGCGGCATTGGCGAGCGCTGCGGTCCCTGCATCAACATCGGCAGCGGTCACCACATCCTCGTGCCCATGCCCGATGCCCTGGATCACCCAGGCCGTCTTGATGTCGACGAAGATCGCCTGATCGTCCGGTGTGTTGGTCGGCGCCAAAACACCGACGATTGGCATCTCAAGCGGATAAACGCCGTCTAGGTCGAAGAGGTTTTCTGGCGCAGACACCAGCGTATCGCCAACGAACTTTCCAAGCGCGTCGGCAACGTCCGATCCGATCACGGCGTCGCCCAGAAACGAAAGCCCACGACCGTCTGCAAGGTCGAGGTTGCGGAAGTCGAGATAGTCCAGCGTCGTGCCCACGATCCGGAACCCGCCCGAGGAAAACGACGCATGCACCGGGATCGGGATGCCAAGGCCGCTGTCCCACACGGTCTCGACCTCGGCCATTGTCACAGGTGCTGGGCGTTCTTCCGAGAAGTAGAGAGCGGCCATCGTCAGATCGAGTTGTGATCCACGGCTGCCCAGCAATAGCGGTGTCGCTTCACCGCGTGCCACCAGCGCGCGCTCGCTCGTTGAAAGCAGCGTTTGCGTTGCGACCGGCACGAACATGATCAGCGCAGCAACCAGCACCAGAACGAGGCTGCGCGCCCAGTGGTACCGCAAATAAGCATAGGCGAGGTAAAGCGCGTTCATGCCGATGCCCCCTCGCGGAACTGGGCAAAGTCCAGAACGCGCTCGAAACGGGGCAGCAATTCGTGGTCATGCGTCACGGCAAGCACCGAAGCGCCAGCCTCGGAAGCTTGTTCGAACAGCAAGTCCAATATGCGGGCCTTACTGCTTGGATCCAGGTTCCCTGTCGCTTCATCCGAAAGGATCAACTTGGGTTGTGTGACAAGCGCGCGACAGATCGCGACCCGCTGTTGTTCGCCTTGGCTCAGCGCCGAAGGGTGGCGGTCCAGCTTGTCGCCGATCCCGCAAGCGTTTGCCAACGCCTCGGCCCTTTCGCGCGCAGCGGTGTCCAGCGTCAAAGCCGGCGTTATCCGATACGGGTAGAGGATGTTCTGGCGGGCGGGCAAGTAGTCGAGCAGGGCAAAGTCCTGAAAGACGAACCCAATCTGGCTGGCCCTGAATCGGCGTCGCGCGGCATCCGACAGGGCCGAAACCTCTGTGCCACTGACATCGATCTTGCCCGTTTCTGGCGTCAGGATTCCGGCAATCAAGTTGAGAAGGGTTGTCTTGCCGCTGCCGCTAGGACCAACGATCGCGACGCGTTCGCCGTCCTCAAGCGAAAACTCCGGCACCGGTAGTCGGAAAGTGTTGGCGCCATAGCCGAAGGTGACGTTCTCGACCCTGACCATCAGTTCGTCTGCGACGCTGGAAAGGTTTCGCCCGCCGTATCGCGGTTGACGTCCAGCAGCTCGAAATCGGTGATCCGCCAAGCGCCTTCGATCGGAAAAACCGTCAGATCGGTGCTTTAGGTGTTGCCACGCACGCGGAGGTGTTAGGAATGTCCAACGGTTCCGATCACCTGCCAGGACGCATCAATCGCAAGCGTGTTGTCCTGACGCGCAACCTGGGTGTTCAAAAGCTTGATCTCATGGATCGTCTGATCGGCTTCGTCCAGCCCACCGCCCTTCATCGCCCCGACCCGCTCAAGGTAAAGGTACTCGAGTGCTTCTCCATGGGTGACGCTAGCAAGCGAGTCATAGATTGTGTCTTCGGCCGCCTCGTCAAAGGCCTCGTAGACGACAAGTAACAGCGCTGGTGTCAGCCGCCAGAACTCCGCCTGTGCACTCTCCATGGTTAGGGGTTAAAGGTCGGCCGCTGTGAACGCACCTGACTGGGTCTTGCGTCCCGGGTTCGCCAGAAAATAGACAGCCGATGCCGTAGCGGCGACTACGACGAACACTGCTGCAATCGTTGGCGCACGCTTCATGTACTCTACGCTCACATCGGTCCCGAATGATCAGCGCGTAACCTGTTCGAGATCAACGCGAAGTGCAAGCGCAGACGGCCCGGGCCAGATGCACGACATCGTGTGCCGTCCCCGGTCAGTCGGCCAGCATGCGCACCGAGATATCATGGAGAATGTCATCGAGCGCAAATTCGCCACCAAGCTCGGTGAGCTTCGGGTCTGCCAGCAGAAAGCTCAGGCCATGCACAAAGCTCCAGAGCATGAAGCCACGCCGACGCACGTCCGGCGTGATTTCCGTTTCACCCCGGCAGGCGGCCACTTCGCGAAGGACCATTGTGAACGTGCCTTCCCCGACCTCTTGGAGTTTTGGATCATCGAGGCGGTCGGTGAATCCACCAAATTTCAGCCGAAACACGCCCTGCTCACGCAATGCGAAATCAACATATTCTCGGCCAAGGGCTTTGATCCTATCTGGGCTTCCGACCGGGATGCCTTCAAGGGCGTCGATCATATTGTGCTGATGACGCTCCATACCCTCCATGACCATCGCAATGATCATTTCGGACCTATCTTTAAAGTGCTTATAGGGCGCCGCGGTCGACACCCCTGCCAGTCGGCACGCATCTGAGACCGAGAAACCGTTGGGTCCCTTTTCTTCGACCAATTGACGCGTGGCCTCGATCAACCCCGCTCGCAAATCGCCGTGGTGATAGCCGGATTTCTTAAGCGCCGCCGGTTTCGTTTTTTCTGCGTTTTCCATGATCCAATCTTTTTCAGAAGACGTAAGACTTGTCAAAGTGAGAACTTCTAACATATAAGTTAGTGATCCTAACATTGTGAGGATGAGTCGATGAGCTCAGATGAAAAAACGACCGAGACGCAGAAACCGAGCCTCTTTCGCCGGGCTGGGCGCACGACCCTACGCGCCGTTCTGACACTCGGCGTGGCCGGGATCGCGGTGCTTGCGGTGCAGTTGGGAAGTCAGGAACTGACCCAGCGCGCCGAAGCTGCCCCGGCCCCTGATGCCGCACCGATCATGCCTGTTGAGACATCACCAATCGTCCTTGCGCCCGGATACGAAGTGACCCGCGCCTTTGTTGGACAGATCGAGGCGCGCCGAACGGCTGTGGTGTCGTTCGAGCTGAGTGGACGCCTTGACGCGATCCTGGTCGAAGAGGGTGACAAGGTCGCGCAGGGCCAGCACATCGCGACGCTCGACACACGCCTTCTCGATGCCGAGCGCGAGCGTTTGTCGGCCAGCAAGACCGCCCTGGAGGCGCAGCTTCGTTTCGCCCAGCAAACCGTCGAGCGGCAATCGCGCCTAAACGATCAGGGTTTCGCAAGCCGTGCGGCCTTGGATGAAGCCCTGTCGCGCTCGGATGAATTGACCGCACGCATCGCCGAGGTGGAGGCCGCCTTGATGACGACGGCCATTCAGGTCGAAAAGTCCAAGATCTTTGCACCATTCACTGGACGCGTGACGGAGCGGCGGGTGGATGGGGGCGAAAGCGTTGCTCCAGGCCAGATCATCATCGAAGTCGTAGAAGCAGGTGCGCCTTACTTGCGCGTCGGTCTGCCTTTGGATGTCAGCGAAGAAGACCTTTCCGACGCGACCGTGGAAATCGCGGGCATCGAATACGCATCGACGCTTTTGGCGCTGCGCCCCGATATCGACCCCGCAACGCGCACTCGAACCGCGATATTTGAACTGAACGCGGACGCGGACCTTGCGTTCGGGCAAACCGCGCGCCTGCGACTGAGCGATACGATCAACACCGAAGGTCTATGGGTTCCGATGACGACCCTCAAAGAAGGGCTTCGCGGGCAATGGACGCTTCTAGGCGTGGACGCCGAAGACGTCGTTCGGGCACTCAGCGTTCAAGTCCTTCACACGGATGGGGATCAGGTGTTCGTGCGCGGCGCCTTTCCGCCGGACACGCAACTGATCACGACGGGCCCACAACGCATCACCGTCGGTCAAACCGTCGATCCCAAGCCCGCCACCTAATCTGATCAGGGGACAAGCTCATGGAAACGCTCACCTTCCGCCAGCCGCGCATTGTGGCGCTTATCATCCTTGTGCTTGTCTCGGCGGGCCTGTCGTCGTTCCTGTCATTGGGACGCCAAGAAGATCCCACCATCACCAACCTCTTTGCGACTGTGACCACCCAGTTCCCCGGCGCTGACCCTGAGCGCGTGGAATCCTTGGTGACCGCTGAAATCGAAGAAGAACTGCGCAAGATCGCAGAGATCGACCAGATCTCGTCCGTTTCTCGAACGGGCGTGTCCGTGGTGTCGATCGACCTTCTGGAAACGCTGGACGACACGACCATCGAGCAGGTCTGGGCAGAAGCCCGCGACGCGGTCGAGGACGCCCGCCGGAACTTCCCCGCCGGCGTCCTTGCCCCCGATTTCAACGCCGAAGGTATCTCGGCCTATTCCGGTGTCGTCTCGATCACCTCGACCGAAGCGTTCATGCCGCTGACCTTGATGGCGCGCCATGCCGAAGCGCTCGGCGACCGCCTACGCGCCATTCCGGGGACGCGCGCGGTGGATTTCTTCGGGCTGCCCGATGAAGAAGTTCTGGTACGCGTTGATCCCGATCGGGCTGCGGCCCTAGGACTGACAGCGCGCGAAATCTCGGCACGGGTTGCGGAGGCCGACGGCAAGGTGCAGGCGGGTCGCCTTCAGCGCGGTGTTGACTTGACCATCGGCGTCTCGGGCGAAATCGAAACGCTGGATCGTCTTCGTCAAATTGTCCTTCGCGAAAGCGCAAATGGCGCATCTGTTCGGCTGGGCGATATCGCGACCATCACGCGCGGACCAAGGACGCCGACCGATGAACTGGCCTTTGCCAATGGCAAACCTGCGATCCTGATCGGCACGCTCGCCCAAGAAGGCCAGCAGATCGATCGCTGGATGGGCTTTGTGCGCGATGACCTTGCAGCGGGAGCGGATTTGGTACCGCTTGGGATCGAGGAAACGCTGCTGTTCGACCAAAGCACCTACACCGTCGACAGGCTGGCGGAAGTCGGGCTCAACATGGCGATTGGCGTCGGCCTTGTCGTTGCTGTCTTGCTTTTGACGCTTGGTGTGCGGGCCGCCTTGATCGTTGCAGCCGTTCTGCCGGTCGTGTCTCTTGCCACCCTTGCCACCATGAACATCATTGGCCTGCCGATCCACCAGATGTCCGTGACCGGCCTGATCGTTGCGCTGGGCCTTCTGGTAGATGCGGCAATCGTCATGGCAGATGAAATCCGCAAGCGCCTCAAGGCCGGAATGCCACGCGAAACCGCCGTCGGTGATGCCGTCAAACGCCTTGCCGCGCCGCTTTTGGCGTCGACAATCACAACAGCGCTGGCGTTCACACCAATGATCCTGCTCCCGGGTCCTGCGGGCGACTTCGTTGGGTCGATCGCGATTGCGGTGGTCCTGATGCTGTTCTGGTCGCTCCTGATCGCCCTGACCGTGACACCGGCCATCGCGGGCTGGATCCTGCCATCGGCTGAGACGCGTGGGACGATCGCCAACGGCATTCAGATCGCCTGGCTGTCGCGCGCCTTCGAAGGATCGATCCGCATGGCCGTCAACAATCCGCTGCGCGCAATCGCCCTGTCCTTGATCCTGCCTGTCCTTGGCTTTGCCGCGTTTCCAACGCTGACGGCACAGTTCTTTCCGGGTGTGGAGCGCAACCAGTTCTACATCGAGGTGACAATGCCACCGGGCACCGCGATCACCGAAACATCGCGGGTCGCGCTTGAGATGGACGAGGTCATCCGCGCCGATGAAGGGTTGCGTAGTGTCTACTGGTCCATCGGCACATCGGGTCCGGCGTTCTACTACAACATCGTTGGCGGGCGCAGTCAGGAACCCGGTTTTGCGCAAGCCATGATCACGACCAACACCGACGCCGATGCAGCACGTCTTGTGGCTAGCCTGCAGGAGGACTTCGACCGTGATTTCCCCCAGGCGCAGGTCATCGTGCGCGGTCTGGTTCAGGGGCCGCCCGTCGATGCTCCGGTAGAAATCAACATCCAAGGTCAGGATATTGCGACGCTTCGTGCGCTTGGAGACGAGGTGCGTGCCATCATGTCCGACCTCGATTTGGTCACGCAGGCGCGTGCTGGCGTGAACGGTGGCGCACCGCAAGTGCGCTTCCAGATCGACGAAGACAAGGCGCGTCTGCTTGGGCTGGATGTCGCGGATGTGGCAGCACAGCTTGATGCGGCGTTGGTCGGTGTCACAGGTGGCTCGCTCGTCGAAGGGACCGAGCAACTCCCTGTGCGCGTGCGCCTGGGCGATGGCTTGCGCGGCGACCTGCAGGCGATCGCGGACATGCCGATCCTGTTGCCGGGCGCCGCCGCGCTGTCGGCCACCGGAGCGTTTCCCGCAGTGCCCCTGTCAGAGATTGCCACGGCTGTCATCGAGCCCGCTGAGAGCGTCATCAGCCGAGTCGATGGGTCGCGCGAGAACGTGATCCAGGCCTTCCTTGTGCCCAACGTCCTTCCTGAAGAGGCGTTGCAACAGGTTCTGGCCGCACTCGACGAGCGTGGCTTTGAGGTCCCTGCGGGCTATGCGCTTAGCCTTGGGGGCGACAGCGATGCGCGCTCCAGCACGGTGGGCAACCTGATGGCGTCGGTCGGGCTGATCGTGACGTTGACGATTGCGACGATTGTGCTGACGTTCAACTCGTTCCGCCTTGCGGGGGTGACTTTGGTGGTGTGTGTGCTGGCGGCGGGGCTATCGATGTTGTCGCTCGCGATTATGCAGTATCCCTTTGGAGTCGTTGCCATTATTGGGGTGATCGGGTCGATCGGGGTGTCGGTGAATGCGGCGATCATTATCCTGACCGCGCTGCAGAGCGATGCGGAGGCTGCGGCGGGCGATCGGGACGCGATGGCGCGGGTGGTAACGGGGTCAAGCCGGCATATCGTTTCGACCACCATCACGACCTTTGGCGGGTTCCTTCCGCTGATCCTGGATGGCGGAGCGTTCTGGCCTCCGTTTGCGGTTTCGATTGCGGGCGGGGTGCTTTTGTCGACGGTGGTCAGCTTCTATTTCACACCACCGATGTTCGCTCTGGTGCGCAAAAGAAACCTTGCAAAACAGGCGGGTACGACCGTTTCGGTGCCGGACATCCTGCCGTTGCGCCACGCGGCTGAGTAAGGCTAGGACGCCGCCGATAGCGCGGCGGCGATCTGGTCCTTGAGGTGCATGCGTTCCTTGCGCAAAGCCTCTTCCGCGAACTGATCCATGGGCTCGACATTGGTCTCGGCGCGGTGCACGGCGCGGTTCACCTCGTGGTAGCGATCGGCAAGGCCGCGGAAGTGCGCGTCCGTCTCTTTGAGGTCGTGGATAAGGCCCTCCTGACCCGGAAAATCCTCGGACAATTCATGGGGTGTGTGGGACATGGGCGGGGCTCCTATCGGTTTTTCGCACCCTGCCACAGCACCCGTGCGGACGCCTTGATATGGGTCAATCGGGGTCTTCGGTACTGCGTCGGTATCACGTCGGTATAACGTCGGTGCGACCGTTCGCCCTGTTTTGAGGCTGTTAACGTGCCCCGGGCAGGGTGACGTCCCATGGCAAAGCACCCCTATATCCCGACCAAGGGTCCCAAGACGCGCCGCCTCGCCGAAGCGCGGGTGAAGCAACTGATGTTCCACCACGTCAACCGCGACCGCGACGACCTGCTGAAGCTGGCGCGCGAACAGGTGCCCGAGGCGTGGCACACGCTGGAAATGGATATCGAGACGTTCGAGCCCAAACAGAAGGTCTCGCTCTATCTCGACAAGTCAGTGGTCAAGATGTTCCGCGCGATGGGCGGCGGGTACCAGGCGCGCATCAACCGCATTCTGGCGACATGGCTTCAGATGAAGATGGCGGATCTGATCGGGCTCGAGATGTCGATGATCGAAGCGCTTGTGAAGGCGGACGAGGATTCTGACCGAGAAGAGACGCCGCCCGAAGAGATGATCGGGCGCCATACGCTGCACCAGCACTGGGCGTATAATGAGGGGCGGTTGGCTGAGGCGGCTTGGCAGGAGCGGTTGGCGGAGATGGAGGCGGAGGAGAAGGCGAAGGGGGATTAAGTGGGTGTTAACCATGCCGGGTCGAGCGTGGGGGCATGTCGGATTATGTCAGGCCCCGGGTGCCGGGGGCGTCGATCTTCTTTACGGTGAACTTGGCGGAACGCGGTGGTGATGCGCTGGTGCAGCATGTGGATGTGTTGCGGGAGGCGGTGCGCTTGACGAAAGCGGAGCGGCCGTTTCGGATCGAGGCATGGGTTGTGATGCCGGATCATGTGCATGCCGTTTGGACATTGCCCGAGGGGGATGCGGAGTATTCGGTGCGGTGGGGCGCGATCAAGGCGCGGTTCACGCGGGGTTTGCGCGAACAAATGGGTGACCGTAGGCCGGGCTTCAGCCCGGCACACCATATGCCGACCGAATTGCCGGTTGTGGGGTCTGGGCGTTATGCCGGGCTGAAGCCCGGCCTACGACAGAACAAGCGAGAGCGCGCGGTCTGGCAACGGCGGTTTTGGGAGCATCACATTCGGGATGACGCGGAGTTCGCGGCGTGTGTCCGGTATTGTCACATCAATCCGGTGAAGCATGGGTTTGTGGAGCGGGCGGAGGATTGGGTTTGGTCGTCGGTGCACCGGGAGATGGCCGCGGGGCGGTGGTAGGGTACGGTTTTGCCCTACCGCGTGGCGTGGTTGGCGAAGGGTGAGCGGTGGGGTGGAACCCCACCCTACAAATGGTATCAATCCCAAATGACGCAGGAACAACTCATAGTCGAACTCCACCACGGTGTGGGACGTGCGTTGACTTCATGGGCCGGTGTCGAAATTTCAATGTGCCGCGTTTATTGTCAGGCAGTTTCTCCGGAAACATACCACCCAAAGTTTGGTTCTAGTGTGAGCGCTCGAACTTTTTGGGCGCTCCACTCGCTGCAACAGAAGTTGAGAATCACAGACGAGACTTGCAAAGCCAGATACCTTTTCGGCGAGTATCCCGAAAAGTGGGGAGAGTTGAAGAAGTCGATTAAGGCTGAGAATTCTGTTCGGAATCGGATAGCTCACGGCATGGTGGTCGCGCATACGGCAACTTCGGCTCAAGCGAACGACGCATACCTACAACCGTTTCCCATGACCAGAAGCGATGGTTTGACTTACATTCCAGCCGGTCAGGCGGAAGAACACGACCCACTCAGAACTGGTGATCTCTTGGCGGCAAGCGAACGGTTCTCCGCTCTGGGAGCGAGATTACGAGAGTTTACATACGACGTCTTCGCCCACTACCATCCTGACGCTGACCTTAACACGTGGCCCATTGGCGCCGATCCAGCTGACATTACCTCTGATTTAGCGTGAACAAATCAACCCTAGCGGGTGAACTTTTTGTGCTTCATTCGGGTGGGTTCAATGTCCCCTAGTCTCCGCTTCTTGTCTTCCTCATAATCCTCGAAGTTCCCCTCGAACCATTCCACATGGGCCTCGCCCTCGAACGCGAGGATATGCGTGCAGATGCGGTCGAGGAAGAAGCGGTCGTGGCTGATGACCACGGCGCAGCCGGCGAAATCGACGAGGGCGTCTTCGAGCGCGCGCAGGGTTTCGACGTCCAGATCGTTGGTCGGTTCGTCAAGGAGAAGTACGTTGCCGCCGGATTTCAGCAGTTTGGCCATGTGGACGCGGTTGCGTTCGCCCCCCGAAAGG
>CAZWZG010000107.1:0-3428 GCA_964638245.1 uncultured Rhodobacterales bacterium
TCGAAGCTTTCGAGTTCCTCGGGCATGATGTGGCGTTCGTGAACCTTGACCTGCCGTTCTTTCAGCATGCCGATCACGGTCTGGCGGGTGATGCCGTTCAGGATGCAGTCGGGGTCCGGGGTGTGAACCTCGCCGTCTTTGACGAAGAAGATGTTGGCCCCCGTCGCTTCGGCGACATAGCCGCGGTAGTCGAACATCATCGCGTCCGAGCATCCTTTGCGTTCTGCGGCGTGCTTGGACAGCGTGCAGATCATGTAGAGACCGGCTGCCTTCGCCGAATGCGGGATCGTCTCAGGCGACGGGCGCTTCCACTTCGAGATGTCGAGCTTGGCGCCTTTGAATTTTGCGTCACCGTAATAGTTGCCCCACTCCCAGCAGGCGATGGCCGTTCTGACGGGGTTTTTGAGCGATGAGACACCCATGTCTTCGCCCGAGCCGCGCCAGGCGACGGGGCGAACGTAGGCGTTCTCGAACCCGTTGGCTTTCAGGACCGCGTCCTTGGCCGCGTCGAGTTCTTCGACCGTGTAGGGGATTTCAAAATCGAGCTGATCGGCGGAGTAGTGCAGGCGTTCGGAGTGCTTGGTGCTCTCGAAGATCTTGCCATTGTAGGCGCGCTCGCCCTCGAACACGGAGGAGGCATAGTGCCTCGCATGGGTCAGGATATGCACGTTGGCATCCCGCCACGGCACCAATTCGCCGTCCATCCAGATGACACCGTCGCGATCGTCGTATGACCCGGCCATAGCCGCCTCCTTTTCAAAAGTTGCGCAAATTAGGTCCGTATCGGACATAAAGTTGCTGAAAAACTATGCAGGGCTAACAACTGAGTCTTGGAATGTCAACAAGGCTGACGTATCTTGCGACAAACGTGAGGTTGACGATGGCTGAAAACAGTCCGGGCGGCGAGACGCTCCTCTTTCTGACCGACGAGCAATTACGGCGCGGGATCGAGGCGATGTTCTTTGCCTATCGGGGGTTTACGTCCGATCCGGATCGCATTCTCGCCGAGCGGGACTATGGCCGGGCGCATCACCGGGCGATCCACTTTATTCATCGCCAACCCGGCCTGACGGTGAACACGCTTTTGTCGATCTTAGGGGTGACCAAGCAATCGCTGAACCGCGTGCTGCGGCGCTTGATCGAAGATGGTCTCGTTGAGAACCGGCAAGGAACCGAAGACCGGCGCGAGCGGCTCTTGTTCCTGTCCGTTAAGGGCCAGGCGCTGGAGGCGGAACTGTCTACCGCGCAGCGCAACCGAATGCGTGCGGCGTTCAAGGCGGCCGGTCCCGAAGCCGTGAGTGGATTTCGCTCCGTGCTTGAGGCAATGATGGACCCAGAGATGAAACGGCAGTTTCACGCAACGAGGGAGGAGTCATGAGCGAGGCGGATGCACATCTTCTGATCGTTGATGATGACGAGCGGATCAGGGGGCTTCTCCAGAAGTTTCTGGCACGGCACGGGTTTTGGGTGACGGCGGCGCGCGATGCCGCCCATGCGGAACGATTGCTGGGCGGATTGGACTTCGATCTGATGGTGCTCGACGTGATGATGCCGGGCGAAGACGGGGTAACCTTTGCCAAGCGTTTTCGCGAAACTAATGACACGCCGATCATGCTATTGACGGCGAAGGGCGAGACCGAGGATCGGATCAAGGGGCTTGAGGCGGGGGTCGATGATTATCTGGCCAAGCCGTTCGAGCCGAAGGAATTGCTCTTGCGGATCAATGCGATCCTACGCCGGGTGCCGGCGGAGGAGACGGCGGATGCTTTGCCCAAGGTGCTGCATCTCGGGCGGTTCCGGTATGATATTGATCGCGGTGAATTGTGGTCGGGCGATCAGTTGGTGCGGTTGACGGCGACGGAGAGTTTGCTGATGCGGATTTTCTCGCGCACGCCGGGCGAGCCGTTGAGCCGGACGCAGCTGGTTGAGACGCTGGGCAAGGAGTCCGGTGGCGAGCAGACGCAGGAGCGGGCGGTGGATGTGCAGATCACGCGTCTTCGCCGAAAGATCGAGAACGATCCTCGCCAGCCGCGGTATCTGCAGACGGTGCGCGGTGCGGGGTATATGTTGGCGCCGGATTGAAACTAGCTGGGGCTCTGCCCCAGACCCCGGGATATTTCTAGCCAGATGAAGTAGGGAGCCTGATGGGCGTACGGATTTACCTTGAGCGAGACTTTGCGGCGCATGCGACGCCGGCGGGGCATCCGGAGCGGCCTGCGCGACTGGAGGCTGTGGCGCGCGCTTTGGCTGGTTATGAGACGCTCGATCCGCCCTGGGGCGACGAGGCCGATGTGCTTCGGTGTCATCCGGAGGCCTATATCTCACGGCTGAAGGCCGGTGTTCCGACCGAGGGTGTTGTGGCGCTCGATGGGGATACGTTTCTGTCCCCGGGGTCGATCCCGTCGGCGATGCGGGCTGTCGGGGCGGTTTGCGCCGGGGTCGATGCGGTTCTGGATGACGAGGCAAAGACCGTCTTTTGCGGCGTGCGGCCTCCGGGGCATCACGCGGAGACGTCGACCTCGATGGGGTTCTGCCTGTTTGGGTCAGCGGCGATTGGGGCGAAGCGGGCGCTGGAGGTGCATGGTCTGTCGCGCGTCGCCGTGGTGGATTTCGATGTGCATCATGGGAACGGGACGCAGGATTTGCTGTGGGATGAAGCGCGTTCGCTGTTCGTGTCGTCCCATCAAATGCCGCTTTATCCGGGGACGGGCGCCGCCCATGAGCGCGGCGCGCATAACAACGTTTACAATGTGCCGCTGCCGCCGATGTCGGGTGGGGTGAAGATGCGGCAGGTCTATGAAGAGTTGATCGTGCCGGAGCTGGATCGGTTCGCGCCGGAGCTGATCATCATCTCTGCCGGGTTCGATGCGCATATCGATGATCCTTTGGCGAACCTGCAGTGGACGGAGGAGGATTTCGCCTGCGTGACCGGAGTGATTTGCGATGTGGCAGAGCGGCATGCGGGCGGGCGCGTGGTCTCGACTCTTGAGGGGGGCTATGATCTGGATGCGCTGGCGGCGAGTGTCGCGGCGCATGTGGCGGTTCTGGAGGAGCGGGGATGAGCGACGCACCGATTGAAGAGATGTCCTTTGAGGATGCGATGCGGGCGCTTGAGTCCGTGGTGGACCGGCTGGAGCGGGGTGACGTGCCGCTTGAGGATTCCATTGCATTGTATGAGCGCGGGGCGGCTTTGAAGGCGCATTGTCAGGCCAAGCTGGCGGCGGCGGAAGAGAAGGTTGCGGCGATCACGCTGGATGGCGAAGGCAAGCCCACGGGAACCGAGCCCTTTGCCGCAGACTGACGACCTATTGAAGGCCGGGCTGAAGCGCGCGGCGGAACGGACCCATGAGACTATTCGGGCGTGTATCCAACCGGGCGATGGCGCGGTGGGTGAGGCCATGGTCTATGCGACCGAGGGCGGGAAGGCG
>CAZWZG010000107.1:3528-10703 GCA_964638245.1 uncultured Rhodobacterales bacterium
GCCGAGGACCTCGTTAACCAAGCGCTTGACGCTTTGGGGCATTATGGGGCAGAGGCCGATGCGCTCCGCGCGGCGGCGCGGTTCGTGATTGAACGGAGACACTGATGGCGCGTCCTGAGACACCATTGCTCGACCGGGTATCGAGCCCGGAGGATTTGAAGCGGTTTTCGGATGCCGAGTTGCACCGGGTGGCGGACGAGCTGCGCGCTGAGACGATTTCGGCGGTCTCTGAAACGGGCGGGCATCTGGGGGCCGGGCTGGGTGTTGTTGAGCTGACGGTGGCGATCCATGCCGTGTTCGATACGCCGAAGGACAAGCTGATCTGGGATGTGTCGCATCAGTGCTATCCCCATAAGATTTTGACAGGGCGGCGGGACCGCATTCGCACGCTTCGGATGGAAGATGGGTTGAGCGGGTTCACGAAGCGGTCCGAGAGCCCGTACGACCCGTTCGGGGCCGCGCATTCATCGACGTCGATTTCTGCGGCGCTGGGCTTTGCCGTGGCGCGAGATTTGGGCGGGTCGACGCCCGAAGGACTGGGCGATGCGATTGCGGTGATCGGCGACGGCGCGATGAGCGCGGGCATGGCCTATGAGGCGATGAACAATGCCGGGCATCTGGGCCAGCGGTTGATCGTCATTCTGAACGACAATGAGATGTCGATTGCGCCGCCTGTTGGGGCGTTGTCGTCTTACCTCAGCCAGCTTTATGCGGGTGCGCCGTTTCAGGATCTGAAGGCGGCGGCGAAGGGTGCGGTTAAATTCCTGCCTGAACCCTTCCAGGAAGGGGCGCGGCGGGCAAAAGATATGCTGAAAGGCATGGCGGTAGGCGGCACGCTGTTTGAAGCGCTGGGCTTTTCCTACCTCGGGCCGATTGACGGGCACGATTTGGACCAGCTTTTGCCGGTTCTGCGCACGGTCAAGGACCGCGCCGATGGCCCGATCCTGATCCATGTCATCACAAAAAAGGGCAAGGGCTATGCGCCTGCCGAGACAGCTGCGGACAAGGGGCACGGCGTGTCCAAGTTCGACGTTGTCACAGGGGCGCAGAAAAAGGCGCCTTCCAATGCGCCAAGCTATACCAGCGTCTTCGCCGAACGATTGATCGCAGAGGCCGCGACCGATCCAAAGATCGTTGCGGTGACGGCGGCGATGCCCGATGGAACGGGATTGAATAAGTTCGACAAGGCGTTTCCGAAGCGCTGTTTTGACGTCGGCATTGCTGAGCAACATGCGGTGACGTTTTCGGCGGGGCTTGCCGCTGGCGGCATGAAACCCTTCTGCGCGATCTATTCGACGTTCTTGCAGCGCGGCTATGATCAGGTGGTCCATGACGTGGCGATCCAGCGCCTTCCCGTGCGGTTTGCCATTGATCGCGCAGGGCTGGTCGGGGCGGATGGGGCGACCCATGCGGGGTCTTTCGACATCGCGTATCTGGCGAATTTGCCAGGATTCGTTGTCATGGCCGCGGCCGATGAGGCAGAGCTTTGCCGGATGATGGCCACGGCGGTCGCCCATGACGAGGGTCCGATTGCGTTCCGTTTTCCTCGTGGCGAAGGCGTCGGCTGCGAGATGCCTGAGACACCAGAACCGCTTGAAATCGGCAAGGGGCGTATCGTCCGCGAAGGCAAGGGCGTCGCGCTGTTGTCCTTTGGCGCACGTCTGAAAGAAGTCGAAGCAGCGGCGGATGCATTGGCGGCAAAGGGCGTCTCGCCCACAGTTGCGGATGCGCGGTTTGCCAAGCCGCTCGACACGGATCTCATCGAAGATCTAGTGGCACGACATTCTGCGTTGATCACAATTGAAGAAGGCGCGGTGGGCGGCTTTGGCTCGCATGTCGCGCAACATCTGGCCGAGGCGGGTCTGTTCGACAAAGGCCTCAAGTTCCGCTCGATGGTCCTGCCGGATATCTTCATCGAGCAGGCAAGCCCGAAGGCGATGTACGACGTGGCCGGGCTCAATGCCGAGGATATCGAAGCCAAGGTCCTCGACGTGATGGGCGTGACCTCACTCGAGCGGCGGGCGTGATCCCTTCTTCTTGTGAGAAAAGCTCCAGGGGGTTTGGGGGGCAGGCCCCCCAGCGCGATTAGCCATGGCAGGTCCCGTCCTCATCTACCGCTGGATCGTGTTCCTTCTGGCGGCGGGCTATACGGTCTACCAACTTCTTATCGACGCCAGCTACGAACAGGTCGGCGGACCCTTTCGGTTCCTGACAATCTGGGCGCTTCTCTTCTCATTCTTTTGCGCCAGTCGAATGATTGCCCGTGAAGAGGCGCGGACCGAGCGGCGCTGGGATGCGGTGATTGCCACTACGGCGGTGCTGAACGCAATGGTGGTCTATCTTTATTGGAAGCTGGTTTTCGACGATCCCTCACTCGTGCGGAACCGAGAACTGCCTTGGTTTCAAGAGTACTATCTTCATGCGCTTGGTCCGTTGCTTCAGTGGATCGATGCACTCTTCATCCACCGCGCATTTCGGCGCCTTTGGGCGAGCCTGGGTGTCCTTGGAGGTGTGGTTCTGGCCTATGTGCTTTGGGTGGAAGCGGTTGTGGGTCCGTTCAACGAGACGCCCATCGGATCGGTGACGTCGGGGTATCCGTACCCCTTCTTGAACAACCTCGAGTTCGCCGGGAGGGCCGCGTTCTATGCGCAGACGGCGGTTGGCGCTTTTATCCTGATGGGCGTCTTTTTTGCCCTTGGCTGGGTGATCTCACGCGCGCTCGGCGGCCAGCAGCGCGGCTAGCCCGGCGCGGTAGTCGGGGTATTTTAGGACCACCCCAAGCTCGTCCTTGATCCGGTCGTTCCGAACCCGCTTGGACTCTGCGTAGAAACTGCGCGCCATTTCGGACATCTCGGCGGTTTCAAAATCGACGGCAGGCGGGATCGGCAGGCCGAGGAGTTCTGCCGCGTGCGCGATAACGTCTTCGGGCGGCGCAGGGTCGTCATCGCAAAGGTTATAGATTGCGCCGGGATTGGGTTGGGCGATGGAGGCGGCCAAAACGGCGGCGATATCCTCGACATGGATGCGACTGAAGACTTGGCCCTTTTTGATGATGCGTCGTGCGGTGCCGCTGCGGACCTTGGCGAAGGGGCCGCGTCCGGGGCCGTAGATGCCCGCGAGGCGGAAGATGTGGAGGGGTAGGTTGGCGCTTGTGGCGAGCGCCTGCCACACTGTTTCTGCTTCGACTCGCGCCTGGCCGCGCCTGGTCGAAGGGGTCAGAGGGGTCGTTTCGTCAACCCAGCCCCCATCATGGTCGCCGTAGACGCCGGTGGTCGAGAGATAGCCGAGCCATTCGACCCCTGTCGCTTCGGCCAGTGCGGCTTCGGCATGGCGTAGCACAGGGTCGCCGTCGACGTCAGGGCCTGCGGAGATGAGGATGTGGGTGGCGGCGGCGATGGCTTCGGTCGGGTCGTCTCCGGGAAAGACGAGGGGCTCAACGCCGCGGGCTTGGAGCGTGTCCGCCTTCTCGGTGGAGCGGGTTGTGCCGATGATGCGCCAGCCCTTGGGCAGGAGGCGCGCGTCGAGCGCTTTGGCCGAGTATCCGTGGCCGAAGGAAAGCAAGGTGCCTGTCATTGCGCGACGATGGGCGAGGGGGCTGGCGAGGGCAAGACTTGACTCGATCCTTATATTAACATTATTGTTAATTAACGAATAGGTGAATCAATGGAACTGCACAAATCCTTTTCAGCGCTCGGCGACGCCACGCGGTTGGCGATTGTTGAACGGCTTTTGTCCGAGGGGGCCAAGACGGCGGGAGACCTCGGGGACATTGCCCCGGTGTCGGCGCCTGCGCTGTCGCGTCATCTGAAAGTGCTGCGCGAAGCCGGGCTCGTCACGGTCGAGCGTCAGGCGCAACGGCGTATCTATACCGCGAACCCGGATGCGTTTCGCAAGATTGTCGGCTGGACGATTTCCCACAAGGAATTCTGGGCCTCCAGCCTCGACCGGTTGGAGACGCTCATCGAAGAGGAGGACGGCTGATGCCGACATTGGAAATGGAGCGGCACCTGAATGCGCCGGTGGAGAAGGTCTTCGATTTTGTCTCGAAAACCGAACATCTGGTGCGTTGGTGGGGGCCGGAAGGGCTGCATGTGCCCGAGCATGACCTGTCACTGGACCGGTTGGGGCCGTGGTTTTCCGTCATGGTCAATGGCGAAGGACAGCGGTTCAAAGTGTCGGGTCAGGTGACCCATGTCGACCCGCCGAAATCCATCGGGTTCACTTGGGCCTGGCATGACGAGGACGATGCGCGTGGCGTGGAGAGCCATGTCACGATCAAGCTTGTCCCGGCGCAAAACGGCACTGTGCTGCATCTGAGCCATGTGGACCTGCCAGAAGAAACCGCCGAGAGTCATGAAGGCGGCTGGGCCAGCACGTTCAACAAGCTTGAAGCATTGCTAGCAAACTAATTTTTTAGAGAGGAGAGAGAAGATGGGTGATTTCATTTACGTGTACCACGGGGGCAAACGCCCCGACACGCCGGAAGAAGGCGAGAAGGTCATGGCGGCCTGGCAGGCCTGGATGGGCGGCATGGGCGACAGCCTCAAGAACCCCGGCAATCCGGTGGGGATGTCCAAGACGGTCCATTCTGGGGGCGTCGATGACAACGGCGGCGCAAACCCGGTGTCTGGCTTTACCATTGTGAGTGCGGAGAGCTTTGACGAGGCCGTCGAAATGGCAAAGGGTTGCCCGATCATGGACGACGGTGGCACGGTCGAAGTCGCTGAACTGTTCGAGATGTGACCCTATGGTGGCGGGGGGCCAGCCCCCCGCGGCGCTTTGCGCCGTCCCCCCGGGATATTTCCAGCCAGATGAAGGATAGAGCCATGGTTCATAAGCCGGTCGCAGATTAGCTGCGACGTGGCGTTTCCCGACTTGCGGGGCGCGTGTGGTTCTGGTTCGGTGGCGTCTGGTTTGAGGGAGACGCGCCATGATCGAGAAGCGGACGTTCTACATTAACGGATCTTGGGTGGACTCCATTGAGGGGCGTGCATTTGAGGTCATTGATCCCTCGACCGAGGAAACAGCGGCAGTGATTTCGCTTGGGTCCTCGGCGGATACGGATGCAGCTGTGGCCGCGGCGCGGGGGGCCTTTCCGGGCTGGGCCGATACGCCATTTGCGGACCGGTATGCGCTGGTCGAAAAGCTGCTAGAGGTCTACCTCAGCCGCAGCCGTGAGATGGCCGATGCGATCAGCCTCGAGATGGGATCGCCGATTGACTATGCCATTGATCAGCACGCGCCTTGCGGGGACAGCCACATCAAGAACTTCCTGCGCGCGGCGAAGGATTTCGAGTTCGAGCATCCGCTGCGGCCCAATCTGAAAAGCGAATACATTATCCATGAACCCATCGGCGTGATCGGGATGATCACGCCCTGGAACTGGCCGATCAACCAGATCGCACTGAAGGTGGCGCCCGCGCTTTTGACGGGGTGCACGATGGTTTTGAAGCCGTCTGAGATTGCGCCGTTGTCGGGGATGCTTTTTGCCGAGATGATAGATGAAGCCGGTTTCCCGGCAGGTGTGTTCAACCTCGTGAATGGCGATGGGCCGGGGGTTGGAACGGATTTGTCGACGCATTCGGATGTGGACATGATCTCGTTCACTGGTTCGACGCGCGCCGGCATCGCGATCTCGAAAGCGGCGGCGGATACAATCAAACGGGTGTCGCTCGAACTCGGGGGCAAGGGAGCCAACCTGATCTTCCCGGATGCGCGGGCGAGCGCGGTCGAAGATGGCTGCCGGGATGTGTTTGAGAACGCAGGTCAGTCATGTAATGCGCCGACGCGGATGCTGGTGCATGCCTCGATCTATGACGAGGCGGTAGAGCGTGCGGCCAAGGCGGCAGAGGCGACGCGCGTGGCCTCGTCCCATGAGCCGGGCGATCATATCGGGCCGGTGGTGAGCCAGGTTCAGTTCGACAAAATTCAGGATCTTATCCAGGCGGGTATCGATGAAGGCGCGCGTCTTGTGGCCGGGGGTGTCGGGCGGCCCGAGGGGCTGAACCGCGGGTATTTCGTGCGACCGACCGTGTTCGCGGATGTGACCAACGACATGACGATTGCGCGCGAGGAAATCTTCGGTCCCGTGATCTCGATCATGAAATTCGAGACCGAGGACGAGGCGGTCGCGATCGCCAATGATACCGTCTATGGGCTGACGAATTACGTTCAGTCCGAGGATGGCGCGCTGCGGAACCGGCTGGCGCGGAAGCTGCGTTCGGGCATGGTTCAAATGAACGGGCGCGGTCGGGGAGCGGGTGCTCCGTTTGGGGGCGTCAAGCAGTCAGGCAACGGACGCGAAGGCGGCGTCTGGGGGCTTCACGAGTTCCTCGAGGTCAAGTCCATCGGGGGCTGGGCCGCGGAATGATTGGCTCGTGAAAGGGGCCTTTCCAACGATCGCGAACGTCCCGGAGGTGACGGTAGCGCAGATGGTCGAGATCGACCGTCTGATGATCGAGGACGTCGGGATTTCGTTGATCCAGATGATGGAGAACGCCGGGCGCGGTCTGGCGACGCTGGTGCGTGCGCGTCTTGGCGGGATCGTGGCCGGGCGCAGGGTTCAGGTTCTGGCGGGGAGCGGCGGCAATGGCGGTGGAGCCATTGCCGCCGCCCGTCGATTGGCGACCTGGGGTGCGACTGTGGAGCTTGGGCTGACGCGCGATCTGGACGGGGTGCCGGGCGCGCAGATGGATATCTTGCGACGGATTGCGGACGTCCGAATGCTGGAGCCGGATGATGTCGGCGGGACCGATCTGATCCTTGACGGGTTGATCGGGTATTCGCTCGATGGCGCGCCGCGCGGACGAGCGCTGGAGTTTATCGAGGCGGCGAATGCGTCCGGGACCGGGATCGTTGCGCTGGATGTGCCCTCGGGGCTTGGCGGAGGTGGCGCTGTGGTTCGGGCTGATACCACGCTGGCGCTGGCGCTGCCGAAGGTGGGCTCGATGGACCCGGCGAATGAGCGGCATGTCGGCGCGCTCTTCGTGTCGGATATCAGTGTGCCGCCTGCGCTTTACGGGCGGCTTTCGCCGCCCGTTGAGGTGCCCTCCGATCTGTTCGAAGAATTCGATCTGGCGCGGGTCATGCCGCGACTCGGGGTTCCGGGCTAGGGATCGTCAGGACGACCGTGCCCCGTGCGTGCCGGCTTTCGACCTGCGCGTGAGCGGCGCGGG
>CAZWZG010000108.1:0-6721 GCA_964638245.1 uncultured Rhodobacterales bacterium
GGCATCGGTGTCGAATTTGACGTCCTTAGCAGCCATTTCTGGTTTCTCCTGCTATGTGTTTCGGATTGAAGCGGTGTCTCAGGCGTTGATGCCCAGGATGTCGCTCTCTTTCATGATCAGAAGCTCTTCGCCGTCCAGCGTGATTTCAGTGCCGGACCATTTGCCGAAGAGGATCTTGTCGCCTGCTTTGACGGCCATCTCGATGAGTTCGCCAGAGTCTTTGCGGGCGCCCGCGCCAACAGCAACAACTTCGCCCTCAGAGGGCTTTTCTTTGGCGCTATCAGGGATGATCAGCCCACCAGCGGTTTTGTCGTCGCTTTCGACGCGACGCACCAGTACACGATCATGCAGCGGTGTGAATGCCATGTTTGAACGCTCCTTAAGTGTTCAGGTTTCTCTCCTATTAGCACTCACCATTCCTGAGTGCTAACGGCGTGTACCTAAGGAAGGCGATAGGGCGCGTCAACCACTGAAGTCAGGAAAAATTTAGGCCGCCTCGGGCGCACCGAATACAGCAAGATCGGCGGCGCCCTTGGGGGTCAGAGCGTAGACGCCACGCTCGACCCGCTCAAACCAGCCATAGTGATCTGCAGCCATGATCGCGGTGGCCCTCGGCACCTCCGTCGCCTTGGCCACGTCGGCCCCTTTGGCCGGACCCCGATCAAGAAATGCCGCGATGCGAAGCGCATCCTGACGATACGCGGTCATGACCTGACCTCGCGTGCCACCGGTGTTCGGGTCGCCTACGCGGCGCGCGAACTCCCGCAACAGACGGCCCTGGCGTGTGGGCCGTTTGCGGGGCGAATAGGGTGCCGGGTCAAGATGCGCTTCAACAAAGCCGTCCGAAAGGCGCACCGAAAGGATGCCCAGTCCCAAACGTCGGCAAAGCCCTGTCATCTCTTTTAACGCCTTCAGAAATCGCCGTCCGCTGCCGCGCGGCACGGCGATATAGACGTCATCGCTGACCCCCTGCCGCGCGATGGCCTGGTGGATCAGGGCGAGCGAAAATCCGGTCTTGAGTTCAACGATCACGGGCGGTTCGTCGCCACGGCACGCCACGACATCCGCCGCGCCGATCTCGGCCTTGACGGAGTACCCCTGCCCTTCAAGAAACGACTTGATTGGCCCGTATAGCTCGGTTTCGCGCATTTTTTGTTCTGCTCTTTTCTCGACTCTACTCCGACCGCCAGCCCCGATCAATCGCGCCGACGCCGCTCCAAAGGTCCTCGAATATCCTCGGGGGGAGCGCGCAGCGCGCGCGGGGGGCAGACAGCCCCCTTTTAGGCGCGCGCGCCTTGGTCTATGAGGGCGCAAAATCCAATCACGCTCGAGGAATTCCATGACCATCCAGGTTTTCGGCCACAAGGCCCCCGACACCGACGCAACCGGCTCTGCCATCATCTGGGCTTGGTATTTGAGCGAAATCAAAGGTCAACCGGCGGAACCAAAGCTTTTGGGTGAGCCCAACACCGAAGCCGCTTTCGTTCTGGACCGCTGGTCGCTTGAGAAACCCGCCATCATCGAAGACGTCGCCGAAGGTGCGGACGTTGTTGTCGTGGACACCAATAACGTCGCCGAACTGCCGCCCTCCATCAACGAGGCCAACGTGATCGAAGTCATCGATCACCACCTGTTACAAGGCGGGTTGAAAACCAAGGGCCCGATCACGATCACGATCCGCCCGCTTGCCTGCACGGCGACGGTCATGCATGACCTGATGGGCGACGATGCCGCCAAAATGCCAGAAGCGATCAAGGGCACAATGCTGTCCTGCATCCTGTCGGACACCCTGGAATTCCGCTCGCCGACAACAACGGACACGGACAAGGCGCTGGCACAATCGCTCGCCGCTGACCTCGGGATCGACCTGTCGGCTTACGCCACCGAGATGTTCGAAGCGAAATCGGATGTCTCGGCGTTTTCGGATGCCGAACTGATCCGCATGGATTCCAAGGAATACGAAGTGGGCGGCAAGAAATTCCGCGTCTCCGTGCTCGAAACAACCGCGCCCAAGATCGTGCTCGACCGCAAGGCGTCTCTGATGGACAGCATGCCCGGTGTCGCTTCAGAAGACGGCGTCGACGAGGTTCTGCTTTTCGTGGTCGACATCCTTGCCGAAGAAGCCACGCTTCTGGTGCCAAATGACACGGTGAAAGCCGTTGCCGAGAAAAGCTTTGCGGCCTCCGTATCCGGTGACACCGTTGTTTTGCCGGGAATCATGAGCCGCAAGAAACAGATCATCCCGAATCTGGCGCTCTAGGGCGTCACATCGGGAACACGGTCATCCAGAAACTCTCTGTCGGCGCAAAATCAGGGAGCGCTCGAACGACCGCGGGCATATGGGCCGCGCCGTAGACGATGCCGATCCGAACCGGACGCTGTGCGTTGGCCTCAAGGGCAGCGCGCAGCGCTGCGATAAGAATAGTGTCGCGCTGATCTCTGATCAGTGCGTCCATCGGATCAAGCACGCCCCCTGCACTGAGCACACGTTCGCGCGATGGCAAGTCCGTCGTGTTCATTCGTTTGGCCAATTTGGCCCGGGTGCCTGTCAGACGCAGCCAAAGCGCAACGAGTGTGACTGCGATGGGCACCCACACTTTCAAAGAGCGCGGCACGCCTGCCCAAGCGGCCTCGAAGTCTTCAGGTTTCATATCGGCGTGGACCACCTTGATGCCAGCCTTCTCAAGAGTGGGCCCGATTTGCGGCTGAACCACCAACCCAAGTCGCCGCAGCGGCAGCCATCGGTAGACCCGCGTGAGCGCCCGGGTCGTTGGCGACCTGATACCTTCAAGAAGGACGATGTCCATTTGCAGCAAGTCCGCCGTCACGCCTTCATAGAATGACGCCTCGCCGACATGAACCATCGGAAACAACGTAACTTCAGCGGCGTGTTCATGGCTTTTCAAGACGTGTTTCGCCGACCTTAACCCTAGAATGGATCGCTCAAGAAACTGCATTCAAAACCTCGCGCCCTTCTGCGAACCGTTGTAGAGGGGACAAAGATCAAGGGACAGATAAGACCGCCGTGGAAGACCCCTTTGCCCATCACCCCGGGCTGCGCGACCTCGTTACGCCGCCCGAGGACAGCTTCTTTCGCGATTTCGAGCCGCGCGACCTGCTGGAAGACATCCGCAAGAAGGGTATGAACCCGCCGTTTTTCACCGCCGAGGAACGGGAGGCGGCCCGGCGCGACGCGCTGGACGACCACGACGGCGATCTTTGGGTTTTCGCCTACGGATCCCTGATGTGGGACCCCGGCGTGCTTTTTGATGAACTGCGCCGCGCTTATGCGCCATGCCACGAGCGCCGCTTTATCCTCCGCGACATCTGGGGCGCACGCGGGACCCTGGAGCGGCCTGGATTGATGGCTGCGCTTGACGAAGGCGACGGGTGCCACGGCCTCGCCTTTCGCATCCCCGCCGCGCGTGTCGAGGATGAAACCCGCCGCCTCTGGGCACGCGAAGCCCCCGCGCCGGGTTACATCCCGCGCATGATAACCGTCGCCCATGACGCAGGCGAGGTGCAGGCGCTGGCGTTTCTTGCCGACCATGACACTGAGAACATGTTCCCCGACATGCCTCGTGCCACGCAAGTGAACTACCTTGCCACGGGAACCGGCTTTCTCGGGGCGAGTTATGACTATATCCGCAACCTTGCCGACCACTTCAACGCGCTTGGCATTAAAGACGCCCATGTGACCGACCTTCTCGCTGAGGTCGAAGAAAGAAGGCAGAGCCTCTCATGACCCAGATCGTTTCCAATCTTGCCGAGGTCTCGGACCGCTACGATGCCGTGCTGTGCGATCTGTGGGGGTGCCTCCACAACGGTGTCTTTGCTTTCCCCGAAGCGGTGGCCGCACTTCAGGCCTATCGCGCTCAAGGCGGAACAGTCGTTCTTTTGACGAACGCCCCAAGGGCGCGCAGCCTTGTTGCCGAGCATCTGGACGCCCTGCAGGTGCCGCGCGACGCCTGGGACACGATCGCCACCTCGGGTGACAGCGCGCGCGCCGCCATGTTCCGCGGCGTGGTGGGCCAAAAGGTCTATTTCATCGGCGAGGACCGCGACCATGGGTTCTTCGACCCTCTCAAGGTCGTCGATGACCCTGTCGACATCACCCGCGTTCCTTTGGACCAGGCCGAGGGCATTGTCTGCACAGGCCCATTCGACCGCCTTGCCGACCCGGACGTCAACCGCGCAGACTTTCTTTATGCCAAGCAAAAGGGGCTGAAGTTTCTCTGCGCCAACCCCGATATTGTCGTCGACCGCGGCGAGACCCGTGAATGGTGTGCTGGCGCATTGGCAGCACTCTATACCGAGATGGGCGGCGAAAGCCTCTACTTCGGCAAACCCCATCCCGGCGTCTATGATCTCAGCCGCGCGCGCCTGCGCGAATTGGGCAAGGACATTCCCGATGCGCGCGTTCTGGCGATCGGCGACGGCATCAACACGGACATCAAGGGTGCCATAGGCGAAGACATTGATTCGATGTTTGTCACGGGCGGCCTTGCTGCGGAAGAAACCGCCACGCAAACGGACCCGGATCCGGCATTGTTGGAAACATTCCTCGGCAACGCCATGCTTTCCCCGACGTACGCGATCGGAAAGCTGCGCTGAGCCAGTTTGCTCTGGACTTTTCGCGCTCGCAGCGTAATTATATTGCCGAGCGAACCCGCTCAATGTGATATTATTGCGAGGCCGCCCGGATGTTGGACAATATGCCCCGAGGCACGATCGTCATCGAAGAGATGGAAATCGGCATGAACCGCTATGTCGAAAAGACCATCACAGACCGCGATATCGAGCTTTTTGCCGAGGTCTCGACCGACCACAATCCAGTGCATCTCGACGACGACTACGCCCGCGACACGATCTTTGAGGGGCGCATCGCGCACGGTATGCTGACGGCTGGCCTGATCTCGGCCGTGATCGGAGAGCAACTGCCCGGCCATGGTTCGGTCTACCTTGGCCAATCGCTCAAATTCAAAGCCCCCGTGCGCCCCGGCGACCGGGTGCGCGCAGAGGTGACAGTGCGCGAAATCGACTACGCAAAGCGGCGCGTCACGCTCGATTGCCTCTGCTCGATCAAGGACAAGCCTGTGCTGACAGGAGAGGCTCTGGTCCTAGCCCCATCCGCCCGCTTCGACTGAGGCATCTTGCACCGCGCCCCGCCGCGCGCTAGGCCGCGCTGGATGCAGGTGTTCACGACATATACCGGACTGGATGAGGCCGCACGCGGCGCCGCCGTGGCGATCGGTAACTTTGATGGCGTGCACCTTGGCCATCAAGCGATCCTCGTGGCTGCGCGCGATCAAGCGGACCGGATGAATGCCCCCTTGGGCGTCCTGACGTTCGAGCCCCATCCACGCAGCTTTTTCCGACCTGATGACGCGCCTTTCAGGCTCATGAACGCCGCGGCCAAGGCCCATCGCCTTGAAAAGCTTGGCGTCGACGTCCTCTTTCAGGTTCCGTTCGATGCGGATTTTGCCGCGCTGAGCGCGGAGGCGTTTTGCAAGGATGTCCTGCAAGACGGACTAGGGGCGACCCATGTCGTCGTCGGTCAGGACTTCCACTTTGGCAAGGACAGAACCGGTGAGGCGTCCAGCCTGTCCGATTTCGGCAAAACGATGGGCTTTGGCGCTACGGTCGCACCGCTCGTCGCCCTTGATGCCCACGAAGTCTCGTCCACTCGCATCCGCGCCGCCTTGGCGGACGCGCGCCCCGAAGACGCCGCTGCGATGCTTGGCCATGCGCACCATATCGAAGGCCCCGTGCTCCACGGCGAAAAGCGCGGGCGCGAGCTTGGATATCCAACCGCAAACATGAGCCTTGAGGGCCTGCATTTGCCTGCTTTTGGTGTTTACGCGGTCGAGATCGATATCCTGACCGGCCCCGACACCGGACGCCATATTGGCGTGGCATCCCTGGGCGTGCGTCCGATGTTTGGCGAAAACACACCCAACCTTGAAACCCATATCTTCGACTTTTCGGGCGACCTTTACGGACAAACATTGTCCGTCGCGCTTGTCTCTTACCTGCGCGGCGAAGAAAAATTCGACGGCCTTGACGCGCTCATCACCCAGATGGACGCCGACAGCGCTGAAGCCCGCCGCCGCTTGGGGCGTTGATCGCGCCTTCTTCTTGTTGAAAATACTCCCGCCGGAGGCATGCATCCAAATGGCGCAAACGCCCGACGACCCCATCAACCGCGACGGCCTGCGCGACCGGTATTGGGAGCGTGTGCCGCTCCAAAACATGGCGCCCCGCGAATGGGAAGCGCTGTGCGACGGCTGCGGCAAATGCTGCCTCAACAAGCTCGAAGACGAAGACACCGGCGAGGTTGCCTTCACCCGCGTCGCCTGCCGCCTTTTGGACGGGGACACTTGCCGCTGCGCGCAATATGACATCCGGCTCCAGTTCGTGCCTGACTGCGTTGTCCTGTCCCCGGGCAACATCGACAAGGTCGCCTACTTCATGCCCACGACCTGCGCCTACCGCCTTCTGCATGAAGGCAAACCGCTTTACGACTGGCACTCGCTGATCTCGGGCACCCCCGACAGCGTCCATGCGGCCGGCATTTCCGTGCGCGGCTGGACCGTGCCCGAATACGAAGTTCCCGAAGACGAATGGGAAGACCACATTATCGAGGAGCAGAGCTGATGTTTCTGGCATCCGACAACACAGGACCAGCCCACCCGAACGTGCTGAGCGCGCTTGGGGCGGC
>CAZWZG010000108.1:6821-10602 GCA_964638245.1 uncultured Rhodobacterales bacterium
AACGGCGCCATGGGTGTCGAAGCGGCGATCCTGTTCAACCCCGAGCATGCTTGGGAATTCGAACTGCGCCGCAAACGCGCTGCGCATCTTTTCTCCAAGCATCGCTATCTGTCGGCGCAGATGAACGCCTACCTCGACGGCGATCTCTGGCTTGACCTGGCGGGTCGCGCCAACGCCGCGCGCGCGCGGCTCCAGCGCGGCCTGCAACAGATCCCCGATGTCGAGATCCTGCGAGACCCGCGCGCCAACATGATCTTCGCCAACTTCCCACGCGCTGCCCACAAGCGCCTGCACGCCGCAGGGGCCCAGTATTATCTCTGGTCCGGCGCTCTAGATGGCGGGCCAGACGACGAGCCATTACTGGCGCGCATGGTCTGCGACTGGTCGATCAGCGATGAAGCGATCGACCAGTTCGTTGGCATCGTCGCGGGCTAGTTGCCAAACAACGTCGTCAGAACGTCGATGATGATCCGCTCGGCAAGGTTGTCCTCACCACCGGAATTCGACGGCTGACGCGGGGCCAACGGGTCGGCTTCGACGACGCGTTCTTCTGCGCGCGGCGTGGCCATCGGCAAGGCGCGCGGCGGTAGATCAGCATGGACCCGCAGCATCGTCTCGCGCCAGATATCTGCCGGAAGGCCTGACCCCGTAACGCCTTTCAGCGGCGTGTTGTCGTCGTATCCCATCCAGACACCGGCCACGTAGTCTGCCGTGAACCCGATGAACCACGCATCTCGCGCGGCCTGCGTTGTTCCGGTTTTGCCAGCGACGGGTCGATCCGGCAGCGCCGCGCGACGCCCGGTGCCGACTTCCACGACCTGGTTCATCATATAGACAAGGCTTTCAGCGGCTTGGCGGGAAATCACACGTTCGCCGATCCCGCCTTCTTGCCCCATCATCGGCGTCTGATCGCCTTGCAGGCGCAGCTCGATCAACCCGTAGGGTGTCACCGAAGACCCGCCATTCAGGATACCCGCATAGGCCCCCGTCATTTCCAGCAAGGTCGACTCCGAGGAGCCCAGCGCAATAGCCGGCCCGGGCGCCAACCCGCTTTCAATGCCGAAGTCAGCCGCAATCGTGGCCACCGCTTCGCGGCCGACATGCTCGGACACGCGCACCGCAGGCGTGTTGAGCGATCGCGCCAGCGCTTCGGTCAGCGTGACACGCCCCGCGAATTCCTCCGAGTAGTTGCGCGGGCTCCAAGGGCCCGAGCCGGGCACGTCGATCGTGATCGGCGCATCCATCACCGTGGCATTCGGCGTGAACCCAAGATCCATCGCGGCGCCGAAAACGAACGGTTTGAACGCCGACCCCGTCTGCCGTTTGGCCTGAATGGCGCGGTTGAACTGTCCCGCGACCCCTTTGAATTTGCGCCCGCCGACCATGGCGCGGACCGCACCATCGGCGCTCATGACCACGATCGCGGCCTGCGCCTTTGATTCTGGGCTGACCTTTGTGTCGAAAACAAACTGAAGCGCCTCTTCGGCGGCGGTCTGGATACGGCGATCAAAGGTCGTGGTCAGGATGACGTCTTCCGTCGTCTCACGCGTCAGAAAGCTCGGTCCCTGATCCATGACCCAGTCGGCAAAATACCCGCCTGCACGCTCTTCTGCTTCCTCGGACAGGATTGCTGGGTTCGCGCGCGCAGCCGCCGCATCCGTTGCCGAGATGTAGCCTTGCTCTGACATCAGGCGCAGGATCACCGCCGCGCGTTCTTGGCTGCGTTGCAGGTTGGCTGTGGGGGCAAACCGCGATGGCGCCACAAGAAGGCCCGCCAGCATCGCCGATTGCGCCGGGTTCACATCCGCGGCTGAAATCCCGAAATACCGCTGCGACGCCGCCTCAAACCCGCGGCTCCCCGCGCCAAGATAGGCACGATTGAGGTAGATCGTCAGAACCTCGTCCTTGGTGAATTTCAGCTCAAGCGCCATCGCATAGATGGCTTCCTTGATCTTGCGCTGAATCGTGGTGCGGCGGCAGTCAGCCTCATACTCGGCTTCGGTCATCCCGGCGGCCGGATTGAAGGGAACGCCAAGGCACAAAAGCTTGGCCGTCTGCTGTGTCAGCGTCGAGCCGCCATGGCCCGAAAAAGGCCCGCGCCCCTCGCTCAGATTGATACGAACGGCACTTGCGATGCCGCGCGGGTCGATACCCGGGTGCCAATAGAAGCGCTTGTCCTCGGTCGCGATGACGGCGTTTTTCAAATGCGGGCTCACCGTGTCCGCAGTGATCTGTCCCCCGAACTGTTCGCCCCGCCACGCATAAACCCGCCCGTCGCGGTCCAGCATCGTCACCGAGCCGCGCGCGCGACCGTCGGTCAGCTCTTCAATGGGGGGAATCGTGACAGAGTAATAAAAGACGACACCTGCCAGTGCGACGGCCCCGACAATGCCCGCCCGCCAGCTAACGCGCCAGATCAGACGCAGAATCGTTCGAAACAGCCAGACAAACGGGTACAAAATGCGACCAAACAGCGAGCGCGACGTTTTGCGTGCAACTGCTTTCTTGGGCTTGCTGACCGGCTTTCGCGCGGGTTTTGCCGCCTTTTTCGCAGTCTTTTTCGTCGTCGCACCCCCATAGCGCTTGTCCGCGACAAGGCGCTGTCCGGGCGGACGATTGGAACCGTCAGACCGTGCCATGATACTGGTACTCTGCTTTCTGCCTCTTTTGCGGGAATCTTACGCAATCAATCGGCATTTGTGGAGCCATCGCGGAGCAGTTGTTCACAGAATCGTATTCCTAGACTGCCTAAAAAAGCATCGCTGCTGCTATTTTGTGCAAAAAATGTGCAAAACCTCGAGATTCATCGCTGATTCACCATCCCGGATTCCTTGTCCTTCCCCGCATATCCGCTCTTTTTGCCGCCATGAACCTGCAAAGGGCGCGTCTCAGGGGGCGAGCCGGATTTGCGTAACGGAAGGGGATGCAAGTGAAACTCATCATTGCAGCAATCAAGCCGTTCAAGCTCGAGGAGGTGCGCGAAGCGCTCACCGGAATCGGCGTACGCGGCATGATGGTGACCGAGATCAAGGGCTTCGGCTCGCAGTCGGGCCACACGGAAATTTATCGCGGGGCCGAATACGCCGTGAACTTCGTACCGAAGGTAAAGCTCGAAATCGTCGTTGAGGATTCGATGGAAGACCAAGTGGTCAGCCTGATCGAGACGACCGCCAAGACCGACAAAATCGGCGATGGCAAGATCTTCGTGCTGGACGTTCAGAAGGCCGTGCGCGTGCGCACTGGCGAAACCAACGCAGACGCGATCTAAGCGCGGTCGAACGAGGGTAAATGAAATGAAATCACTTAAGGTACTTGCACCCGCGCTGGCACTGACCGTGTTGCCTGCTGCGGCGTTTGCACAGGATGCACCGGGCTTTGACGAAATCGGCCCCTACATCATGACCACCCTGCTGTTCCTTGTGGGCGGCTTCCTTGTGTTCTGGATGGCAGCTGGCTTTGCGATGCTCGAAGCCGGTCTGGTGCGCGCCAAGAACGTAACCATGCAGCTGACCAAGAACATCGCGCTCTTCTCGATTGCGTCGATCATGTACTGGCTGGTTGGCTTCAACCTGATGTACCCCGGCGAGTGGGTGATCGAAGGCTGGATGGGCCCGATCTTTGGCACGATGACAGTGCTCGAGCCGGTTGGTCTTGCTGCGGCTGATGCCTCGCTCGACTATGCGTCGGTTGGATCGGACTTCTTCTTCCAGTTGATGTTTGTTGCTGCGACCGCATCGATCGTTTCGGGCGCATTGGCCGAACGCATCAAGCTTTGGCCGTT
>CAZWZG010000109.1:0-10506 GCA_964638245.1 uncultured Rhodobacterales bacterium
ACGCGCTGTTGAAGACGCTGGAAGAGCCGCCCGCGCATGTGAAATTCATCTTTGCAACCACCGAGATCCGAAAGGTTCCGGTGACAGTCCTGTCGCGCTGCCAACGTTTTGATCTGCGCCGGATCGAACCGGAGGTGATGATCGCCTACCTAGCCAAGATTGCCAAAGCCGAGGGCATGGAGGTGGGTGAAGACGCGCTGGCGCTGATCACCCGCGCCGCCGAAGGCTCGGTTCGCGACGCGCTATCGCTGCTTGATCAGGCGATCGCCCATGGGGCCGGAGCGCCCACTGCAGACCAGGTGCGCGCGATGATCGGGCTGGCCGATCGTGGCAGGGTGCTTGATCTGTTCGAAATGGTTTTGCGCGGGGATGCGGCTGGTGCTTTGGCTGAACTGTCCAGCCAGTATGCTGAAGGGGCAGATCCGCTTGTGGTCCTTCAGGATCTGGCCGAAGTGACCCATTGGGTCAGCGTGATCAAGATAACGCCGGAAGCGGCCGAGGATCCAACCGTCGCGCCCGAGGAACGCAACCGTGGCAGCGACCTTGCAGGCCGGTTGCAGATGCGCGTTCTGACACGGATGTGGCAGATGCTGGTCAACGCGCTGGATGAGGTTGCGCGGGCACCCAATGCGATGATGTCGGCGGAAATGACGATCATTCGCCTGACCCATGTGGCCGACCTGCCCACACCAGAAGAGCTTGTACGAAAGCTCAAGGACACGCCGCCCCCACCGCCGAACGGGGGGGGCGGTTCACGCGCGGCCCCACCACAAACCACGACGCCGACGCCCCCCACGCTTCGCGCTCCACAAGGCTCCCCCGCGGGAGGCGCTCCAGTGGCCTTACACGCCGAAGAGCCGTCGGCCTTGGCGCGCTTTGCTCGGTTTGAACACGTGCTCGACCTGATCCGGGCGAACCGCGATGTGAAACTGTTGCTGGACGTTGAAAGCGGTATGCGGCTTGGGACGTACAGCCCGGGCCGCATCGAATTCACACCTACGGCGGATGCCCCCCGCGACCTCGCCCAACGCCTTGGCACACGCCTCCAGTCCTGGACCGGGGCGCGATGGGCGGTCATCGTGGCGGACGGGTGCGACGCGCCAACGATCACGGAGCGCCGCGACGAAGACAGGCGCGCGGCTGAAGCCAAGGCGCGCGAGCACCCGCTGGTCTCGGCTGTGCTCGAGGCCTTTCCTGGTGCAACGATCACCGCTATCACCACGCCTGAAGAACTCACCGCCCGGGTCGCCGAAGACGCGCTGCCCGAGGTCGAAGATGAATGGGATCCTTTCGAGGACAACTAGGAGAACGCGCATGTTCAAAGGCCTTGGAAGCCTCGGCGATATGGCCGGCATGATGAAAAAAGCCCAGGAGATGCAGTCAAAAATGGCTGAGCTTCAGGACAGCCTCGGAACTATCACAGTGACCGGTGAGTCCGGCGCCGGCATGGTCAAGGCCACCGCGACGGCCAAAGGTGAACTTACCGGGCTTGATATCGATCCTTCGATCTTCAACCCCGACGACAAGGAGGTCGCCGAGGACCTGATCCTTGCTGCGATCAAGGATGCTCAAATCCGCGCACAACAGCGCTCCGCCGAAGAGATGCAGAAGCTCACGGACGAGCTCGGCCTGCCTGCGGATATGAAACTGCCCTTCTAGTGTCTGGCCCCTCGCCCGAGATTGATGCCCTGATCGATATCCTGGCCAAACTGCCGGGATTGGGGCCACGGTCCGCGCGCCGTGCGACCCTGCACCTGATAAAGAAACGGGATCGCCTTTTGATCCCGCTTGCCGATGCCATGAAATCAGTGGGCGACACGGTGCGTGAATGCATGCGTTGCGGCAATCTGGGCACGACGGATCTGTGCTCGATCTGCACGGACCCAAAGCGCCAGACCGGCGCAATTTGTGTGGTCGAGGACGTCGCTGACCTGTGGGCGCTGGAACGCAGCGGCACCTTCAAAGGTCGCTATCACGTCCTTGGTGGCACGTTGTCCGCGCTTGACGGGATCGGGCCTGAAGATCTGCGCATTCCCGCTCTGACCGCTCGGATCGATGCCGAGAGCGTCGAAGAGGTGATTTTGGCGCTTAACGCCACGGTCGATGGACGCACGACCGCGCACTATATCGCAGATCAGATCGAAGCCCGAGTTCGCGTCACATCGCTCGCCCAAGGCGTCCCTGTTGGGGGCGAGCTCGATTACCTGGACGACGGCACGCTCAGCGCAGCCATGAAGGCGCGCGGCGCGCTTTAGCGCCGCACGATTCCTTTACGACTTGTCGTCGTCATCCTCGTCGCTATCGGGCAGATTGAAGAGGCTGTCCGCATCGAGGTGATCGCTGGACTTTTCTTCTTCATCGTCATCCGTGTTGTCGGACAATGAGAATGTCTCCAGACCAGAGATCGCGGTCGGTACGCGCGGCTCCGTATCCATACCCAGCGATTGCTCAGTCGACACCAACTTGCGACGCTCGTCGTCGGACATCACTTCGCCGTCCGCAGCCTTCTTCTTGGCGGCTTTCTGAACGGCGGCATCCAACTCGGATTGCTTGGTCAGGCCAAGAGCCACAGGGTCAACTGGTTGAATGTTCGAGATGTTCCAGTGGCTGCGATCGCGGATCGACTGGATTGTCGGCTTGGTCGTGCCCACAAGCTTGGAAATTTGACCGTCGGTCAGCTCCGGGTGGAATTTCACCAACCAAAGAATTGCCGCCGGTCGGTCCTGACGCTTGGACAACGGCGTGTAACGCGGTCCGCGCCGCTTTTCTTCGCCCTGAGCAGCCGCGTAATGCTTGAGCTTGAGCGTATAGGCCGGGTCCGCCTCGCCCTTTTGGATTTCCTCAGCATCGAGCTGATTGTTTGCAATTGGGTCAAAACCCTTCACACCGGTCGCCACGTCGCCATCAGCGATACCCTGAACTTCAAGCACATGCAGTCCGCAAAAATCGGCGATCTGCTTGAAGGTCATCGTTGTATTGTCGACGAGCCAGACGGCGGTCGCTTTCGCCATGATCGGTTTGTTCATTTGCTCGCTCCTTTGCATACGTCTTGGGGCCGGGAAATCGGCGGGTCCGGGTGGACGCTGGTTGCGATTTCAGGGAAGTTGCAAGCGATATAATGAAGGACCCGCGCTTATGAAAGCCCTAATCGTCGCCGCTTTCGCGATCTTGATGGCTCTGCCTTTGAGGGCCGAAGGCGAACGGGCGGGCGACTTTGACTATTACGTTCTGGCCCTGACTTGGGCGCCCAACTGGTGCGACCTTGAAGGCGATGATCGCGATGCGCCGCAATGCGATCCGAGCGCTGATGCGGGATGGACGCTGCACGGACTTTGGCCGCAATACATCGACGGTTGGCCGTCCTATTGCCGGACATCGGCGCGCGATCCGTCCCGCAGCCAGACGCGGGCCGAGGCAGAGGTTTTCGGGTCCTCGAGCAGTGCATGGTATCAGTGGAAAAAGCATGGCCGGTGTTCCGGGTTGGAAGCGTCCGAGTATTTTGATCTGGCGCGCAACGCTTATCAAAGCGTCTCTCTTCCAGCGCTTCTGCGCCAACTGACGCGTCCTGTGCGCCTACCCGCGTCCGTCGTAGAAGAAGCCTTCCTACAGGCAAACCCCGATCTGTCGCCGGACCAGATCACAGTGACCTGCAAAAACCGACAAATCCAGGAAGTTCGCATTTGTCTGACACCTGATCTGAAGCCCCGCACATGCACTGGGCCGGTCGCGCGGGATTGCACCCTGTCCGGCGCAACGTTCAATCCGGTGCGTTGAAAAACTTCGGATTTCGGGGGTGGTTTCGGGGTTTGCGTGCAAAAATCTCGCTTCAAGACGTCGATTCGTCCGATTAGCCACTATCGCCTTTGCTGAATAGGCAATAGAGTCGGCTTACAAAAATGTAATGAGTGAGGGGAATATGCGTTATCTCGCAATGGCAGCTGCGGCTGCAACAACCATGGCAGGTGCGGCCACTGCATCTACCTACACGGTCGACGGACTTACCAACATCACCGCATATGGCTTCGGGTCTTCTTTGATCCATACTCAGGCCGATGACAGCGACATGTCAGGGGTCACCAAAGGGTACTTCAGCGAAGCGGCATCAGGGTCATGGATGCACGACGGCTCGATAGAGTTCGCCGGCACTTGGGCCGGTTATACCTATGATGCATTTGGAACGATTGATCAGGAAACCGCTGGCGGTGACCTTACCTTCGAATTCAAAGGAAACCCGTACTTCGACACGCTGACGTTTTACTTTGACGGCGCGCTCGACATGGGACTTCCAAACAGCTTTGACGGCGACACGATCTTCCTTTGGGGCGGAACAAACACCTGTGCTGAGACGCAGACTTGCTACGGCGTTGATCTGCGGATTGAAGTGAGCGAAGTGCCGATCCCGGCATCGGCCTTGCTACTTCTCGGCGGACTTGGCGCCTTTGCCGCGGTACGCCGCAAGAAAGCCTAACCCATAGGCCATACGAGAAAACAACCGGCCCTTCGCGGGCCGGTTTTTTTATGTATCCCCGAGGATCTCAAGCACGATCTTGCCGATATGAGAAGAGCTTTCCATGCGCCGATGCGCGTTGGCGGCCTCATTCAATGGGAACGAACTATCGAAAACCGGCATGACGGCACCGGCCTCCAAGACCGGCCAAACATGGATGCGGAGCGCCTCCGCAATCCGCGCCTTGGCCGCCACGCTTTGCGGGCGCAGGGTGGAGCCAGTGATGGTCTGGCGTTTCAGCATCAATGGCGCGAGGTTCATCGTCACCTTCGATGACTGCAAAAACGCGATCTGGACAAGTCGCCCATCTACTTTAAGGCACTTGAGGTTGCGCGCCACATAGTCGCCACCGACCATGTCTAGGATCACATCTGCCCCGCCGTCGGCGCGCACAACCTCTACGAAGTCTTCGTCCCGATAGTTGATCGCGATGTCCGCCCCCAGCGCGCGACAGGCCGCGCATTTCTCCTCCGAGCCTGCCGTCGCGATCACGCGCGCCCCGAAATGATGCGCCATCTGGATCGCTGTGGTACCGATACCGGAACTGCCGCCGTGGACCAGAAAGGTCTCCCCCGCTTGCAGTCGGCCTCGTTCGAAAACATTTGACCAGACCGTGAAGAACGTCTCGGGCAGGCAGGCGGCGTCGCGCATCGACATGCCCTTGGGGATCGGCAGGCAATGTGCTGCCGGAGTTGCAGCGTATTCCGCATAGGCCCCGCCCGGAAAAAGCGCGCAGACCGTGTCGCCGACCTTCAGTCCGGACACGGCCGTACCGATTTCGACAATCTCACCAGAGGCTTCAAGCCCCGGAACATCGCTTGCGCCCGGTGGCGGGCGGTACAGCCCAAGACGATGCAGCACGTCGGGGCGGTTCACCCCGGCCCATGCAATGCGCAGCACGACCTCATCGGCAGCTGGCTCGGGGCGGTCGCGGTCCACAAGGCGCAGAACCTCCGCGCCCCCCGGCTCGGCAATTTCAATGGCTTTCACGCGTCTTTGGCCTTGCTCCAAAAGCCGGGCATGCCGGGCATTGCGCCTTTTTCAGGCGCGCGGATTTTCGAGGCCAACCAGTTCGGCCCGGCCATCAAGGGTTGCAACATCGGATTTTTGTTGACGGCCGCCTTGACCTTTTCGAACTGCATCACGTTCTCGATCCGGCGATCGAGGAAATCCCATGTTCCCTGATTGTCCGTGCTGTCATCGCCCAGCCAGAACAGGATCGTCGACGAATAGACCCCGCTGAGGATCGCGCGTTTGGAATACCAGTTGGCATCCCGCGACGTGTCACCAATCGCATCCCAGATCGTATCCGCCGTTTCCCAGATCGCCTGGGCGCCGGTGACCGAGTTCTGGGGCAGCGCGAAAAACGTCACGCCGCGCCGGACGGCTTCCTTGTCGGCGGCGATCTCGATCCGTGTGCGCACGGCATAGATGATCTTTTCGCGGATCTTCATCGATCCGAGGTCAGCCGCCTCCAATGCCTCGCGAAGCGCGGCATCGCCCCGACGGTGGAAGGCCAGCGCAAGGTCCAGCGCCCCGCGCGGAAAGGCCAGCTTGCCCGCTTCAGCAGGGGCGTCGAGATCACGGAGGGCCGCGCGGAGGGTGGCGTCGGACCAGCCATCAAAAGGGACATGCATAAGGGCGGCGTCCAGAATCGCATCGGCATCAGGATAGGTCGTTGATGTCATCGCTCTCTCCTTGGTTCGGGGCTAAGCTGCCGGTTTTTCACGGAAACGTCACCCGATGATTTCTGTAGTGCGGCCTGTAGACAGGCGCATTCCCGCTTGATATAGACGCCCATCCTGCGATTTCCGCAATCAGCTTAGAAAGGTGGTGACACCACATGCAGGTAAGTGTTCGCGACAACAACGTCGATCAAGCGCTTCGTGCGCTGAAGAAAAAACTGCAGCGCGAAGGCGTCTTTCGCGAAATGAAGCTTCGGCAGCATTTCGAAAAGCCGTCCGAAAAGCGTGCGCGCGAAAAGGCCGAGGCTATTCGCCGGGCCCGCAAGCTCGCTCGCAAGAAGGCACAGCGCGAAGGTATGCTCTGATCTGACGCATGCGACCTTCCCGCCGTTTGGCGGGGCTGAGAACCCTCGACGCCGTTGGCCCGAGGGTTTTTCTGTTTTTGGGGCCCGGTCATCGCCGGGCCCGTTTGTTTTAGGACCGTCTCTTAAGACTGGGCCTTCAGAGCGTCGCGGATTTCCATCAATAGCTCGGCTTCGGTCGGACCCTTTGGTTCCTCCTCGGCGGGGGCTTCTTCTTTCTTCTCGGCGGCTTCTTTGATGCGGTTCACCATCTTGACCAGCAGGAACACGACCCAGGCGATGATCAGGAAATTGATCACGGCCATGATGAAATTGCCGTACGCGAAAATCGCGGCTTCCTCGCCTTCGCTGAGCGCGATCCCAAGGCCCGAGAAATCGAGCCCGCCCGTGAACAGCGAAATGATCGGATTGATCAGGTCATTGACCAAGGACGTCACGATCGCGGTAAAAGCTGCGCCAATAATAATACCAACGGCCATGTCCATCACATTGCCCTTGGCGATAAATTCCTGAAACTCTTTGAGCATTCCAGTTCCCTTGTTTTCTTCACCGGCCCACCCCGGCGCACAGGGGTTAGCACGAAAACACACAGGTCCCGCGATTTAATCCGCGTCAAGGTGTCCTATCTAAGCGAAATGCCGCCAACTGCGGCGGGCAATTCAAAGGACGAACAATGGCCGATCTCAGCGCATTTCCGATCACGAAGAAATGGACCCCTACGAACCCCGACGTCATCCAGCTTTTCTCTTTCCCGACGCAGAACGGCGTCAAAGTCTCGATCGCCCTCGAAGAAATGGGGCTCGACTACGAAGCGCACCGCGTGACTCTGTCTGACGCGGATGTGAAAAGCCCCGAGTTTCTGTCGCTCAACCCCAACAACAAGATCCCCGCGATCATCGACCCGAACGGGCCGGATGGGACGCCCATCGGGATTTTCGAAAGCGGGGCGATCCTGATCTATCTGGCCGAAAAGTCCGGCAAGCTGATCGGCACGGGCGCCAAGAAATACGAGACGATCCAATGGGTGATGTGGCAGATGGGTGGTCTTGGCCCGATGCTGGGTCAGGTGGGCTTCTTCTTCAAATTTGCCGGCAAGGACATCGAAGACCCGCGCCCCGGGGAGCGGTATCTGAACGAGGGCAAGCGCCTCTTGGGCGTGCTCGATGGCGCTCTTGAAGGGAAAGAGTGGATCACGGGCGAGTTTTCAATTGCCGATATCGCAATTGCGCCGTGGCTGCGCGGGCTCGACTACTATGGCGTCAAGGACATCATCGGCTGGCATGATCTGAAGAACGTGCCGGACTATTTCGACCGCTTCATGGCGCGCCCGCTGGTCGAAAAGGCCGCGAACATCCCGCCGCGCGAGGTCTAGGCGGGCAGTTTACCGGTCAAAACGTAAGCGAGGCATTGGGCGACCTGCTCTGATGTCTCGCACACCGCAAGCGCGGCCGCGTCGACCTCTTTCAAAGCATGCTGGTGGTCCGCCCCGTGCAGCACGATCAGAGGCTTGCCCAGCGCTGCCGCCTGGCCCGCGTCAAAGGCCGCGTTCCACTGCTTGTACTTTTCCCCAAAGCGCACGACGACCACGTCAGCGGATTCGATCCCATGGCGGGTGCGGATGGCGTTCAGTTTGGCGCCCTTGTGATCATGCCAGAACTTGTTTTGCTCAGCCCCCATGATTGCCACGCCGCAATCGTCGGACGCGTCATGGTCCGTCACCGGGGCGTTGAACGTCACATCGAGGCCCTTGCAGCCCTCGGCAATCTCTTCGCGCCAGGAGGTGTGGATTTCGCCGGAGAGGTATACGTTCAAAGCCATGGGTCGTCCTTTCGCTGTCGCGATTGATACCTAGTGCAGGCGGGCCAAGGGCAAGGGCGATCAGCCGCGTAGCGTGCCGCCCGTTGCCTTTTCGACCTTGGCCACGACGTCTTTCGAGACACTCTCGATCTCTTCGTCCGTCATGGTTTTCTCGGTCGGCTCCAGCCGGATGGTGATGGCCAAAGACTTCTTGCCCTCGCCCAGCTGGAACACATCAAAGACCCGCACATCCGTGATCAGGGCCTTGTTGGCCCCCGCCGCGGCGTTGACCAGCGTCAGTGCCTCGACCTGATCGTCGACGACAAAGGCAAAGTCCCGCTCGACCGCCTGGAAATCACGGATATCGGCGGCGGGGCGCGATTTGGCGGTGTTGCGCGCGGGCGGGATCTGATCGGGGAATAGCGTCAGCGCCATCGCCGGGCCCTTGATGTCGAAGGCCTTCAGGATTTTGGGGTGCACTTCGCCGAAGATGCCAAGCACCTTCTTCGGCCCAAGACAGATCTTGCCATGCCGCCCCGGATGCCACCACGCATCGGCCCCGCGCAGGATCTGCGCCTTGGCGGGCGCGCCAAGGGCCGCGAGCACGGCTTCAGCATCGGCCTTGATGTCATAAACATCGACGCTGCGTGCGGGTCTGTGGGCATCCTTGAACGCGCCTTGGCCGACCAATAGGCCTGCCACTTGCAGATGCTGTTCCTCAGGCTCACCGCCCTGGAAGGCCGCGCCAATTTCAAAGAGCGCAAGGTCCCCTGCCCCGCGCGCCTGATTGCGCGCAGCGGCCTGCAGCAAGCCCGGCAGAAGATCGGGGCGCATATGCGTCATCTCTGATGAGATCGGGTTTTCCAGCTGTCGCGCGACATCGCCGCCACCGAAAAGCTCGGCAGAGGGCTGATCGATGAAGGTGTATGTCACGCATTCGTTGTAGCCCAGCGCGGCCATAGTGCGGCGTGCGACCTGCTCTTTCTTTTGGGTCGGCGTCAGGATCGGGCGCGGAACGCCCGAGGTGGTGCGCGTCAGGGGCTTGCCCTCGAGCTTCGTCAGGGAGGCAATCCGCGCGACCTCTTCCACCAGGTCGGCTTCCCCCAGTACATCGGGCCGCCATGTCGGCGGGCTGGCCATGTCGCCATCGAGCGTAAAGCCAAGTTCGGTGAGCGTCTTTCGCTGTGTCTCCGGCGGGAGCGTCATCCCCACCAGCGACTGCACGCGGTCGGTATCCAGCTTGTACGCCCGCGACGTGTCGGGCACAGCGCCAGCGACCACAACCTCGGACGGCTCTCCCCCGCAGAGATCGAGGATCATCTGCGTTGCCATCTCAAGGCCGGGGCGGGTGAAGGCGGGGTCAATGCCACGCTCAAACCGATACTTGGCGTCCGAGTTGATCTTCAGCGCACGCGCCGAGCGGGCGATTGTCACCGGGTGCCAATAGGCGCTTTCAAGGAAGACATCCGTCGTCTCCTCGGTCACGCCGGTCTCGGCGCCGCCCATGATGCCGGCGATACTTTCGGGACCATTGTCGTCCGAGATCGCCATGGTCTCGGGCCCAAAGGTGTACTCCTTGTCATCGAGCGCGGTGATCGTGTCGCCAACGCGCGCCCAATGGACGCGCAGATCGCCCGCCACCTTGGCCGCGTCAAAGACGTGGAGCGGGCGGTTCTGGTCGAAGGTGAAGAAGTTGGTGATGTCCACGAGCGCCGAGATCGGGCGCAACCCAATCGCCTTCAACTGCGCCTGAAGCCAGGCGGGCGACGGGCCGTTTTTCACGCCCCGGATCAAGCGCCCGGTGAAGATCGGCGCGGTCTCAAGCGTATCGTCATCGATGGTCACACCGATGGGGCATGGGAAGGCTCCGGGCACGGTGACGTTCGCTTGCGTCTTCAACGTGCCGATGCCCCGCGCCGCAAGGTCGCGCGCGACCCCGCGCACGCCCAGCGCATCGGGGCGGTTGGGCGTGATCGCAATCTCGAAGACGGGATCGACCTTGGAGGGGTCATTGGCGGCCAGCCAGTCGGAGAATCTGTCGCCCACATCACCCGAAGGCAGTTCGATGATGCCGCAATGTTCGTCCGACAGCTCCATCTCGCGTTCGGAACACATCATGCCGTTGCTTTCGACGCCACGGATCTTGCCGACCTGC
>CAZWZG010000110.1:0-10412 GCA_964638245.1 uncultured Rhodobacterales bacterium
AGGATGTGGAAGCCTTCGGTGCGTTCGTGGAAATCCACGTTGCCACGTCGATCGAAGAGTGCGAACGGCGCGATCGCAAGGGGCTCTACAAGCTGGCGCGTGAAGGCAAGATCAAAGAGTTCACGGGCATCTCGGACCCTTATGACGTGCCCGAAAACCCCGAACTCAGCCTCGATACCGAAACGGTCGATGTCGACTACTGCGCGCAGCAAGTCCTGCTGAAACTGGAACAGATGGGCCTCGTGGCCGGCTGACGCTTCTTCTTGTTAGAAATACTCAAAGGGGACGGCCCATGCGGGTCGTCCCTTTTCGTTTAGTGCACGCTGACCGGCGCAAAGTCGTTCTGGCGGGCCAGCGCAAAGGCTTGCACCTTATCAGCGACAAGGGCCAAACGCTCACCATCAGGCGCGTGCAGCGCGTAAATCTCTTCAAAATCAGTCAGTTGCGACTGAACCTCATCGGGAAGATCAGCGACTGCAACGGGGCGGATATAGACGATCCGCGACGGTGTTTTCTCACCAAAGGTAAAAGGCGTATTCATGCTCGATGTCCTCACTAACTCGTTTTGATTTCGATCGTTTCCACGACGCTTTCCGGGCGCACACGAGCAACTTCGATATGGAGAAGCCCGTTTTCCATCTCGGCGGCTTTCACTTCGACCCCATCGGCCAAAACGAACGAGCGCTGAAATTGGCGTGCCGCGATACCGCGGTGCAGGAACACCCTGCCCTCTTCATCTTCGCTCTGGCGACCGCGCACAGTCAGTTGCTTGTCCTCAAGCGTGATCGTCAGGTCGTCGCGACGAAATCCGGCCACGGCCAGTGTAATGCGAAACGCATCGCCGTCGATTTGTTCAATGTTATAAGGAGGATAACCGTTCGCCTCTTTCGCGGTACGTTCCACGAGGCGCTCCAGTTGATCGAACCCGAGCAAGAACGGATGGGTTCCAAGAGTTAGTTTTGTCATCGACATGCCCTTCTACAAGCGACCGTCCTAGTCCATGCCCCAAGTTCGGCGGCACACCAAAGATATGGGAAGCAAAAGCGAACAAAACAAGGGTTCTTTCGCTTTGAGGAATCACGTGCGCACCCTATGGTGGCGAAACACGTGCGAAAGCGAGCAAGGATGAACCGATCAGTTCCCGGTGAAATGCAAAGCGAAGAGGTGCTTCGGGTCAAACTCGAGGTCTTAAAGCGCGAGCATGGCGATCTGGATGCTGCCATTCGTGCGATTGAGGAACGCCAAACCGGTGATCCGCTGATGATCCGGCGGATGAAGAAGCAGAAGCTGGCTTTGAAGGATCAGATCTCGGCCATCGAAGACCGCCTGACGCCCGATATTATTGCCTGAAACAAGCGTCTGCCTTGCGTCGGGCATGCGTATGGCAAGCGTATGGCACCTTGCCCGACCGCTCGCTGCTTGAGGCCCCCATCAACACCGCTATAGTGCGCGCTCGCAGGACGAGGGGATCGCGATGAGCGCACCGGTTGTTGGTATAGTCATGGGAAGCCAGTCGGATTGGCCAACCATGAAAGCTGCCGCAGAGATACTGGACGAACTTGGTGTCGCCCATGAAGTGAAGATCGTCTCGGCGCACCGCACGCCTGACCGGTTGTGGGACTATGGAAAAAGCGCCGCGGAGCGCGGTTTGAAAGTCATCGTCGCGGGAGCCGGGGGCGCGGCGCATTTGCCGGGCATGCTCGCCTCCAAAACGCCCATTCCAGTGGTTGGCGTCCCGGTCGAGACAAAGGCGCTTGGCGGACAGGATAGTCTTTTGTCGATCGTTCAGATGCCCAAAGGGTTTCCGGTCGGCACGATGGCCATTGGCGGTGCGGCCAATGCGGGGCTCTATGCCGCCGCGATCCTTGCGACGTCCGATGCCGCGCTTGCGGCGCGTCTGGATGCGTGGCGCAGCGCCTTGAGCGACAGCGTCGGAGAGGCACCCGTTGACTGACCCCCTTAGGCCCGGCGCGACAATCGGCATTCTTGGAGGCGGGCAGCTTGGCCGGATGATGGCGATGGCAGCGGCGCGACTGGGATTGCACACGCATATTTATGAGCCCGGTGCAGCGCCGGCCGCGCAAGTGGCCAATGACTGGACCCAAGCGCCCTACGACGATGCAGCCGCATTAAAACGCTTCGCCGAAGCGGTCGATGTCGTCACTTACGAATTCGAGAACGTGCCCGCCGACGCGCTCGATCTGATCGAAGGGTCTGCGCCCATCCGGCCCGGGCGCCGCGCGCTCCAGGTGTCGCAGGACCGCGTTGATGAAAAACAGTTTCTCCAAGGAATCGGCCTCGCGACGGCGCCCTTCGCGCCCGTTGCCAATTCAGCCGAATTGGAGGCCGCCGTTGCTGAGATTGGTCGCCCGTCGATCCTGAAGACCCGACGCTTTGGCTATGACGGGAAAGGACAGGTTCGGATCGGGGACGGGCCGTTGCCCGATGTCCAAGCACCTTGCGTGCTGGAAGGCTTCGTCGACTTTGACTGCGAGATCAGCGTTATTGCTGCCCGCGGCACGGACGGAAAAATCGTGGCCTATACGCCGGGCGAGAACGTCCATGCGGACGGCATTTTGCGCCGCACGACCGTACCGGCCAACGTCTCGAGCGAAACGCTTGACGCGGCGATGGCTGCGGCCTCGAAACTGGCTGAGGCGTTGGACTATGTTGGGGTTCTTGGCGTTGAATTCTTCGCGACGCCGGACGGCCTGATCGTGAATGAGTTCGCGCCGCGGGTTCACAACTCAGGCCATTGGACCGAAGCGGGCTGTGCCATTGATCAGTTCGAAATGCACATACGCGCGGTTGCCGGTTGGCCTCTACTGCCGCCGCACCGGCACTCGGACGTGGTCATGGAGAACCTGATCGGGGACGATGTGGATCGCCTTGAGGCACTTGCCGCCGACCCAGCGGTGCGCGTGCATCTATACGGCAAGGCCGAAACGCGCCGGGGTCGCAAAATGGGTCACATCACGCGCATCACCGGGCCCGCATGAGCGTCCGTCTCGCCGTGCGTGCGTTGATCCTGCACGAGGATCGGCTTCTTCTGGTCAACGCCTATGCGGACAAGACCAGCGACATCTGGTGCGCGCCGGGGGGCGGCGTCGAGCCGCACTCCAGCTTGCCCGACAACCTCATGCGCGAGGTTCACGAGGAAACTGGTCTGAGCATTGCCGTGGGTGCGCCCGTTATGGTCAACGAGTTTCACAGTCCCGAGCGGAATTTCCATCAGGTCGAGGTCTTCTTCCGCGCCGAGATCACGGACGGCGTTCTGGACGACACCTGGCGTGATCCAGAGGCGGTCGTCACCAAGCGACGCTTTTTTGCACGCGATGAATTGAGCGGCATCCGCGCCCGGCCCGCCGGTCTGGCGGAAGCCGCGTGGGACGGTTCTGTCCTTTACGACGCGCTGGAGCCCATGCTGCGCTGAGGTTTGCGCCACAAGACGCCGAGCGCGAGGCCGCCAAGGACCAGAACGCTGGCGCCAAGGAAGCGGCCGGTCAGGACTTCCCCCAGCAACAGGGCACCGCCCGCAAACGCGATGACCGGGACCGAAAGCTGCGCAATCGCTGCAGCGGAGGCATCGATTTGCGGCAACACGCGGTACCAAAGCGCATAGCCGAGGCCGGACGTCACGACGCCTGAAACGGTTGCCAATACAATGCCCGATACGCTTGCGCCATCCCAGACGAGCGCTCCGATCAGAAGTGCGGCGGGCGCAGCGACGACGAAATTCGCCGCCGTTTCCGATAGCGGATCACTCGCGCCTCGCCCGATGAGGGAGTAAAGGCCCCAGCCAACGCCGGCAGCGGCCATCAGAAGCGCGCCCAAACCTGGTGGGGCAGTTGAGCCAGAGGGCCACAGCAACCATGCCAGACCAGTCAGGGAGATCGCCGCGCCGATCATACGTACGGCGTTTGGCCGCTCTCCCCCGATCAGGGCACCTGCGAACATGGTCATCTGAACAACGCCAAACAGGATCAGCGCACCGAGACCGGCATCAAGGGAGACATAGGCAAAGGAAAACCCAAGGACGTAGATGGCCAGCGTTGCGGCCCCTGGGGCGCGTCCGGGCGTCCAAAGCCGAAAGCCACCGCCCCGCGCCATGACCATCAGCGTCAATGCCAAGGCCCCGGTGCCCAGCCGGATGGCCGCAAAAGCGGCTGGTCCCGTGTCGCCCCCTTCAAGGGCAAGGCGGTTCAGGACGGAATTGGCGGCAAAGGCCACCATGGTCAGCGTGGTGAGGGCGAACAGGCGCATGGGATCACTCTGGGCATGGGCGGGTGCATTGAAAAGAGATTGCACGAGAACGTGTTGGCTAACCCGTGCGCCGTGACAGTTTGAGGGTTGCCAGAAACACGCCTGCCAAAACGACCGGGAAGCCGATCAGGTGATAGATCGCCAAACGCTCTCCCAGAAAAATGATGGCAAGGACCGAGCCGAAGACCGGCATCAGGTGCAAGAAGTAGGACGTGCTGCCCGGGCCGATAAAGCGCGTGGCGGCTTCGTAGCTCAGCAGGGCGACAATGGAGGCGAACACAGCTGTATAGCCGACCGATATGACCGCCGGACCGGACATCGGCATCGGTTGGCCGCCAAGCGTTTCCCAGATGTAGAATGGCGCGATCATGATCGACGCGAGGACTGAGGTGACGAACACAAGGGTCAATGGCTTGAGTGCCGCGGGGCGCTTTTTCAACAGGATCGAATAGACGCCCCAGACGAACATCGCGGCAAAGACCCAGACGTCGCCGCGGTTGAAGGTCAGTTCAGCGAGGTTGGCCGGATCCCCCCGCGCCACCAGAAAGGCGACACCACCGAACGACAGCAAGATCCCGGCGAATTGCCGAAGACCGATCCGATCGCCAAGCGCGATCCATGCACTGACCAGTACGAATATGGGCCCGGTCGAACCGACCAGAAGCGCGTTGAGCGCTTGGGTTGATTGCAGCCCGATGTAGATCATGGCCTGAAACGCGGCACCGCCTGTCGCGCCCAGGGCGAGCATAATGCGCCAGTTTTCTTTGACCACGGGCCATGCGGCGCGCAGATCGCGCGCGACAAAAGGGGCTAGGACGCCTGCCGCCAGAAGCCAGCGCCAGAAGACCAGTCCGAAAGGCGGCACGTCAGCCCGGATCGCGCGGCCCATGACCCAGTTCCCTGCCCAGCACAGCGCTGCGATCGAGGCCAACCCCATGCCAGCCAGAAGTAGCTTTGTTTCCGGTCTCATGGGATCTGCCTAACCGCTCTTTGGGCCAAGGCAAAGGCTCGCACGTCGCGACCAAAGGGATCTCGAAAGACAACGTGTCTCTAGCGTCGCAAGGGTGCCGGAGGCGCTTTGCCCAACTGTCGTTCGCGGGCGACGATGATCAGGCCACCTGCAATGATCAGAAACACGCCGGGGATCAGATCGTCGAAAGGTGCTTCGGAAAAGAACATCCAACCCAGAAGGAATGACGATGGGATTCCGAAGTACTGGAACGGGGAAAGGCTGCTTGGATCGGCCATACGATTTGCGCTGGTCATGAAGAACGCGGCCAGACCGCCGACACAGCCCATCATCGCCAGCCACGCCCAGTCCGCGCTACCGATCACGGGTGCAAAGCCGCCGGTCCAAATCGTCAGGATCACCGCGGCCAGCAAAGCGGTGAGTGTGTAATAAAGACTGACGAGCGGTGTTGGCACATCGTCATCAAACAACTTTGCCGTCACCGCAGTGCAACCATAGCCGAGCGCCGCCAAGACCGGCAGGAAGGCGGTCCAACTGACCTCCCCTTGGTTTGGCCCAAGCACAAGGACCACACCCCCAAACCCCAGCACGACCGCGCCCCAGCGCAGCCAGCCCACCACGTGTCCAAGGATGGGCCAGGACAGCGCTGTCACGAACAGCGGACCGGCAAAGACAAGCGTCGTGGCGGTAGCGAGGTCCATGTGGATCAGGGCGAGGTAGAAGCTCAACTGCGCGCAAACACCGATGATGCCGCGCAAAACCGCCAACGGCCATTGTCGGATGACCAGCGGACGCCCTGCCGCGATCCATGACCGCGACCGCATCAACAGGATCCCAGCCGGTACAAGGCCGAACAGGTTGCGAAACTCGGTCAGTTGCTGCGTCGTGTAGTCCGCGCGCAAGTCCTTCACGATCGCCCCCATGACGTCATAAAGCACGATCGCAAGAAGCATTGCGCAAATTGCGAAGGCAAAGGGCTGGGGAGAACGCGGCATTGACGCCCTCCGAATCGCCAGCCCCGTTTAACCTATTGACTTAAATTGACAAATAGAGCTGTGGCGTACGCCGGAAGTGGCTTTTGCGGATGGCTTCAGAAGCAGATTGCGCAAAGAGCCTTACTCCGCCGCCAGCATCTGCACCCCGTCCTGATCCGCATAGTCCGTGACCGAAATCCAACGCTGCATGGTTTTGGCCAGCCGCGCATCACCGCTGAGGAACAATCGCCCCGCCTCAATCTCGCGCGCGACGGTCGTGCGCCCAAGAAGAATGCAGGACAGGACATGCGAGTGGGTCTCGATATAAAGATCCACGTCAAATCCGGGGATCGAAGAACACATCTCGACCTCGGCACCCGGATTGATGAGCGCCCAATACGTATTGTAGTCGAGCCCCTCGTCCTCGAACCGGAACTGCAGCACGACACGGCGCTTGGGCAGATGCTCGCGAACAAAGTAGCGGCGAAACTTCCACATCAGGTTGGAGACGTTAAGGTTTTCCAAGGCGTCCTCGGCCTTGATATGGCGTTGCGCCCACATGGCCAGTTCGTTCAGCATCGGCTCAAGCTCGATGGCACTTGGCGTGCGGATGTAGTCGACGGCACCTGTCGCGGGATCATCGATGCGCTCGACCAGCCCGGCAACCTCCAATTCGCGAAGACGCTTTGACAGAAGCGCGGGGGAGATGTTGCCGACCTCGCGCTTGATCTCGTTAAAACGTGTCGCCCCGGCCCAAAGGGCGCTCAGGATCGGGATCGTCCAGCGCGGCTGCAAAAGCTCGCACGCGTGGCTGATCGGGCAGATGTTGCCATAAGGTTGTATCGACATCGCAAGACACCTCCTGACGCAAACCTAGCCGAGCCCCCCGCTCCAAAGCCAGTTCAGAAACTGTACCGGGCGCGGTTCACATCCTGCACTCCCCTATCGCGGCGGCAAGCGTGCAGGGTCGGGTCATCCCAAATCACGCGAAACATGGAGCGTTCAGATGACCAGAACCATCAAGGAAACCATCATCGACTTTCTGAAGGATACGTCGGGCGCCGCCCGTAGTCATATCGAACCATCCGGCTTGCACAGCTTGTCCGAGCACCACCTTCAGGACGTGGGGCTGACACCGAACGACGTCGCGGGTCTGGCGGCCCGCAACCTGTCTCAGATCGCGCGGCGCCGGTCAGGGAATTGGTGAGCGCGCGGGCTAGCCGTCCGCGCTCCAAAGTTCGGTGCCGGGGTGGAATTGCGACCAGGCGAACCAGAAGGCTTCGTGACTGCCCAAGTCCGATCCATCGCTATCGACGGCCTTGATGCCCCCGGCCACAAGTTCCAGCGAGACGTTCTCGAACTTGATCTCTTCGCCCGCCCGCAGTGCAACCAGAGCCGCGCTGCGCTGGAAGGCTACTGGCGTGCCTGAGGCGGTCACGACGCCAATGATGTCCTCGTGGACCGGCAAGCGCGGGTCGACATCGCCCACAGGGAAAATCGGCCCATTTGCGTCGCGTCCGTTGCGGAAATCGGGGTCACGGCCAAGGGCCAAACGCTCGACCAGCACGGTCGTGTGGGGATGGGTTTCCTTCCACGTGCCCCAGTCTGTGGTGATGACGGCAGCCTGTTCCAGAACGATGCCTTTCTCGGCAAGCGGTCCGGTCACGGCGTCGCCAAGGAAGGTGTCGAACACTGAGTAGGTCCGCACGTCGTACATCACTTTGTTGGACCGGATCAGAAGACCCGACGTGCGCAGGATCGGACGTTCAACGCCATCGGGAAGCTCATCCGTGAAATACGCCTGCGCGGCCCCGCAAAGCGTGCAGTAGGGAATGCCCAGATCACGCCCGCCCAGCGTGTCGTTCACCATTTCGCGGACTTCCATGATCTGGCGCGGATAGGCGCGCGCCTCGCCATTGATCTCGATCCCAAAGACAATGTCATCATCGTCCAGCCACGTCGCCTCGTCAGCGGTCAGAACCTCCGGGTTATCGGCAGCGGGGATGCAATTGCAGGGATCGTCGGTCGTGTCGAACGGCCGGGCGTCGATCAGAACACCGCCCCAGGACACCATGCGCCAATCGATATCACCCGGCATGAAAATGCGATCCCAACCGGGGATGAGGCTGGTGAAAATCGCGCGCTTGGAGGCGAGGTAGTCGGGCGGCGCAGGGATATCCCACGCAATCAGATGATCGGTGATCACGCCCCATTGGTTGATGACCGGGTTCTCGATCCCCAAAAGTGTTGCGGCCGCTTCGGAAAGCTGGCCGTTTAGGTTCGTGCCAGAGGCAAACCGCATGAGATCGGAAATCAGCCACGCAAGACGTGGGTCACCGGACTCAGCAACTTTGCCCAGCGCAACAAAGGAATCCGTGTTCCAACGGGAGTCGACGGCCGGATTGACCAACGCGACTTGAACCGCCTCGGCCAGTTCTGGCGACAGCGGACCGTCCGGGATTTCAGGCGGCGTCCCGAATTGCTCGATCACGAAATCGGGGAGCTTTGCCATCTCTTGCGCGGTTGCGGCAGTCGAAAGGCCCAGCGCCAGCGCGGCAACAGCCAAAGGTCGAAGGAAATCTCTCAAAGCCATAGCGGCGCCCTTTCACGGTCGTGATCAATGGCATGACCCTCGGCGGAAATCAGGTTTCGCGCCAGTCACACTCAATCAGGTTTTGGTGAACGGTTCCGCACGTTTCTCAGTTCTGGAGTTGGGTTTCGATTTCAGGCCGCAGCGCATTGAAGTTCGGCTTCGTTTGAAGACCTGATGTTGTGTATCGCAGGGCAACCACCGTATTCCCATCGAAGTCTGTGCCGCGAAACGTGAACGTCGCGCTGCGCGGCAAACGGTTCTCGGCGACGCAAGCACGTATGCGGTCGTTCAAAACTGGATTCTCATGCGCCTTGCGCATTTCTTGGATAACGGTGTCAGCACTGATCTCTGAAGTCCGGAAGAATCCTACGAGATCATTGCGAAACTCAGGCGAGCATTCGTCGGCCAAAAGACCGGACTGTTCGAGTGCCTGCGTTGCGACACGCACTAGGCCTTCATGATCAGGGAACCGGTACGTATCGTTGACGGCGTAGTTGATGATGAAACGTTTTTGCTGGCCGACAAACCCATGGAACTGGAATTTGACGAAGGGCGAGCTGTTGCCGCTCAAGTAACAGCGATTGCTTGATCGCGAATAACTAACGCCCTGATGCACACGACGCATTTCGTTCATGACCTGAAGTGGCGTCATCGGTTCGTCCGGGAATACCGCAGCAATCTCATGGCTAATGTCGGGGCTGCAATCGGGCATGCGCGGCGCGAACCCCAGCACGACCTCCGGATCGTAGGAATGCAGCTTGACCTGCGTCAGTCGCGCAAACTCCGCTTCGTCCCAGTTCGGTGCACGGTCGGCGGGATCAAGTTCGCACACATAGCGCGTCGCCTCCGTGTTCTGGATCACTGGCTTGAGAGGCGGCTCGCACGTGAAAATGCGGTAGCTGGTTTCGGCAAGCGCTTTGCGGGCGAGGCTGCTTTCGCGAATGGCGGTGATACGTACATCAATGTTGGCTTTTGGCTGGATCAGGCGTGTCCCGGAACACGTCCAGCTCCCTCCGGTGGGATCGCCGTTCACAGCATTCCATAGTTCGGCAATCAGATACTTTGAGCAGACTTTGGCGACGATCGGCTTGTTGCACGAATTGGTATAGATGAGGGATGCAAATTCGGGCCCTTGAAAGGTCGTCCTGACGCATTCGTTTCGGCCGTCGCGCGCCTCTGCTTCACTGGCCCAAAGCCCAATGATCCCCAACACAACAAAAACAACCAGTCGCTTCACACGCGTTTCTCCCAACTATGATGTTACGTCAGGCTAGCACTGTAGCCGACGTGCTCAACAAAAAAGGGGCCGCCGAAGCGACCCCTTCCTGAGTTCTTTTGCGGTGCCCTTTCGAGCCTCGCGATTTCCTTGCGGAAATCGCTTACATCATGCCGCCCATGCCGCCCATGTCGGGCATGCCGCCACCGGCGCCAGCGCCTTCTTTCTGTGGCTTGTCGGCGACCATTGCTTCGGTCGTGATCAGAAGACCAGCGATCGACGCCGCATCTTCCAGAGCCGTACGGACAACCTTGGCCGGGTCGATGACACCGAACTTGAAGAGGTCGCCGTATTCTTCGGTCTGGGCGTTGAAGCCGAACGAGCTATCGTCGCTTT
>CAZWZG010000111.1:0-4716 GCA_964638245.1 uncultured Rhodobacterales bacterium
TCCAGAAGACCGAAGCAGAGATGCTGCGCACGCCGAACTTTGGCCGCAAGTCGCTGAACGAGATCAAAGAAGTGCTTTCGGGCATGGGCCTCCACCTTGGCATGGATGTCGAGGAATGGCCGCCAGAGAACATCGAAGACCTCGCCAAGAAGTTCGAGGATCAATTCTGATTTTGGCTGGGCGGGGACATCCCCGCCCGCCGCAAGACCCGGGCAATTCCGCCCCAAGGAGAGCCGCTGACACGCATCGGTGGCCGGACAAAGTATAAAGCACTAGGAGACTGAAAAATGCGCCACGCGAGAGGCTATCGCCGCCTGAACCGCACCCATGAGCACCGTAAGGCGCTCTTTGCCAATATGGCTGGATCGCTCATCGAGCATGAGCAAATCAAAACAACCCTGCCCAAAGCGAAGGAACTTCGCCGCGTGGTGGAAAAGCTCGTCACGCTCGGCAAACGTGGTGATCTGCACGCCCGTCGCCAAGCTGCGTCGCGCCTGAAGCAGGACGCGCATGTCGAAAAACTGTTCGACGTGATCGGTCCGCGCTACGCCGAACGCTCCGGTGGGTATGTCCGCGTTCTCAAAGCCGGTTTCCGCACCGGTGACATGGCCCCGATGGCCATCATCGAGTTCGTGGATCGCGACGTAGACGCCAAAGGCGCCGCTGATCGCGCACGCCTTGAGGCCGAGGACGCCGCAGAAGAGTGATCAGGCAAGGCGTCCTGGTCGGGACGCCTGTTTGAGCATCATCTTCAGTTCAAGCGAGTCCAGAACAGCGCGGGCAGGGCAGCCTTTGTTCCGCCCGGCGCTTTGCTTCAAGAACGCGGCAAGAGCGTTCTTCTCCGCCGGGCTCAGCCCGGCGGTTTCGTTTTCAAAAGTCGATTGCGGGATCATGCAGCCATCCTCCGCAAAGGGTGAGTCGTAAGCCATGAGCACACTTTAAAGTTGACTCGCCCTGACTCAACCTGTCTAAAAGGACAAGTGGCCTCGTGGAGGGTCACGTATGACCGCTCAGAATACGTATCTGCAACGATTCTGGGCAAAAGGTCAGCCGAGATAGGGAAGGCAACCGAAAGATGTGGCGTGGAAGTGAGGAAGTCCTTACAGTTGTCCCTGGCAGCACTGCCGGAACGACCCAGGTCATGATCGAAAACGAACCGCTTCAAGAACTCTTTGAAGAGCTTACTGAGCTTGCAACCGCCGGTTTCTCCGCTGGTTTGCACATTCGTTTTGCGGCCCCCCTTGTCTATGTGCGGACCTACGATACCGCTTGGACGACACTTTACGACGAGAACGCCTATGCGTTGCGCGACCCCCTTGTTTTCTGGGGACTTGGTGGTCGCGGACAGACCCGTTGGAGTCAGATCAAGCTGCCGGATCCTTTCAACATTATCGGTCAGGCCCGTGAGCACGGGCTGCGCTTTGGGGCTGTTGCGTCGTACGGACCGATTTCTTCTCGATCTATCGTTGGATGTGCACGCGCTGATCGTGAATTCACTGATGCTGAAATCGAGCGAATCGCCGAACTGACTGAGGCCCTGCACCTCACCGCGGAACCCCCGACCGACCTGACACAAGCGCAAGTAGAAGCGCTTCGTCTACTCGCCGACGGGGACAGACATACGGCTGCCGCGGCAAAGCTCGGTATCTCGGAAAGTGCGTTCAAGGCTCGTTTGCAGTCTGCGCGTGTTCGCCTTGAGGCGCGCACGACAGCGCAAGCTCTCAAGAAAGCAAGGGAATATCGGTTGCTTTGACGCAGTGCCGAGTCTGCCTCCGCCGGTTGGATTTAACCCAACCTTGCAATGGAGGCTTACATGCAAGTTACTACTCTCTCGTTCCAGAACATGCACCGTCACGGCGACCTTTTCGCCAACATCCTGCGGGCACGCCACAAGACGTTCATCGAGGGCAATAACTGGGATCTTCCAAGTGCCGATGGCATGGAATTTGACCAGTACGATACGCCCCAGAGCCGCTGGGTGGCTGTGCACGAGTTCGGTCAGGTGCTGGCCGGCGTCCGGCTGACGCCCACGACAGCAAAGTGCGGGATCTATTCCTACATGATCCGCGACGCGCAGCTTGGCTTGCTTGATTCGATCCCATCCAACTTGCTGGATCATGAAGCGCCGGTCGCACCGCATATCTGGGAATCGAGCCGCGTTTTCGTGTCCGACAGCGTGCCTGCCAAGATGCGCCTGCGGGTGCAGATCGAGCTGATCCAGGAAATGGTGCGGTCCGCGCGCGAGCTTGGGGCAACATCGGTTCTGGGTCTGATCCCGGCGGCCAGCCCACGTCTGGCCCGTCGCACGGGCATCGATTGCGTTCCTGCGGGTCCGGTCATGGATTTTGACGGCGCACGCTCGGTGTGCGTGAATATCTCGCTCGCAAGCAAGCTGCACTAAGCCGGGACCAAGGTTGGGGACCAGAGCGCACAGCCGCTCTGGTCGACCGCCCTTTCCACGGCTGGCTGCGGGGCGTAGGGTCTCGCGGATATGGCGGATTTGTTTGAAACGACCGAGGCGGCGGAGGCTCCGAACCGCCCGCTCGCCGACCGGCTACGCCCGGCGGCGCTGGGAGAGGTCGTGGGTCAAGAGGCGCTGCTTGGTCCGGATGGACCATTGGGGACGATGGTGGCCTCGGGGCAGTTGTCGAGCCTGATCCTTTGGGGGCCGCCCGGGGTTGGCAAGACGACGATTGCTCGGCTGCTGGCGGATGTTTCGGATCTGCATTTCGTGCAGATCAGCGCGATTTTCACAGGCGTTGCTGACCTGAAGAAAGTCTTCGAGACGGCCAAGCTGCACCGGCGCGCGGGCAAAGGAACGCTCTTGTTCGTTGACGAGATCCACCGTTTCAACAAAGCACAACAGGACGGCTTTTTACCCCATATGGAGGACGGTACGATCCTTCTGGTCGGGGCCACGACCGAAAACCCATCCTTTGAACTGAACGCCGCGCTCCTGAGCCGTGCACAGGTGCTGACGCTCGAGAGGTTGTCCGAAGCGGCATTGGCGGCGCTGATCGCGCGGGCCGAAGAGGACGCCGGACCTTTGCCGCTGGAAGACGACGCGCGGGCCGCCTTGATCGAGATGGCGGATGGGGACGGGCGCGCGCTCCTGAATTTGATCGAGTCCGTGGTGTCCTGGGGCGCCAAGGGGCCTATCGGGCGCGACGCCCTTTCCGCTCGGCTCAGCCGTCGTGCGTCGCAATACGACAAGTCGGGCGATGCCCATTACAACCTGATTTCGGCGTTGCACAAATCGGTGCGCGGCTCGGACCCCGATGCGGCGCTCTACTGGTTTGCGCGCATGCTCACCGGGGGTGAGGACCCCCGCTATCTGGCACGTCGCATCACGCGCATGGCGGTCGAGGATATCGGATTGGCCGACCCGGCGGCACAGCGGCAATGCCTTGATGCTTGGGCCACGTACGAACGCCTTGGCTCGCCCGAAGGCGAGTTGGCGCTGGCGCAGGCGGTCGTCTATCTCGCACTCGCGCCGAAATCGAATGCGGCCTATGTCGCTTACAAGGGCGCGATGAACGCGGCCAAGACGTCCGGATCGGCGCCGCCGCCCAAGCACATTCTGAACGCTGCCACGAGCCTGATGAAAGATCACGGGTACGGCGCGGGCTATGATTATGATCACGACGCCGAAGACGGGTTCTCCGGACAGAACTATTTCCCGGAAGGGATGGAGCGTCCGGCGTTTTATGGCCCTGTGGAGCGCGGGTTCGAACGTGATCTGAAAAAGCGTCTGGACTACTTTGCGCGCTTGCGTGCCGAGCGCAGCGGTTGACAATCTCGCGCCCTCGCGACAGGACCGCCCCCATGTTTACAGCCTTGCAAGTGGCCCTCGGCGGCGCGATCGGAGCGACCCTGCGTTGGGGTTTGGGCGTCTGGCTTTTTCGCGTGACGGGCCCGGGCTTTCCGGTGGCCGTGATGACGGCCAACGTGATCGGCTCGTTCCTTATGGGGCTGTTCGTGGTCTTTGCCGCCAAGAAGGGGCTGACCCATCTTTCGCCTCTCATCATGACGGGGCTTCTGGGCGGGTTCACGACATTCTCGGCCTTCTCGCTTGAAACCGTCACGCTGTGGGAGCGGGGTGCGATGGGGCAGGCGGCAGCCTATGTGGCCCTGTCGGTTGGCCTTTCGATTGGCGGCTTGATCCTGGGTCTGATTGTGGCACGCGGGGTTTGGGCATGAGCGGTGTTCAGATGGTTGAAGTGGCCGATGGCGAGGGTGATCAGCGGCTTGATCGATGGCTCAAGCGGCGGTTTCCCGAGGTGACCCAAGGGCGCATCGAAAAGGCCTGCCGCAAGGGCGAAATCCGGGTCGATGGCGGGCGCGTCAAGCCAGCCACGCGCGTGCAAGACGGGCAATCAGTGCGGGTGCCCCCGTTCGGGGATGCCATACGCAAGGCAGACGCAAAGCCGACGCAAAACAGACCGCAGATTTCCGACGCAAACGCGGCGATGATCCGTGCAGCTGTCCTTTGGAAAGACGACCACATCATCGCGCTGAACAAGCCCGCCGGACTGCCGAGCCAAGGTGGATCGAAACAAACGCTTCACGTCGATGGCTTGAGCGCGGCGCTGCGGTTCGGGGCTGATGAGGACCCGCGCCTGGTGCATCGTTTGGACAAGGACACGTCGGGTATTCTGCTATTGGCGCGCAGCCGCAAAGTGGCCAAGGGGCTGGGTGAGGCGTTTCAGTCCCGCA
>CAZWZG010000111.1:4816-10334 GCA_964638245.1 uncultured Rhodobacterales bacterium
TTCGAGCATCCCGTCACAGGGCGCCAGATCACGCTCAAGGCACCGCTTCCCGAGCATATGGTGGCGACATGGGACCTGCTGGGGTGGGACGTCAGCGAGGCGCCCGACGACCCGTTTGATCCGGATGAGCTTGCATGAAGCTTATCATTTTCGACATGGACGGAACCCTGATCGACAGTCAGGCCAACATCGTGGGCGGGATGGCGGATGCCTATGCAGCCGTAGGCCTGCCCCCACCGAGCCGGGAAAAAGTGCTGTCGATTGTCGGCCTGTCGTTGCCCGAAGCGTTCTTTCGGTTGGAGCCCCAGATCGATGAGAGCGACCGCGCCCGCATGGTCGAGGCCTATAAGGCGGGGTTTTCCCAGCGCCGGGGCGGGCCGATCATGCCGCTCTATCCCGGTGCGGCAGACCTTTTGGCAAAGCTTTCCGCTTTGCCGGACCGCGTTTTGGCGATCGCCACGGGCAAGTCGCGTCGCGGTCTCGATCACGAATTGGCCGCGCACGGCCTGACCTCGCTTTTCAAGAGCACGCAGGTGGCCGACGATCATCCTTCCAAGCCGCACCCGTCCATGATCGAGCGTATCCTGCTGGAAACCGCAGAAGCGCCTGAAAACGCTGTGATGATCGGCGACACGACCTATGACATCGATATGGGCCGGGCGGCGGGTGTGCGCACGATTGGTGTGCGTTGGGGCTATCACTCGGACGAGGCGTTAAGGGCTGCGCGCGCGGATCATATAGTTGAAAGCTACGACGCTTTGGGTGACCTTCTTTTGGGGCACAGCGTGAGATGAAAGTCTTCTGGAGCGAGGTGTCGGTTGGAGAGACCGAGGGCGGATTAGAGGTCAGTCTGGATGGACGCCCGGTGCGCACACCGGGGCGACAGGCGCTGATACTGCCCAATGCCGCGTTTGCCGACATCGTTGCTGAGGAATGGCGGGCACAGACCGAAACGGTGAACCCGTTGACGATGCCGGCGACACGGCTGGCCAACTCTGCCATTGAAAAGGTGCAGCCGGACGCGAGCGCCGTGGCGGACCACGTGGCATCCTATGCGACAACCGATCTGCTGTGTTACCGCGCCGTATCGCCTGCGGAGTTGATCGCGCGCCAAAGCGCGGCTTGGGATCCGCTTCTGGATTGGGCGGATGCCTGTTACGGCGCGCGCTTGCGCGTGACCCAAGGCATCATGCCCGTTGATCAGGATGAAGAAGCGCTTGCCCGCCTGCGCGCGCGCCTTGACGATGTGGATAATTACACACTTGCGGCAGTGCATGAAATGGTCACGCTTTCGGGGTCTTACATCCTTGGTTTGGCAGCGCTCGAGCGCTTTCTGAGCATCCCTGAAATCTGGGCCACATCGCGCATCGACGAATCGTGGCACATCGAACAATGGGGCCCCGATGACGAGGATGAGGCGCTGACGCAGCGTAAAGAACAGGCTTTTCTGACGGCCGGGCGCTTATTGGATTGCCTATTACCATAGAGAAATGCTGGATTTTCTGGCGTGCGTTCGGTTTTGAGGCATGCCTTGGCAAATGCGACTAAGTTTTAGGCGTCAAGTCTTGACCTCGGTATGAGGTTTCCCCAGTCTATGGCGCATTGGGGATAACCCCACATAATGGACCTGAACGGGGACGATTCTGCTGCATTGTTCAAGCAGCGAAACAGGAAGAGGTAATCAATGAACAAGACTGTATTTCTTGGCACGCTCGGTGCCGCGGCCATGGCTGCGACCATCGGTGCTGCCGACACGCTTGCGGAAGTTCGCGACCGAGGCGTTCTCAACTGCGGCGTAACCGAAGGCACTTTGGGCTTTTCGGCACGTGACAGCGAAGGCAACCATCAGGGCTTCGACGTCGAATTCTGCAAGGCTCTGGCCGCCGCGATCTTCGATGACACGGACGCTGTTAACTATGTCGAGCTTTCCTCGGCGAACCGCTTTACCGCGCTGTCGGCTGGTCAGGCAGACGTTCTTTACCGGACGACGACCTGGACCTTCACGCGTGACGTTGACCTGAAAACCAACTTCGTTGGCGTCAACTACTACGATGGTCAGGGCTTCATGGTTCCGACCGATCTGGGCGTGACGTCGGCCAAAGAGCTTGACGGTGCAACCGTCTGTATCGAAGTTGGCACAACGACCGAATTGAACCTGTCGGACTACTTCCGCGTGAACGGCATGGCTTACCAGCCGCTGCCAGTGGGCGGTACGACCGAAGCCAAAGCGCTCTTCGAAGAAGGCGCATGCGACGTCTACACGACTGACTCGTCTGCTCTGGCTGGTGTCCGCGCATCGCTCCGCGATCCGTCGGCCTACATCATCCTGCCGGAAATCGTATCCAAAGAGCCGCTCGGCCCAACAGTTCGCCACGGCGACGACAACTGGGCTGACGTTGTGCGTTGGGTCCAGAACGCTCTGGTCGCAGCTGAAGAGCATGGCGTGACGTCGGCAAACGCTGCTGAGCTTGCTCAGGGCACAGACAACCCGTCGGTCAACCGTCTGCTTGGCGCAGAAGGCGCACTTGGCGAGCAGCTGGGTCTGTCCAACGACTATGCGCTGAACGCAATCCTGGCCGTTGGTAACTACGGCGAGATCTTCGAGCGCACGATCGGTGAGAACACACCAATCGGTCTGGCCCGCGGCCTGAACGCTCAATACACCGAAGGTGGCCTCCAGTACTCGCCGCCATTCCGGTAAAAACCTTAGATCAGGGGCGCCCCGCAACGGGCGCCCCTTTTCACAAGTGGGGACAGGCACCCGCAGCCAATAAGCGGGGCCAATAACAATAGACAGGGGAAGCATGGCAGACGCGGCCGCACCACCACGCGAGGTTTTCCGCCTTTCGATGCTCATCTACGACAGCCGGTACCGGTCCATGACCATCCAGATTGTCGTCCTTATTCTCTTTCTTCTCGGGTTCTTCTGGCTGGCGAACAACGCCCGGCTGAACCTTGAGGCGCTGGGCAAGCCGATTGATTTTACCTTCATCGGGCAAACGGCCGGTTACGATATCAACCAGACCCTGATCGAATACGATTCAACCTACAGCCACGGACGCGCCACGCTTGTGGGCTTGTTGAATACGCTGCTTGTGGCGGTCATGGGGTGTTTGACGGCGACGTTGATCGGGTTGGTCGGCGGGGTTTTGCGCCTGTCCAACAACTGGCTCATAAGCCGGATCGTTATTCTTTACGTCGAGATTTTCCGCAACGTGCCGGTCCTTTTGTGGATCGTGGTCGCGATGCTGTCGATTGCATCGGCCTTGCCGAACCCAAGGGCGTTTCGCGGGGAAAACCCCGAAGCGTCGATGATCCTGTTTGATACGGTTGCGGCCACGAACCGGGGTATCTACATTCCGCGACCGTTCCTTGAGAACGGGTTAGGCAGCGCAGGGCTGAACTTCCTTTTCCTGGCTGCTGTGATCGCGGCAGGCATCTTCTTTATGCGCTGGAACAACAAACGGGCCGCGAAAATCCAGATCGAGACCGGTATTCGTCCGACGACGATCTGGATGAACCTGGCAGCGCTGATAGTGCCCTTTGTGATCTTGATGATCGTGATGGGCCTGTCGTTTGAAAAGCCCGAACTGCGCGGCTTCAACTTCCAGGGCGGCATCCAGATGCAGGCCCCGTTGATTGGCGTCTGGCTGGGACTGTCGCTATATACCGGCACCTATATCGTCGAGATCGTGCGTTCGGGCATCATGGCCGTCTCCAAGGGTCAGTCCGAGGCCTCGGCGGCCTTGGGGATCCGGCCCGGTCTGACCATGTCGCTGGTGATCCTGCCGCAAGCCTTGCGCGTGATCATCCCGCAGCTGATCTCGCAATACCTGAACCTGACAAAGAACTCGTCGCTGGGTGTGGCCGTTGGTTACGCTGACCTTGTGGCGACCTTGGGCACCACGACGCTCAACCAGTCGGGCCGCGAGATGGAGACGATCCTTCTTCTCATGGCGATCTACCTGACCATCTCGCTGACGATTTCCGGTGTGATGAATTGGTACAACCGCAGTGTACAATTGGTGGGGCGCTAACATGACTACATCTTACGTCCGCACCAAAATGGAAGAGCCTCAGCCGGCCCCGGCCTCGACGGTCGGGATTATCGGCTGGGCGCGCGCGAACCTGTTTTCGTCCATTCCAAACACGATCCTGACGATCGTGGCGCTGTTCCTTCTGTTCCGGCTCCTTTCGGGGATGATCCCGTGGATTTTCCTTGGGGTCTGGAACGCAGATAGCCTTGTTGAGTGTCGCGCGATCTTTGCCGAGCGATATGGCGAAGGGGTCGAGTACGCCTGTTGGGCGGTGATCGCGGATCGCTGGGACCAGATCATCTTCGGGTTCTACTCGGCAGATCAGTATTGGCGACCGATCCTTGGCGTGATCCTGATTGGCATCTCGGCGGTTCCGATCCTGTATCCGAACACGCCGCGTTCGCTTTTCCTGGTCACCGTTGCAACGATCTTCGTTTACCCGTTCCTGATCTGGGGTGGCACGATTTGGCCCTACCTGGCTGCAGCCGCCGGTTTTGTGGTCGGCTACTTTGTGTACCGCGTGCTTCTGACCGTGACTGCAGCCAGCGCGTTTTCGTCGATCATTGCCATCGCAGGCGCGATCATCGCGGCTGCCTTCTGGTGGATTGGAATAAGCCCGCCGATTGTCACGGCCCTAGCCGAAGCCCTGCCTATCGGGATTGAAGCTTTCCGAAGCCGTGACCTTGCTGGCTTTGCACTTGCCATCACGATTGGCGTTGTCGCCATTGCGGCTTCTCTTCCGCTGGCCATCGCTCTGGCCCTTGGACGTCAATCAGACATGATGATCGTCAACAAGCTGTCGACAGGCTTCATCGAGATGATCCGGGGCGTTCCGCTGATCACGTTGATCTTTGTTGCGGTGGTTCTGCTTCAGTACTTCCTGCCACCGGGCACAGGCGTCGACCCGATCCTTGCGATCATGATCCTCGTCACGCTCTTCACCGCGGCCTATATCGCTGAGGTGATCCGCGCCGGTCTTGCGGCTGTACCAAAGGGTCAGTACGAGGCGGCCGATAGTCTGGGCCTGAACTACGGCATGGCCCAACGGCTTATCATCCTGCCCCAGGCTCTGAAGATCGCCATCCCGGGCATCGTTTCAAACTTCATCTCGGTCTTCAAAGATACGGTCCTTGTCTCGATCGTGTTCCCGAACGACCCGCTTGGTATTGCCGATACTATCCGAGCAGACTCCAACTGGAACGGCATCCTGTGGGAGCTTTATGGCTTCATCGCGCTTGTCTTCTTCGTGTTCTGCTTTGCCATGTCCCGCTATTCGCTGTCGCTGGAGAAACGCCTCCAGACCGGCCACCGTTAAGGAGACCACCCATGTCTGACACATCAGCAATGGAAACCACCGTCGACCGCAGCCATATGACGGTCTCGGACGAGGTCGCGATCGAAATTCAGGGGATGAACAAGTGGTACGGCGAGTTCCACGTCCTTAAGAACATCGACCTGACGGTCAATCGTGGCGAGCGGAT
>CAZWZG010000112.1:0-3248 GCA_964638245.1 uncultured Rhodobacterales bacterium
GTCGACAGCCTGAAAATCATCGTACGAAATGGTCATGCGCCAAGCTCCCTGCTGCGTTTGGCGGCGGCGGCGACGGTTGCGCGGATCAGCGGACGCAGCCCGCCCTCGCCCATCAACACGCCTAGGCCGGCTTCGGTGGTGCCCTTGGGGCTTGTGACATTGATGCGGAGTTGTTCGGCGCTTTCATCCGCGTCCGCGGCCAACGCTCCGGCTCCGGTGACTGTGCCCTGTGCGAGCTTTGTGGCGAGCTCTTTGGGAAGGCCTTCAGCGATGCCCGCCTCGGTCAGGGCCTCGATCATATGAAACACGTACGCCGGGCCGGACCCGGAAACGGCCGTGACGGCATCCATCTGATCCTCGCTTTCGAGCCAAAGGACATCTCCGACGGCGCTCAGCAATGCGGTCGCCATGCCCTTTTGGGCTTCCGTCGCAGACGCGTTTGCGATCAGTGCCGTGATGCCCTTGCCAACGGCGGCTGGGGTGTTGGGCATGGCGCGCACGATGGGGGACGCGCCAAGGGCGTCTTCATATGCGGCAATGGACACCCCGGCTGCGATGGACAAGTACATCGCGCCTTCCAAGCTGGCCAATTGGGGCAACGCATCGCCCATCATCTGCGGTTTGACGGCGAGCAGGGCCACGTCGGCGGTTTGCGGAAGGTCCACATTCAGGCGCACACCCGTTTCCTTGAGCCACGCGCTTGGATAAGGCTCGATCACGGTGATGGAGGCCGGGTCCATGCCGCCCTCAAGCCAGCCATGCAAAAGCGCCGAGCCCATCTTGCCGCAGCCCAGCAGCACCATTGATTTTGGATATGTCGTCAAAGCCTGTCTCCCTGCGGCGGCGACTATGGGTCAAAGCCAGCCGCAGGAAAAGGCTGTTTTAAGCGCGCCCGTAGGCTTCGTTGATCGCGACGCTCATCGCGTCTTCGGGATCGGTGTCGCCCCAGCAAACCAGTTGGAAGGCGGGATAGAAACGCTCGGCAGCGGCAACGGCCGTTGAGATCAGCGTGTTGATCTGCTCGGGACCAGCCATCTGACCACCGGCAAGGACAAGACCATAGCGCCAGACCATCAGCCGCTGGGCGTGCCAATAGGTGAATGCGCCCGCCCAGCACAGGTCATTGGCGTGGTTCAATGTCTCATAAAGCGCGGGCATCTTGCCTTCGGGCGGGTCCATTTCGAACGTCCCGATCAGACGCAGGGTTTCGTCGGAATGCGACCATGCCAGCGTGATCGAATAGGTGCGCCACTGGCCCTCGACGGCCATGGCGATCTGATCGTCCGTGATGCGATCGAAATCCCATTCGTGATGCTCGGCAAGGGTCTCGACGATATCAATCGGGTGGAGATCCTCAACGGATTGGAACTGCTCTGAAAGCGACATGCGCGGCCTCATATGTTGTAGCTTGAGGGATGCATAGTCCCCCTAAAGCTTGGTGCCTGCTCAAGGTGCGGCGATCTTTGCCTCCGCCCTTACTACATATGGTGTGCCTTCTGGCCGGACCTGTAAAGCATAAAATGATGAATTTTGGGTGCGGCGCTGACTTATGCACAGAAATCGACCGCTCGGGGGACCACGCCCTGCCGACGGTAATACTTTCTTAATAAAGCCTAACGTGAGAGGCCGATTTTGGCCTACTTCTTGCCCTTGCCTTCCAGAGCAGCAATGCGCGCTTCGAGGGCCGCGTTTTCTTCACGCGCCTTCTGGGCCATCGCCCGCACGGCATCGAATTCCTCGCGCGTGACAAAGTCACGATCCGCAAGCCAGCGATCAATCATCGAATTCATCGCCGTTTCGGCCTCTTCGCGCGCGCCTTGCGCGACACCCATGGCGTTCGTGGCAAGCTGCGACAGATCGTCGAGGATTTTGTTGCGCGATTGCATGGGGCGATCTCCTGTAACGTTGTCATACACATATGTGTGCAAGCCCGCCCCGGCAAGGTTGACATTGCCGCGGGGCCGAGGCCCATAGGGGCCATGCTTTTTGCCATCACCTTTCCTGCCATCGCGCCCGAGATTTTCTCGATCGAGCTTTTCGGGGTCACCATCGCGCCGCGTTGGTACGCGCTGGCCTATCTGGTGGGCATCGGAATCGGGGCATTTCTGGTTTGGCGCGCGCTCAAGGTGCCCCGGCTTTGGCGGGAAAACACGCCGATCATGAGCCCTTCCGAGGTCGAAAGCCTCGTGACCTACGTCGTTCTGGGCATCATCATTGGCGGGCGGCTGGGCTACGTGTTCTTTTATCAACCCGGCTATTACATCCAAAACCCGCTTGAGATTCCGCTGATCAATCGGGGCGGGATGGCGTTCCATGGCGGGCTTATCGGCGTCGCGGTCGCTGGCCTGCTGTTCTGTTATCGCCGCCAGGTCAGCGTGGCGAGCATTGCGGACCTTCTGGCGCTGGCGACGCCGCCGGGCATATTGCTTGGCCGGGTCGCGAACTTCGTGAATGGAGAGCTTTGGGGGCGTCCGACGGATGTCTCTTGGGGCGTGATCTTTCCAGATCCGAGGTCGCAGATATGTCCCGGCTTTGATCAACCCTGCGCGCGGCATCCGTCACAGCTCTACGAAGCCGGTCTTGAAGGGCTGTTGTTGGGGTTGGCTTTGATCTGGCTTGTCTGGATGCGGGGATGGCTCAAGATTCCCGGCGCGATCTGCGGTCTGTTTCTGGCCGGGTACGGGATGGGACGGTTCATTGTCGAGTTCTTCCGGCAAGCGGATGCGCAATTCATCACGCCGGACAATCCCATTGGCTTCGTGCTGACCGCGGGGCCGCTCGGCGTGACGATGGGCCAGCTTTTGTCCCTGCCGATGATCCTGCTTGGCCTCGCGATCCTGATCATCGCGCGACGGCGGGCCGCGTGACACCCCTTGGTGCGCTGATCGCCGAACAGATCCGCGATGGCGGGCCGATGACGCTGGCCGACTATATGTCCATTTGTCTTGGGCACCCCGAGCACGGCTACTATCGCAAGAAGGACCCGCTGGGTGCACAGGGCGATTTCACGACCGCGCCCGAGATCAGCCAGATGTTTGGCGAAATGATCGGGCTGTGGTTGGCCAGCCTTTGGGTCGAGGATGGTCGCCCGGAGCGCTTTGTTCTGGCCGAGCTTGGGCCGGGGCGCGGGACGCTTATGGCGGATATCCTGCGGTCGGCGGGAGTTGTTCCGGGCTTTGTGGGGGCGGCAGAGATCCATCTGGTCGAGACATCGCCCGTCTTGCGCGCAAGACAGGCCGAGACGCTGC